>NZ_PKRT01000001.1:1330000-1657496 GCF_002855555.1 Novosphingobium sp. TH158 | reverse complement strand
CGTGATCGGGGCACAGGCCGCAATCGAAGGGGCAGCCTGCCTCTGTGCGGGTCTGCGCGGTCAACGGCCGGTCGCCCGGCTTGAGCCATTCCTTCTGCGCGCGCCAATAGGCCAGGTCGTCGCTGATCAGCACCTTCTGCACGCCGTGGCTGCGGCACCGCTTGAGGTAGAAGACCTTTTCGTCCTCGATGATCACCTTGGCCGGAACAGGCTCAAGGCAGGTGGCGCAAAGGCTGGTGGTCTGCGAATGGAAGACATAGGGTGCCGCCTTGCGCTCAAGCACCGGCTGGTCGATCACCGCGCTGCCACCAGACGATTCCATATGCGAGCATCCCCAGCGAAAGCACGTGGAAAAGGTTCAGCGGCCCGACCACCGAAGGGTAGGGCTTCACGAACTCCCACGCGAAACGCTGGGCAGCATAAACGATTGCGAAGGCATGGAAAGCATGTTCGCGCGTCCAGCCCTGCCGTGCGATCAGCGCTCGCGCATAGGCAAGGGCGAACAGCCCCATGGCCGCGCTTTCGTATAGCTGCACGGGATGGCGGCCCACGCCGTCGCCCAGGTCCACGGCCCAAGGCAGGCCGGTCGGCGTGCCAAAGGTGAAGTCCACCGTGCCGGCGAAGAAACAGCCCAGCCGCCCCACCGCAATGCCCACCGCCAGGGGCAGAACGAATGCCGCGCCGGTGGATCGCGTGATCCCGGCGCGCCACTTCCACAGTTCTACCGCCGCGATCCCCCCGGCAAGCGCCCCCGCGACCGAGTGCGATGGCGCGAAGTGGCCACTGCCCGATGTGTTCGCCGTGCCGAATGCCCAGGCCCCGATCACCGCGCCAACGGCAAGCGCGATGAAGTAGGAGGTCCGCGTCTGCCCCTCCAGACGCCGCGACATTTCGGGAAAGCGCCGGTGCTGCCACCGCGCCGCCAGGGCAGCGCTGCCCCAGGCGAGGGCATCGAACAGGTAATGTGCCCACCAGGCGGTGGATACAGAGATCAACCTTCCCGCCCCAGCACCCATTCGCCCAGCGCCGCCATGCATTCGCGGCCAAGCAGGGCGGAGCGTTCCGCGCTCCAGCCCTGGGCGGGGCACGGCAGGTCGTCGTTGTCCTTGAACGGCATTTCCAGCGTCAGCGACATGCAGCCGTAGCGCTCGGCAAGCTGGTTGGTGGACATGGCAAGGTTCGCCTTGCCCGGCGGGGCCACGGGATAGCCGTGCCGTGTCTGGAAATCCGGCGTGCGCCGCGCGAGGATCGTCTTGTAGCGCTCAAGCTGCTCGGCCTGTCCGGGTTTCATCGAGGGAATGCCTTCGAACCCGGCGATGAACACGTGGGGGATCGCCTCGTCGCCGTGGACATCCATGGCGACATCCACGCCGCTCGCGTCCATTGCATTGCGGATCGCCAGCACTTCGGGCGAACGCTCGGCGCTGGGTTCGTGCCATTCGCGGTTGAGGTTGACCCCTGCGGCATTGGTCCGCAGGTGGCCGCGCCGCGCACCGTCTGGACACAGGTTGGGCACCACGTGGAAGCGGCATTTCTGCCGCAGCAGTCGGCCCCAGGGGTCGGCGGGGTCGGTCAGGCAGGCCAGCGCACCTTCCATCCACCATTCGGCCATCGTCTCGCCCGGATGCTGGCGTGCGTAGAGCCAGACCTGCAAAGGCCCTTCGCCCAGCTCGAGGCAATCGATCGGCTGGCCATCAAGCGTCGTGCCAAGGCAGCGATAGGTAACGCCGTCGGCCTGCGCGGTCTGGGCGATCAGGTCGTGGTGACGCTCCATCGAATAGGGCGCGAAATAGGCGAACCAGGCGGAATCGCCCGCAGGCGTGTAGCGGATGGTCAGCGTGCCATCGTCCTCGGTTGCATTCCACCTGCTCTCGGCGCGGCCCCAGAATTTGCGATCTTCCGAAACGGCGGCGCGATAGCCCGGCCAGCCGTCGGGATAGGCGCTCTTGCCCAGCCCGGTGATCCGCAAGGTCAGCTCGCGCCCCTGTGCGCCCGAGACGCGGAAATGGAACCACTGGAAGAATTCGCTCTGGTGGTCGCGGCGGATGGCAAGGGCGGCCGTGGTGCCCTCGACGGAGAGCACCTCGATATTGCCGGAATCGAAGTTCGAATGGATCAGGATGTCGGTCATCTGACCGTGATAGTCTCACCCGAATTGCCGGGGAAGCCCGCAAACAGTGCTGCCGCCATCTTTGGCGCGCCGAGCTGCGTCTGGGCGAGCGGCGAGCTGGCCCGCACGGCAAAGCTGGCGCGGCCCTCCCACAACACCTTGTCGCTCTTGCGGTCCTTGATCGCCACGGCAAGCTCGGTCTCCACCTGCTCGGGCGGCGGACCGGAAAGATTGAGGCCGATGCCCACGCCCAGGCCCGATCCATAGGAGCCGGTCGATCCGCCCACCCCAACGCTCACCGGGCTGCGGGCGCGTTCCGGCTGGTAGCGCTGGCGGACAAGGCGGACGAGCGCAACCTGGTTGCCCGATCCCGCCGCAGCATCGCTGTAGCCGAGCCGTTGCAGTTCGCTGCGCACCGCAGCCATGAAGCTGTGCAGTTCGAGCGACTGGCCGTCCATGCCGGCGGCCGGTTCCACGGCAATGGTGCCCTTCGCCAGCTGCGAGGTATCGGGCACATGGAACCGCGTGACCTCGATCGGACCCGTTGGCGCGACGCAGGCGGACAGGGCCAGCAGGGCCGTGAGCGGGGCGATCAGTCTCGTCTTCATCCTCGTCACCTTCCAGTCGTGCCGGTTCTGGCCCGGCCTTGTCGCCATGGCAAGGCTCAGCGCACTGTCAGGCTGGTTTCGCCGGGCTTGCCGGGGAACTTGTCGAACAGAGCAGTGGCAAGGCGGGCAGCAACGGCGGATTCGCTCCACTTGGTGCTGCCTTCGCGGCTGACCATGTCGGCGCGGCCTTCCCACAGCACCTTGCCGCTGGCCGCATCCCTGATGCGCGCCTCCAGCCGAGTGGAGACGAGGGCCTTCTTCGGCTTGCTCAGGTCGATGTTGAGGCCAAGCCCCATCATCGATCCGTGGTTCGATACGCCCACCGCCATTTCACCGCTGACCGGTTTCTTCGGCCCCTCTTCGGGCACCACGACATCGCGGCTGACGCGCAGCTCGACCAGCTGGCCCGCGCCGCCGGCATTAGTGGCCGTCTGGTAGCCCACGGCTGCGAGCCGATCATCGACCGCGGCGGCAAAGGGACGCAGGGCCGCATCCTCCACCCCGGCTCCGGTCGGGGCCGGGACGGAGATCGCGCTGCCCTTGCCAAGCAGGTCCGCGCCGCCATCTTCGGCGACGAAACGGGTCACTTCCACCCGGCCCTCCACGCGGTCGGCAGAGCGCAGGCGCTGGCTTGAGGGATAGCTGTCGCCAAAGGGATCGTGCCAGCCCATGCCCGGCCCCATCACCCCCGGTCGTGCCTGGGCAGGAGCGGCCATGGCCGTCAGAACCATGCCGATCGCGACGATACTGGCGGAGTGGCTGCGGATAATCATGGACCTTGCTCCCGGGAAAAGGCGTTTCCCCTGTTGCGCTTGCGCTAGGCGCGGCAGTCTTTCCGCCGCATGAACCACCGGCATGTACGGCAAGGACACCGTAATCAATTCGTACTATTGCCTTTCCTGTCAACTCATCCTGAAGGGGTCGCATGTCCAGCAAGGTTCCAGTTCTCGTTACCGGCGGTGCCGGCTACATCGGCAGCCACGCCGTGCTCGCTCTCAAAGACGCTGGCTGGCCGGTTGCGGTGATCGATAACCTGACGACCGGCTTTCGCTTCGCCGTTCCCGATGGCGTGCCGTTTTACGAAGGCGACATAGAGGATGGCGCGCTGTTGGCCCGCATCTTTGCCGAGCAGGGAACGCAGGCGATCATGCATTTTGCCGGCTCGATCGTGGTGCCGGAATCGGTCGAGAACCCGCTGAAGTACTATCACAACAACACCGCCAAAAGCCGTTCGCTAATCGAGGCGGCGGTCAGGGGCGGGGTGCCGCACTTCATCTTCAGTTCGACAGCTGCGACCTATGGCGAGCCCAAGGTTTCGCCCGTGCGCGAAGACAGCCCGCAACTGCCGATCAATCCCTATGGCATGTCCAAGCTGATGACCGAGATCATGCTGAAGGACACGGCGGCGGCCCATCCGATCAACTTCTGCGCCCTGCGGTATTTCAACGTCGCGGGGGCGGATCCGCAGGCCCGGTCCGGCCAGTCGACCGCTGGCGCCACCCACCTCATCAAGGTTGCGGTCGAGGCGGCATTGGGCAAGCGCGGGCACGTTTCGGTTTTCGGCACGGACTATGACACGCCCGACGGCACCGGGGTGCGCGACTATATCCACGTGTCCGATCTTGCCGCCGCACACGTCCTGGCGCTTGAGGCGCTGATTGCCGATCCGGCGCGCTCGCTCACCATGAACTGCGGCTATGGCCGGGGCTTTTCGGTGCTGGAAGTGCTCGATGCCGTGGACCGGGTGACCAACCTGAAGATCGAGCGCCGCCAGGAACCGCGCCGTGCGGGCGATCCCGCCTCGCTGGTGTCGGATAACGCGCGCATCAAGGCGACCCTGCCCTGGGTGCCGCAGCACGCCGATCTGGATACGATCGTTGCCCACGCCCTCGCCTGGGAGCGCAAGCTGGAAACGCTTCAGCGCTGAGCTGCGGCCTTCCGCCTGCGTCCTGACAGCAGCGGCCCGACGGTATCGCGCGGGGCGCTGGCGATGTCATGCCCGATGAAGGCCAGCAGGAACTGCAGCCCCATCAGCACCGGCAGGGCGGCAAGCATCACCGTGCCGGTGGGCGTGACCGTTCCCGATTGCAGGTTGGCGATCCAGGTATAGCTGCCGAAGACCAGCCCGAAGGCCATCAGCAGCGTGCCGGCGACAAGCTCGATCGACGCGATGGAGAAATCGCGCAGGAAGTAGCTGTAGGAAATGCGCTTGAACGTGTTCGTCACGTGGCGGCCGAAAAAGTGCGGCACCATCTTCATCGGGCTGAGGCTGCTCTCCTCATCTCCGTAGACCGCTTCCATCGGCAGGTCGATCACGCGGGCGCGAAGGGTGTTCAGGCGGAACAGCATGTCGCTTTCGAAGAAATAGCGACGTGCTACCTTGTCCAGCGGCACGTGCGCCAGGACGCGGGCATCGATGGCGACATAGCCGTTGTTGGGATCGAACAGTGACCAGTAGCCGCTCGACAGCTTGGTCATGAACGTCAGCGCGAGGTTGCCCAGCAGCCGGGTGCGCGGCATCGACCGGGCATCTTCCGGGCTGAAGAAGCGGTTGCCCTTAACGTAATCGGCCTGCCCGCGCGCGATCGGGGCGATGAAGCCCGGGATGAGCTCGGGATCCATCTGGCCGTCACCATCCAGCTTGACGACGATATCGGCCCCATCCGCCAGCGCGGCGCGGAAGCCGGTGATCATCGCACCGCCAACGCCCTGGTTGGCCTCGTGCCGGATCACCCGCACGCGCGGATCGGCGCAAACGCGTTCTATCGCCGCGCCCGACTGTTCGGGGCAGGCATCGTCGATGGCATAGATGGCGCTGCATTCCGGGCCGATGCGCGCGATCACGGCCGCGATCTGGCGCGACACGCGATAGCAGGGGATCACCACCGCAACGCGCGGTTGTGCAGCAGCCTGCATGGCCTCGGCCCAGAAATTGCCGGCCTCGTAGCTCAAGTCGCGTCTCCGCCTTGTCCTTCCGGTCCAGCTTTCGGCGTCCATGGTTAATTAATTGCTAAGCATGGAGCGCCCGCGGCCCGGGCACAGCCCGTCATTTCCGGATTTCGGCGTCACCGGTATGGAATTGGCAGGCAAACCATTGCTATGGACAGTTCCGTAACCGTTGGGGCGTGGGGGCAGGCAGTTGGTGGCAGTGACGGACATTTCGCACCTTCTGGCCAGCTATCCGCGCGAGCGTGCGCCGCTGCCCGAGGAATACCAGCGCGTCTATGCCGAGCAGTACAAGATCAACCGCGAAGGTACGACTGCAGTCGATGGTGCCGCGCAGAAGCTTGAACAGTGGATGCACCGCAAGGTGGCATCGGTATCCGGCGATCCCGTACTGGAACTGGGGGCCGGAACGCTGAACCACCTGAGGTTCGAGCCGAATGCCGCCACCTATGATATTGTCGAGCCGTTCGTCTCGCTGTTCGAAGGCAAGCCCGAACTGTCCCGCGTGCGCGCTTCCTACGCCTCGGTCCATGATGTTCCCCCGGCCAACCGCTATGCGCGGGTCATCTCGATCGCCGTGCTCGAACACCTGACGGACCTGCCGCGCGATCTTGCCCGCTCGGCGCTGCTGCTTGACGAGGGAGGCGTGTTCCAGGCCGGCATCCCCAGCGAAGGCGGCCTGCTGTGGTGGCTTGGCTGGCGGTTCTCCACCGGTCTTGCCTATTTCCTGCGCACCGGCCTCGATTACGGGAAGGTCATGCGCCACGAACACGTCAACTCGGCGCAGGAGATCCTGAAAGTGGTGTCGCACCTGTTTGCCGATGTCCGGACCGCGCGTTTCCCGCTGCCGTCCGGTCACCTGAGCTTCTACACATACCTCGAAGCGCGCGAGCCCCGGCTGGACCTTGCGCGCAGGATTCTGGCGGAATCGGCGGGAGAGGGCGCATGACCGGGCAGCAGATCGCGGCCCTGCTGGGCTTTTCCGCTCTGCTGGCGGCGGGGCAGGCGCTGTTCAAGGCCTCCGCGCTGAAACTGGGCCAGACGGGTGGTACGGTTGGTGGCCTCTTCTCGCTGGTCGCGATGCCCGGCTTCTGGCTGGCGCTGGCGCTCTATGGTGCAGGCACCCTGCTGTGGATCTACATCCTGCAAACCGTGCCGCTCAGCCGCGCCTATCCTTTTGCCGCGCTGGGCTTCGTCATCGTGCCGATCATCGCCGCGCTGCTTTTTGCCGAGCGCCTGAACCTGACCTATGCGCTTGGCGCTGCACTGATCGTCGCAGGCGTGATCGTTACCGCGCGTGCCTGAGGCTGCCGACAGGGTGGGGGAGCGCCAGGTCGGAGCCGATCCGCTGCGGCTGTTCGGCTGGATCGCGCCGCTGCTTTTCGCGCTTTACGCGCTGCTGACGCCGCCCCTGCAGACGCCGGACGAGCACCAGCACCTGTTCCGCGCGTGGCAGCTTGCATCCTTCGACCTGATCGGCGAGCGGCGCGGCAATGCCTCGGGCGGAGAAATTGCTCCCGGCCTGGTCCGCGCGGCAGAGGCGGAGCTGGGTTCGGCCGAGCCGCACCTGCCATTCCGTTCGGCACCGCAATCGGGCTGGGACGAGCGGCTTTCGCGCGCCACTCCCGTCGCATCCGGTGAGCCATGGCCCTTCGCCAACTTCCTGGGATCGGTCAGCTACAGCCCGGCCGGCTATGTGCCGCAGGTGCTTGGCGTATGGATCGGGCAGGCGCTGGGCCTGTCGGTGGAGAACATCGTCCGGCTCGGCCGCCTGCTGAACGCCGCGCTTGCCTTCCTGCTGCTGCGCGCTGCCATGCAGGCCCTTCCGGTCGGCCGCCTGCTGCTGCTTGTCGTTGCCCTGCTGCCGATGACCGCCGCCTGCGCCGGGTCGCTGGGGCAGGACGGGCTGGTGATCGGTGCTTCGGCCTGGCTGGTGGCGCTGTGCCTGAAGGCAGTCATCGGCGGGAGCTGGAGCTGGGGCAGTGGCCGGCTCGCCATGGTCCTGACCGTTCTGGTGACGCTTTCCAAGATGATCTACCTGCCGCTTGTCGGGCTTGGCCTGTTCCTGCGGCGGCAATCCGGCGGGCTGCGGATCGCGCTGGCCCCGCTGCTGGCCGGGCTGGCTGCGGCCGTACTGCTGGGGGGCTGGCTGGCGCTCAATGCCGGGCTGGCCGTGCCGATGATGGTGGGAATGCCCTCGCCGGGTGAGCAAGCCCGCTTCATGATCGAACACCCCGCATCCTTTCCGATGGCCTTGGCCCGGACTTTCGACCTTGGCGGACTTGCGATCCTGCTGGGCAGACTGTTCCAGTTCGGCTGGCTGACGGTCGGGCCGGTCATGCCGGCCATGCTGGCCTTCATTATCGGGCTGGGCATTGCGCTGTGGGCTGGCGATGCGCGGGCAGGCGATCTGTCCCGGCCGTGGCGGCTGTGGTCACTGGCGGTGTGTGGCGGCATAGTGATCCTGCTGGCCCTTGCCATGTTCCTGGCCGCCACGCCGCTTGGCGCGGAACGGATCGAAGGCTTGCAGGGCCGCTATTTCATTCCATTGCTGCTGCCCGTCGGGCTTGCTTTCCTGCGCTCTCGCAGCCAACCGCAGGCGGGTGCGGCGCGCATGGTGGCCCTGGCCATGGTCCTGGCCAATGCGGCAAGCCTGACGGCAATCGTGCAGGCTTTCTATGCCTGAAGCCAGCGAGAGGCGCGGTTGGGGCGTTAGCCGCCTTGACTCTGTGCCAGCCTGCCACTAACGGCCCCACTTCAATTCTGCGGGCACCGGCCCGCCGCCGAGGAAACCATGAAGATTCGCAACAGCCTGAAGTCGCTCAAGGACCGCCACCGGGACAACCGCGTGATCCGCCGCCGTGGCCGCACCTATGTGATCAACAAGACCAACCGTCGCTTCAAGGCGCGCCAGGGCTGATTGCCGCTGGTTGAGCCGGGGTATTGCCCCGGCCGGTTTCTCAACGGCCCGCCTCCGCTGGAGCGCGGGCCGCTGTCATGTCTGGAGTGGGCGGGTTGGCAGGTTCTCAAAGCAGGATCGAAGCGGTCGTATTCGATGTCGGGCGGGTGCTGTTCGAGTGGGACCTGCGCCACCTTTTCGCCAAGCTGATCGCTGATCCCGCCGAGCTGGAATGGTTCTGCACCACCGTCGTGACGCCGGAATGGCACTTCCAGCATGACGAGGGCGTGCCGCTGGCCGAGATGGTGCCGGCGCGCAAGGCGCAATACCCTGACCATGCGCACCTGATCGATGCCTATGCCACGCGCTTTGCCGAATCGATCCCCGGCCCGGTTCCCGGCAGCCTCGAGATTGTCGAGGCATTGGCGGCAGGCGGCATGCCCCTGTTCGCCATCACCAATTTCGGCGCGGAGTTCTGGCCGACGTTCCGCGCCGGCTGGCCGGTTTTCGATCATTTCCGCGACATCGTGGTGTCCGGCGACGAGAAACTCGCCAAGCCCGATCCGGCGATTTACCGCCTGGCCGAGCAGCGCTTTGGCCTGCCGGGCGAAGCCATGCTGTTCATTGACGACAACGCCGCCAACATCGAGTCGGCGGCGCGCCTGGGCTGGCAGGTCCATCACTTCACCGGGGGGGCAGAGGGCTTGCGCGAGGACCTGCGCTCGAGGGGTCTGATCGGCTAGCAGCCGGATCGGCCTACTTGCCGTTGCACTTGGCAAGGTCGGCAGCGGAAAGCTCGGTTCCTGCGGCGGTGAAGCGCGCCACTGCGCCGAACTTCTTCGCCACGCGCTGGCACACCATGGCCGGGCGGGAACCGGCATTTGCGGCGATGCAGCGGTCACCCGCACACTTCCACAGCACTTCACCGATGATTTCCTGCTTCGGCGCTGCAAGCGGCTGCGCCAGCGTGGCGACGTTGACGCCGCCACTGGCAGCGTGAGCGGTGACGGGGGTCAGCGAAAGCGCAAGCGGCAGCAAGGCAAGCGGAAGGGCCCGCGAAAGTGCGGTTTTCATGGGGAAATCTCCTGTTGCGGACGGCCCCGGGGGGCGGGTGCCGCAATTTAAGTTGCGAATCGCCACCTATAAAGTTTAGTTGCGATATGCAACTCATTTTGGAAAAATTGTCGCAAGATTGCGGCGATGCGCTAGAAAGCCCCATGGGAAAGCTTCGCGAACCGCTGGACGATCAGGATTGCGGCTTGCCGCTGGCGCTTGAGGCGATGGGCGAAAGGTGGAGCTTCATGATCCTGCGCGCCGCCCTCAATGGCGTGCACCACTTCGAAGATTTCCTTGCCGCCACGGGCATTGCCCGCAACATCCTGTCCAACCGGCTCGGTCGGCTGGTGGAAAACGGCATTCTCCAGCGCCAGCAGATGGAAGACGATCGCCGCAAGGTGCTTTATCGCCTGACGGACAAGGGCATGGACCTGCTTCCGGCCATGCTTGCCCTGCGCCAGTGGGGCGAGAAATATGGCCTTGGCGTGCCTTCCAACCCGGTGCTTGTCGACAAGCGCGATGGACTGCCGATCCAGCCGATCAGCGTCCTTGCCCACGATGGCCGGGTGCTGTCGCATGAAGACCTGCGCTGGTTCGACAAGGCCGATCTGGGCAAGCCCGACCAGCCCTGTGTCGGCCCTTCGGCGCAGGACCTGCCGGGCTGGCACGAAGACATGATCGGCTGAAAAGCGCCTTGCCCTTGCGAGCGGCGCAGGCATCATCCTGCGCCATGAACCGCCGATTCGTCCTGCTCGCTGCGCCATTCCTGCTGGCGCTTACCGCCGCTGCCCCTGCACCCAGGAAGTCGCCCGCGCCCGCGCCGGTGGCCGATACGGTGAAAATTGCCATTGCGACGACAATGGGCAGCATCGAGATCGAGCTGGATCACAAGCACGCGCCCATGACGGTCGAGAACATCCTGCGCTATGTCGACCAGCGCCGGCTCGACAACACGAACTTCTACCGCGCCATGAAGCTGGCCTGGGGTACGCCGCCCAACGGGCTGATCCAGGGCGGTCTGCAGATGGACCCGAAGCGCGTGCTCAAGCCCGTGGTGCATGAGCCGACCAGCCAGACCGGCCTCAGCCACAAGGCGGGTGCCGTTTCGCTTGCCCGGAATGCGCCCGGGACAGGCACGGCGGACTTTTCGATCCTGCTTTCCGACCTGACTTCACTCGATGCCGATCCAAAGGCGACGAACCCGGACCAGCAGGCGGGCTATGCGGTTTTCGGCCGGGTCACCGGTGGGATGGACGTGGTGCGCAGGATCTTCGATTCTCCTACCAGCCCGACGCGCGGTCAGGGATCGATGAAGGGCCAGATGCTGGAGCCGCCGGTCCGCATTCTCACCGTCCGCCGCGTGCCGCTGACCGTCGCTCCTCCCGCAGTGAAATAGCGGCAGCGGCTATTCGCCCCAACGCTTGAAACCGGGCTTGGCGAGCGGGCTGGTCCGCGCGCGTTCATAGGCAGCGCCTGCATCCAGCACAGCCTTGTCAGCCCATTGACCGGCAACGATGGAGAGGCCTACCGGCAGGCCCTCGACAGCGCCCATCGGCACCGAAAGGTGCGGATAGCCGGCGATGGCAGGCAGGCTGCCCATGCCGATGCCGGGGAGCGAGCTGCCGCCGGTGATCAGGTCGATCGCCCATGCCGGGCCTTCCGTGGGGAAAACCAGCAGGTTCACGTTGTGGCGGGCAAGCAGCATGTCGATGCCTTCCTTGCCTGCCATCCGCAGGGAATTCTCCCGCGCCTTGCGATAGGCGGCCTCGTCCGTCAGCCGTTCGGCTGCCTCGAACGTGTCCTGCCCGAACCAGCGCAGTTCCGAGGCCGCGTTCGCCTTGTCCCAGGCGATCACGTCGGCAAGGCTGCGGACCGGCGGGTTGCCGGGCAGCGACTTGAGCCAGGCGGTAAGGTCGCGCTTGAGCTCCCAGCGCAGGACCAGGCTTTCATCCCGGTACATCTGCCCGTCCGGCTCCCAGTCGATATCGACCAGCGTGGCCCCTGCGCGCTTGAGGTCTGCCAGTGCCGCATCGAACAGGGCGGTGACACCGGGATGGTTGCCCACGCCCCGGCGCATCACGCCGATGCGCTTGCCGCTCAGGCTGGCGGTATCGATGCCCTCGGCAAAGTCCTGAACGTGCAGGTCGGCGCGCTGGGTGGCGGGGTCGCCACTGTCGCTGCCGGCCATGGCTGCCAGCAGCAGGGCGGCATCGCGGACCGTGTTGGCCATCGGGCCGCCGGTGTCCTGGCTGTGGCTGATGGGGGCGATGTGGCGACGCGAGACAAGCCCGACCGTCGGCTTGAAGCCAACCACCCCGTTGGCGCTGGCAGGGCAGGTGATCGAACCGTCGGTCTCTGTTCCGATGGCCGCCCAGGCAAAGCCGGCCGCGACGGCCGCGCCGCTGCCTGAGGACGATCCGCAGGGGCTGCGGTCAATCGCATGGGGATTCTTCGTCTGCCCGCCAACGCCCGACCACCCGGAGGACGAGCGGCTGCCGCGGATATTCGCCCATTCGGAAAGGTTGGTCTTGCCCAGAATGACCACGCCGGCCGCACGCAGCCTGGCGACCAGCGGGGCATCGCGGCCGGTAACATTGTCCTTCAGGGCAAGGCTGCCCACCGTGGTTGGCATCGGGTCTGCCGTCTCGATGTTATCCTTCACCAGAACGGTCTTGCCGGCAAGCGGGCCGGGCAGCGCTTGCGCCTTGGCAGCATCGCGCAGCGCGGTGGGATTGATGGCGATCACCGCATTGATTTGCGGCCCCTGATCGTCGAGCGCATCGATCCGCTGGACATAGCCCGAGGCGGTGGCCGGCGCGGAGGTGAGATCGGGCTTCGGGATGGAACCGCAGGCGGCAAGCATCACCGGCAAAATCAGGATTGGCAGTCGATTCATGGCAAAAACCCCTATTGCCATCAGGCTGTCGCCAAGCGCAGTCAGAAGCAAGCGTCGATGAATCGGTTTTGAGAGGGTTAATGCCCTTGAACATCGGTCCTGCAGGGGCGACATAGGCGCGACAATTTCAAGAGGGACTTCATGATCGACCTGTTCAACCAGCCCGGCGCGCAGGGCAAATTCTCCGTGGACCCGATCACCGGCGCTCTGGTGCCCATGGTGGTCGAGCAGACCAGCCGCGGCGAACGCAGTTTCGATATCTATTCGCGCCTGCTGCGTGAGCGCATCGTCTTCATCACCGGCGAGGTGGAAGACCACATGGCCTCGCTGATCGTCGCCCAGCTGCTGTTCCTCGAAAGCGAGAATCCCTCGAAGGACATCTCGATGTACATCAATTCGCCCGGCGGCGTGGTCACGGCGGGTCTCGCGATCCACGATACCATGCAGTACATCCGCCCGCGCGTTTCCACCGTGTGCATCGGCCAGGCCTGCTCGATGGGCTCGTTCCTGCTTGCCGCAGGCGAGCCGGGCATGCGCATCGCGCTGCCCAACGCGCGCATCATGATCCACCAGCCTTCGGGCGGCGCACGCGGCATGGCCAGCGACATCGAGATCCAGGCGCGCGAAATCCTGCGCCTGCGCAAGCGGCTGAACGAATGCTACGCCAAGTACACCGGCAAGCCGATCGAGACGATCAACGAAGCGGTCGATCGCGATACCTGGCTCGATGCCGATGAAGCGCGCGAATTCGGCCTTGTGGACAAGGTGTTCGAAAGCCGGCCCGACAGCGACACGGTTGGTGACCAGAGCGGCTCCGGCGGCGCCCCCGAATAAGGTTTCCGGGGGATTGAGCCGTGGTTAAGGCAAACGCCACCACGGTTTTCAGCCCTTTGAAAGCTAATCCTGCTAAGGGGCGGGATTGATTCTGCGTGGGCCGGGGCTAGACTCGGGCGATTCCCCCGGGGTCCAAATCGCGGGGCGTGACAGGAAGACGAATGACGAAATTGAGCGGATCCGACGCGAAAAGCACGCTTTACTGCAGTTTCTGCGGGAAGAGCCAGCACGAGGTGAGGAAGCTCATCGCGGGCCCGACGGTGTTCATCTGCGATGAATGCGTCGAGCTGTGCAACGATATCATTCGCGAAGAAACCAAGGCAGGCATTGCCGGCAAGAAGGACGGCGGCGTTCCCAGCCCGAAGGACATCTTCGAAACGCTGAACGATTACGTCATCGGCCAGGACCGCGCCAAGCGCGTGCTCTCGGTTGCCGTTCACAATCACTACAAGCGCCTGAAGCACAGCGGCAAGGGCGGCGATGTGGAACTGCAGAAGTCCAACATCCTGCTCGTCGGGCCCACCGGCTCGGGCAAGACCCTGCTTGCCCAGACCCTCGCCAAGACTTTCGACGTGCCCTTCACCATGGCCGACGCCACCACGCTGACCGAAGCGGGCTACGTGGGCGAGGACGTGGAAAACATCATCCTCAAGCTGCTTCAGGCCAGCGACTACAACGTCGAAAAGGCCCAGCACGGCATCGTCTACATCGACGAGATCGACAAGATCAGCCGCAAGGCCGAAAACCCCTCGATCACCCGCGACGTTTCGGGCGAAGGCGTGCAGCAGGCGCTGCTCAAGCTCATGGAAGGCACCACGGCCTCCGTGCCGCCGCAGGGCGGACGCAAGCATCCGCAGCAGGAATTCCTGCAGGTGGACACCACCAACATCCTGTTCATCTGCGGCGGTGCCTTTGCGGGCCTCGACAAGATCATTGCCGATCGCCTGCAGAAGCGCTCGATCGGCTTTGGCGCGCACGTTGCCGATCCCGACAAGCGCCGGGTGGGCGAACTGCTCCAGAAGGCCGAACCGGAAGACCTGCTGAAGTTCGGCCTCATCCCCGAATTCGTCGGCCGCCTGCCGGTCATCGCCACGCTGGAAGACCTCGATATCGAAGCGCTGGTCAAGATCCTCCGCGAGCCGAAGAACGCTCTGGTCAAGCAGTATGCCAAGCTCTTCGACCTCGAAGATGTGACGCTGACCTTCACCGATGACGCGCTGGAAGCCATCGCCAACAAGGCGATCGCCCGCAAGACCGGCGCGCGCGGCCTGCGCTCGATCGTCGAGGGCCTGCTGCTCGACACCATGTTCGATATCCCGACCGAAAGCGACATCGCCGAAGTCGTAGTGGACAAGGACGTGGTCGAAGGCCGCAAGGAGCCGGTGCGCGTGCTCAAGGGCAAGGAAGAGGCGGCCTGATCGCCACCGGGCCCGCCATGCGCGGGTCCGGCCTATCGCAGCAGCGGATCGTGACGGCGCGGGATTGATCGCGCGCCGGCCATCCGCCACGCTGCCCCGATGACGCGCATTCCCGTATCCCGCGTGATCCATACGATCCACGCCACGACCGATATCTACAAGTGCCGCACGCTCTACCAGGACGTGCTCGGCGGGCTGGTGTTCGCCGAGAATTACTTCCCGGCAGAGGACCGCGATGCGGCGCTGCTCTATGTCACCAATCACATGGTCGAGCCGATGGCCCCGCGCCATCCCGAAGACCTGACCAAGCCTTTCGCCCGCATGGCGGCTAAGATCGGGCAGGCATTCCATTCGTTCGAGATCAAGGTTGCAGACGGCAAGGCGGCAAGCCAGGCCTTCCGCGATGGCGGCGCGGTGACGGCCAGCGACTATGGCTTCTTCTTCTTCGTGAAGCCCGAGGGCACGGGCGGCGTGCTGCTGGAAGTCTGCGAAGTGCCGATGCCCAACGATCCCTATGACCGGCGCGGCTGGGGGCCGGAGATAGGGCAGGGCCACGCATCGGGCGTGCTGCGGCTCGATCACATTGCCTGCGTCGTGCCCGATGTTGACAAGGCGCTGCACTTCTTCACCGGCCTGTGCGACGGCGAAGTGCTTGATGATCGCCGGACGGAGCTGCCACAGCCCGCCCGCCGGGCTCTCATCCGGCTTGGCGATACGCGGGTGGCCTTCATCCAGCCCGATGCGCCGGATGAAGGCGCGCTCGGCGCCTTCCTGTCAAAGGTGCAAAACGGCATTTACGCGCTCGTCTGGCAGGTCGAGGATCCCGGGCAGGCGCGCGCCCACTTCGAGGGCAAGTGCCAGTTGCGCGTGACAGGCGAGGGCTGCGTCTCCGCCGGTTTCGCCATCGATCCCGATGACTTCCTTGGCGCGCGGCACGAATTCGTCGCCCGCCCGGCAATTGCGGAAGACTAGCCAAAAAAGGGAGGGCCGCATGTTCCTTGCGGCCCTCAGTCAGGGACTGCGCTCCGTCCCCGGGATAGGGGAGGCAGGGGGCGGAGCGCGGCGCTGCGTGTGAGGGCGTGCAGCGCAGGGGTCTTGCGTCAGGCGGGCAGGAACACGCCGTTGGTGACGTGGATCACGCCGTTCGACTGCTTGAGATCGGCCTTGGTAACGTGAGTCTTGCCACCGTTGGCATCGGTGATCTCGATGCGCTTGCCCTTCAGGCGGGCAGTCAGCTTCTGGCCCTGCACGGTCGAGAACTCGGCCTTGCCGCCGCCGGCGCGGATCATCTTGACCAGATCGGCGGACATCACCTTGCCCGAGACGACATGATAGGTCAGCACCTTGCCCAGCTGCGCCTTGTTTTCCGGCTTCAGCAGCGTGTCCACCGTGCCGGCAGGCAGCTTGGCGAAGGCATCGTTAGTGGGGGCAAAGACGGTGAAGGGGCCAGGGCTGGCCAGCGTATCGACAAGGCCGGCTGCCTTGACTGCGGCAACCAGCGTGGTGTGGTCGGCCGAAGCAACGGCCGTTTCGACGATCGACTTGGCAGGCGCAGCGGCGTGATGCTTGCCGTGCATCCCGGCAATCGCGGGATTGGCGACGGCCAGCGTACCGAGGCCAAGCGCGGCGACGGCGAGAGTGATCGACTTGCGGTTCATTCTTGAAACTCCCCAAAAAACCAAGGCCTGGGGGTGACTTGCAGGGGGAGTTACGCAGCCGGTGGAGCTATGGATGCATCAGGTCGAAGAAAATTTGCTGGTCGCCACGATCGGCCCGGGCGTGCGGCCCTGTGAGCCGCCAAGCGGCTCGCGCGTGAGCGCCAGCACGGCCCCGTCACGCAGGCGCGCGGCAAGCTCTGCCGGAATATGCAGCCGAACCGATCTGTCAGGCGCGACAATGCCCAGCGAAATCGTCTTGCCCTCTGGCGGCACGAGCCACAGTTCGTGATCGTGCACGCCGTCTCCGGCAAGGCCTGCGGCATTGATCAGCAGGTCGCCGCGCTCTGGCAGGTAAGTCACCCCAAGGCGCAATTCGGTGCCGGACAGGGCAAAGCTGGCGACGAGCGGCGCGGCCGCCGGTGCGGTGGGGGCGGGCGCGAACATCGGCGGCAGGGTGACGATCGCCAGAACGCCTGCGGCCAGGGCGGCAAGGCCCGCCGTCCATTGCAGGCGGCGCACCTTGCGGCGCAGCGCGATGACTTCCGTCCCGGCTTCAGGGGCCCGGTCAATGCCGGCGAGCACGCGTTGCAGGACATCTGTCGGTGGGGCGACGGGATCGATCGTATCGAGCAGCGGAGCCAGGCGGTGCTCCCAGTCCTCGACCAGGCGGGCGAATTCGCCATCGCTGGCGACCAGCCCGTGCGCGGTGAGCAGTTCTTCGCCTTCCAGCAGGCCCAGTGCCAGTTCGGCGGCAAGGAGTTCGCGCTCGGTCATGCTTCGATACAGGCCTTCAGACGGGCAAGGCCGCGCCGCACCCATGACTTGACCGTGCCCAGCGGCACGCTTTGCCGGCTGGCCAGTTCGGCATAGGTTACGCCCTCGAAAAAGGCGGTGCGGATGGTGCCGCGCTGCGGTTCGTCAAGCTGGTCAAGGCAGGAGTGGACCTTCGCCCGCTCCTCTCCCGCAAGCAGCCGGTCCTCGGCCAGCGGGCTGGCATCGGCAACGTCTGCCGCCGCCTCGATCGGGGCGCTGGCATCGACGCGCTTGCGGCGGCGCAGCCGGTCAATCGTGCGGTTGCGGGCAAACACGGCCAGCCAGCTCACGGGGCTGGCGCGCGCCGGATCGAACCGGCCCGCGGCATTCCACAAGCTGACATATACGTCCTGCAAGGCGTCCTCCGCTTCGCCCCTGTCACCAGCTATACGCAGGCATATGCCAAAAAGCTTCGCCGAGGTGGCGCGATAGACGAATTCCAGCGCGCGCCGGTCCCCCGCCGCGATCCGCCGCATGGCATCGGCAAGGTCTTCGCGTGTCGTCAATGGGTGTGCCCGTGCATTGCCGCAGCATGGCACGGACCATCGGCGGTTTCCACCTGCAAGGTTGCATGGCCGATGCCGAAACGGTGTTCCAGATCATCGGCCAGGGCATGGAGAAAGCCATCTCCCGGGCTGCCCTGCGGCATGATCAGGTGGGCGGTCAGCGCGGTTTCCTTCGTGCTCATCGGCCAGACATGAAGATCGTGCACGGCGATCACGCCCGGCTGCTGCATCAGCAGGGCGCGCACGGTGCCCATGTCGATGCGGGCAGGGACGCCAAGCAGGCCCATCTTCACCGCCTCGCGCGCGAGGCCCCAGGTGGACCAGCCGATAACCGCAACGATGATCAGGCCGGTCAAGGTGTCGATCCATACCTGCCCGGTCCACAGGATCAGCAGGCCTGCCACGACGACGGCGGCCGATACCGCCGCATCGCCGACCATGTGAATGAAGGCGCCGCGCAGGTTGATGTCATGCCGGCTGCCCTTAAGGAACAGCATGGCGGTGAAGACGTTGATCGCGATGCCGATGGCCGCCACGATCATCATCGTCTGCCCCGCAACAGGTTCCGGGTTGAAGAAACGGCGGATCGTTTCCGCGCCGATTGCGCCGATGGTCAGCGTCAGCAGCGCCGAGTTGATCAGGGCGGCGAGGATCGAAGAGCTTTTGTAGCCATAGGTGAAGCGTTCGGAAGCCGGCCGGGCGGAAAGGCTGTCTGCCCCCCAGGCAATGAGCAGGCCCAGCACGTCCGACAGGTTGTGCCCCGCATCGGCCACCAGCGCCATCGATCCGGAGAGGAAACCGTATCCCGCCTCGACCAGCACGAACAGGGCATTGAGCGCAACGCCCAGGCCAAAGGCCATGCCATGGCTGCCATGGGCATGATGAGGGTGGCCATGGTCGTGATCGCCGTGGTCACCGGCGTGATGATGATGCGCGCCCAAAAGTTCCCCCGGTATTCCGTTTCAATCGCAACCGTTGCACATCTGCCGCAGTGCAGCAAGAATCGACAGGCGTCCATATGGTCTAAATCCCGCCAGCACATGGGGTTTATGCGTAAATCTGCATTTTTATTTCATAAGCAAAGTTTCGCATGAAATCTTGTTGCGGCGCGAAAGGCGGGTGCGGGCGCACTGTCAACAAGGTGTCATGTTCCGGTGTTCAGGAGACGCGCCGGTGCTTGTAAGAGCCCGGCAGGGCCGGGGAGCATCCGCTGATTCGCGGGACTTCCGGCACGCATCTTTCGCCAACATCCCCTGGGGCATATCGGGGGGCAACCGGGGTTGAAAAACCATGCAGTTCAAGTCTTTCCTTGCCGTCAGCGCAGCCAGCGTTCCGCTTGCAATCGGCCTTGCCACTCCCGTCTACGCCCAGTCGACCGGCTCGGTTGATTTCGAAAAGGAAATCATCGTCACCGGCACGCGCGGCGTCCAGGAAGTCGGCGGCGTTTCCGTTCCGGATACCGCCAAGTCCAAGGCCGTGCTGACCTCGGAAAACATCCAGCGCCAGAACCCCGGCCAGACCATCCTGGATACGATCAACCAGGTTCCGGGCGTCTCGTTCCAGAACAACGACGCCTACGGTTCGTCGGGCGGTACGCTGAACATCCGCGGCTTTGCTGCTGATCGCGTCAGCCTGACCTTCGACGGTGTTCCGCTGAATGACTCGGGCAACTACGCCATCTACTCGAACCAGCAGATCGATCCCGAACTGATCGAGCAGGTCAACGTCAACCTCGGCACCACCGACGTCGACAGCCCGACCGCTTCGGCAGCCGGCGGTACGGTCAACTACCGCACCAAGAAGCCCGATCGCGATTTCGGCGCCATGCTTTCCGGTTCGGCCGGCCAGTTCGACTTCATGCGCATGTTCGGCAAGATCGAAACCGGCGACCTGACCCCGGGCGGCATCCGCGCCTTCGTTTCGGCCTCGATGGCCCGCAACGACAACCCGTTCAACAACTACGGCAAGGTCGACAAGCAGCAGTACAACGCCCGGCTGTACATCCCGCTTGCAGGTGACGATTTCGTCTCAATCGCCGGCCACTACAACCAGAACCGCACCAACTTCTTCGGTTCGCTGCCGCTGCGCCTTGATGCCGGCCGTACCGTCGGCTCGCTTTCGAGCCAGCGCTTCCCCAAGAACGCCAGCGAGCGCAAGTACCTGATCAACTGGCCCTGCACGATCCAGCCGGGCGTGCGCGGCGTGGCCGATGCTGCCACCACCTGCGGTTCGGAATACGATCGCCGCTTCAACCCGTCGAACACCGGCAACATCCGCATCACCTCGCGCTTCACGCTCGCGGACAACCTGGTGCTGACGGTCGATCCGAGCTTCCAGTACGTGAAGGCCAACGGCGGGGGCACGGTAAGCGCACGCGAAGGTACGCGTGACATCGATCCCACCTCGGGCACCAACAATGCAGTCGGCTATCTCGGCGGCTCGCCCTACTATGGCCGCGACATCAACGGCGATGGCGACTCGCTCGACACCGTACTGGTGATCGCGCCCAGCCAGACCCAGACCAAGCGCTATGGCGTCATTGCCGGCCTTCGCTATGACATGGATGATGCGCACACCCTGCGTCTCAACTACACCTGGGACCGTGCCCGTCACCGCCAGACCGGCGAAACCATTGGCCTGATGGGCAACGGCACGCCGCTTGACGTGTTCCCGGTCAACAACCCGGACAAGGATTCGAGCGGTGCCCCCCTGCAGAAGCGTGATCGTCTGTCGTTCGCCATCCTGCACCAGGTTTCGGCCGAATACCGCGGTGAATACTTCGACAACAGCCTGGTCGTGACGGTTGGCGCGCGCATGCCGTTCTTCAAGCGCGACCTGACGAACAACTGCTTCACCAGCTCGGCCAGCGGTTTCGTTGAATGCTTCAGCACCAACACGGCTCTTGCCACCACGGCGCAGACGCTGAACCCCTATTCGTCGAGCGTCAACGCAACGACGGGTGCGATTTCGGTCACCGGCTGGGCTCCGCCGCAGAACCGCATCTACAACTACAAGAAGCTGCTGCCGAGCGCCGGTTTCACCTACCGCCTGATGGATGAAGTCAGCCTGTTCGGCAACTTCAGCCAGGGGCTTTCGGTGCCCGGTACCGACAACCTGTACAACGCGTTCTACTTCCCGCTGAACACGCCGAATGCGCGTCCGAAGCCCGAAACGACCAACAACTTCGATCTGGGTGTCCGTTATCGTTCGGGCAACATCCAGGCGCAGCTGTCGGGCTTCTATAACGAGTTCAAGAACCGTACCGCTTCGGCTTACGATCCGGAAATCAACCAGACCGTCTATCGCAACCTCGGCAATGTCGAGAAGTACGGTATCGACGGCTCCATCGCCTGGCAGCCTGTCGAGGCCCTGACCTTCTACGCCTTCGGTTCGATCCTGAAGTCGAAGATCAAGAATAACCTGGCAATCGGCGAAAACCTGGATGGCACGCCGATCTATGCGCTGACCGCTGGCAAGCGCGAAGCCGGTGCTCCGAAGTACACCTTTGGCGTCACCGCTCGCGGCACGCTCGGCCCGGTCGAGCTTGGCATCACTGCCAAGCGCACGGGTGAACGCTACATCTACGACACCAACGAGGCGATCTACACCGGCACCTTTATCGCCAACGGCGCGAAGAACTGCAGCTCGGCAACGGTCTGCGCTGCTCCGACCGGTGTTCCCAGCGCAACCAAGGTCTATGAAGCCACGGCCGCCGCTTACTGGCTGGTCAACCTTGACGCTCGCGTGAACCTTTCGTTCATGGGCCTCAATGACAAGACCTACTTCCAGCTGAACGTCTACAACCTGTTCGACCAGTTCTACGTCGGCGGTTTCGGCGGCAACCTGAACCAGAACCAGACCTTCTGCTCGGCCACTTCGAGCAGCTCGTCGAATACGTGCTTCAACGTGCCGGCCGGTCTCTCGGTCTACGGTTCCGTGCCGAACGTCCAGATCGGCGCTCCGCGCACGGTCAGCGGCACGCTGGTCTTCGCTTTCTGATCGAAGGCGGAACAGTCAGGAAACGGGAAGGGGCGCTTCGGCGCCCCTTCTTTTTTGTCCCGGCAGCCAGCGGTTGGATCAGGCCGCAGCCCAGAGCGGAAATTCCGCGACCTTGCCCTGTGTTGCCAGCAGGGCGCGGATGGTGCGCGCCGGTTGCAGGGCGGCCAGGATCTCCGGGTCAGCGGCGTCCATGCCACCGGTAAAGGCCCCGAATGCGGGCAGGACCAAGCGGTTCTCGCTGGCCACGGCACAAGCGCGCACGATGTTCCGACCGCGCACCGACAGGCGCAGGCGTGGATGGAAGTGGCCGGATAGCTCCGCCCCGCATTCTCCGCGCCGGGCCTGGTGGCGCAGGATCACCCCGCCGATCACCGCCTCTTGCGCAAGGGTGCCGCCGTGCCGCGGGGAAAGCCCTTCATCGTGGTTGCCGGTGATCCACAGCCAGTCCGCCACCCGCGTCAGGGCGGAGAGCATCCCGGCGGCATAGGGTTCCAGCCGGTCTGCGCCGCGGGCGTCGTGGAACGAATCGCCAAGGCAGATGACCCGGCGCGCGCCGCTTTCCCTGATCGCGATCGCCAGTCGCTCCAGCGTCTCGCGGCTGTCATAGGGCGGGATCATCTGCCCGAAGCGGGCGAAAAAACTGCCCTTCTCAAGGTGCAGGTCGGCCACCAGCAGCGCGTTCTCGCGCGGCCAGAACAGCGCGCCCGACCGCAGGAAGCGCCATTCCTCACCCGCGAACGAAAAGGGAACCATGGCTTTTCCTTGCCCCGCGCGGCGGCATTTGGCAAGCGCAGCCGTATGACCGACTGGACCCCCTACACCGCCCGTGCCTCCGCCTGGTTCGAGGAGCTGCGCAACGCCATCTGTGCCGAGTTCGAGGCGATCGAACGCGAGGCCGGTTCAGACGCCAGCTTCCAGTACGATCCGTGGAAGCGCGCCGAGGTTGAAGGCGAAGGCGGGGGCGATACCGGCGGCGGCACTCGCGGCCTGATGAAGGGCAAGGTGTTCGAGAAGGTTGGCGTGAACATCTCCACCGTGAGCGGCGGCCTGCAGAAGGACTTTGCCGCAACGATCAACGGCGCCTCGGCAGAAAACAACGCCTTTTCCGCCACGGGCATCAGCCTGGTCGCGCACATGGCCAACCCGCACGTCCCGGCGGTTCACATGAACACGCGCTTCCTGACGACGACCAAGGCGTGGTTCGGCGGCGGGGCAGACCTTAACCCCCCGCTTCCCTATGCCGAGGATACCGAGGATTTCCACGCCGAGTTCCGCGCCGCCTGCGCGCGGCACAATCCCACCTATTACGAACGCTACAAGAAGTGGGCGGACGATTATTTCTACATCCCGCACCGCAAGGTCCATCGCGGTGTAGGCGGGATCTTCTACGATCACCTGGAATGCGAGGACGAGGCGGCATGGGAACGCAACTTTGCCTTCACGCAGGATGTCGGCCGCGCTTTCCTCTCGATCTTCCCGCAACTGGTGCGCCGCCGCATGGGCATGGAATTCTCGGCTGAAGACAAGCGCCAGCAGCTCGCCTGGCGCGGGCGCTATGCAGAGTTCAACCTCGTCTACGATCGCGGCACGCTGTTCGGCCTCAAGACTGGCGGCAATATCGACGCCATCCTGATGAGCTTGCCGCCCGAAGCGGTCTGGGAATAGGCTTCAGCCCCGCGCGAGGCCCAGCGGCTTGAGCACGGCCTGCGGGATCGGGCCGTCGCGCAGCAGCGCGACAATGGCCCCGATCAGCACCGGGATCACCGCCCACCACAGCGCATCGCGCACGAACAGCGCGACATAGCGCTTGGGTTCGTAAAGCCCGACGCCGGCCATGACGCTGTCTTCCCAGAAATAGCGCCATGCCCCGGTCCACAGCAGCACGATGACGGCGGCGGCCAGCCAGCGATAGCCGCGCCGTCCGGTCACCACGGCCAGCGCGGTTATGGCGGGCAGGACCAGGATCAGGTTGATCGCGCGGTAGCCGATGTTCTGGGCCGAGAAATAGCACAGGCAGGTCATCAGCGATCCGAGCAGCAGGAATGAGCGTTCCCGATCGGTCAGGCGCGCGACATCGCTGGAAATCCGGCCCTTGAGGCCGAGCCATAGTCCCACGGCCACCGCCGCGAACGAGAGTGCGGCGCGGGTGACGGGATGGACCCATTTGGGCAGGCCGAACAGTTCGACCAGTGTCCGCCCCACCGATTCCGATCCGAACATGTCGGTATAGAACTGGCCCACCGGAATGGACTTCAGCACGCGGACCAGATCGGCCCAGGTGATGTAGATTGCCAGCAGGGTGATAGCTACCGATAGCGCGGCGATGCCCAGAAAGCGGCGCGGCCTTTCGCGCAAGGCTACTACCATTGCGCCAAGCGGATAGTATTTCAGCAGGCCTGCGGCCAGCACCAGCGCATAGCCGATCCATTGCACCTTGCGCTGGCGGGCGAACAGCACTGCGGCGAGCGAGACCAGTGCGAAGATGACGATATCGTTGTTGCCGCGCTCCATCGCGTAGACGCTGACGCTGGAGCAGGTGGCGGCGATCATGGCCAGGGCTGCGCCCCTGCTGCGCGCTTCGGGCAGCAGGAACAGCGCGCCCAGATAGCCGAGCACCCAGGCCATGCCCATCCACGGCAGCCAGGCTTCGGTAATTGGCAGGGCGGTCAGCCCCATCCACAAGGGCGAATAGGTGAAGACGCGAAGCTGCGGATCGCAGGGGTTGAACACATAGGCGTCCACGTCGGCGCGCAGGCAGCGCACGGCGGAAAGGACCGTGTCGGTATCGAGGAAGGGGAACCAGTAGGCCTTGTTGCCGAAGGCCAGGTTCACGCTGCGATAGGTCGTATAGGCACCATGGTAGGTCGCGACGAAAAAGGCGACGAGCAGGCAGCAGGCAAGCGCCGGTGCATGGCGACGGAGAAACGCGGACATCAGGCTGCCTTTGCTGTGAGGGAACGGGAGAACACCGCCTGCCACATCGGCATCGGGCGCACCACGGCGGTGGCACAAGCCACGAGCATGGTGACGAGCCACCACCAAGCCAGTTCGCGCCCGAACCAGCCCAGGCCGAATTCGATGAGCGGTTCGGCTGCACCGCCGATGGTTGCGGCTATGGCCTGTACCCAGCGGAACAGGAGCTGTTCCCAGAGCAGGCCGAGCGCCACCCAGGTCATGGCGCGCAGCGCCGACGGGGCCGAGGTGGCGCGCAAGGCGGTGAGCGCGGGCAGGACAAGCAGCAGGTTGATCGTGCGGTAGGAAATGTTCTGCGAGGTGAAGAAGCAGCCCATGACCATCAGCGCGCCGATCAGCAGGAAATCCCGCTCGCGCTGGGTCAGGTTTTCCATGGCCGCGGCAGTTGCCGGGCGCAGGCCAACCCACAAGCCCGCTGCGAGGGCCGCGGCGGTAAGCGCCAGCCGAACCGCGCCGGCGGTCCATTCCGGCCAGCCGAGCAGGATCACCAGCCCCTTGCCCATATTGGGGGCGCCGAACATTTCATAGATTGGCGATCCGGTCGGCACGATCGCCAGTGCGCGCGAAAGATCGTGCCAGGTGACGGCTGCGGCGAATACCGTCACGGCAATCGAGGCGGCGGCAATCGCGAAGAAGCGGCCGGGTTTTTCGCGGAGGGCAGAAGCCATGACCAGCAGGGGATAGAACTTGAGCAGCCCGGCGAGCAGGCCCAGGGCATAGCCCCACAGCCGCGCACCGGCCGGACGGCCCATCAGCACCGCCATGCCGGCAACCAGCGCGAAATTGACCAGATCATTGTTGCCGCGTTCCACCGCCAGCAGGGTCGCGCTGGACAGCACGCCAAGCACGATCAGCACCACTGCCTCGCGGTTGCGGCCGGCAGGCAGCAGCCAGAGCGAGGCGATGAACATCAGGCTGAACAGGCTGCCGATCCAAGGAATCCAAGCCTTGGTAACGGGCAGGTAGGCCATCACCATCCACAAGGGCGAATAGCCATAGGTGCGCAGCAGCGGATCGCAGGGGTTGATGGCATAGACGTCTGCGCCCTTGCGCAGGCAGCGCACGGCAGACAGCACGGTATCGGTATCCAGGAACGGCCAGGGCCAGGCACGCACGCCCCAGATGCCCAGCACCTGACGATAGGTGGGCCAGCTTGCCAGCACATAGAGCAGGCCAAGCGCGACAAAGGCGATCAGCGCGACAAGTGGCGGAATCGCCCGCCTTTTCGATTCACTCTGCACCGGTCAAAGGCCACCCTTTTCGTGAGCCTCCGCTATGTCACGCGCCCCTTTGAGCGTAAATAGCAGTTGACGGGCGAATCCCCGACTCTAGGGATCAGCCCTTGTCCGCGCAGAGGGGGTTCGAAGAAGCAGCATGATTAACGGTCGCCGGGTGGCAGTGGTGCTGCCCGCCTACAATGCGGCGCTGACGCTCAAGCAGACTTATGACGAGATCCCCTTCGATATCGTCGATGACGTGATCCTGACCGACGATGCCAGCCGCGATGATACCAAGGAGGTTTCGCGCAGCCTTGGCATCCATACGCTGGTGCACGAGAAGAACCGCGGCTACGGCGGCAACCAGAAGACCTGCTATGCCGCCGCGCTCGAACGCGGGGCAGACATCATCGTCATGCTGCACCCCGATTACCAGTACACGCCGCGCCTGGTCACGGCGATGGCCAGCATGATTGCGTCCGACCAGTTCGACGCCGTGCTCGCCAGCCGCATCCTCGGCACCGGGGCGCTGAAGGGCGGGATGCCGCTCTACAAATACATCGCCAACCGCTGCCTGACCTTCGCGCAGAACCTGCTCATGGGCCAGAAGGTCAGCGAATATCACACCGGCTACCGCGCCTGGAGCCGCAAGGTTCTGGAAGAGCTTCCGCTCGAGGCTTGCTCGGACGATTTCGTGTTCGATAACCAGATGCTGGCCCAGACCACCTGGTTCGGCTTCAGCATCGGCGAAATTTCCTGCCCGACCAAGTATTTCGAGGAAGCGAGCTCGATCAACTTCAAGCGCAGCTGCATCTATGGCTTCGGCGTTCTGGGGACGGCGCTCACCTATCGACTGGCAAAGATGGGCCTGATGAAGCCGGCAATCTTCGAGCCCAAGACCGGACGATGATGGCTGCGGCGCGACGGCTGGGGCTGTTGCGCCTGGGCGGCGCCCTGGTGGCGCTCGTCGTCGCGGCGGGAACGCTGATCGCCTACCTGCCCGGCACCCGCCACGCGCTGCTGCGCATGATCGGCGAGGTGGAGGGCTTCTTCGCCACCAACTGGCTGGCCTTCGGCATGGGTCAGGCGATCATCGCGGCCAGCGGTGTCCTGCCGGCTTCGGTCATGGCGGTCATGGCTGGTGCCGCCTACGGCATGGTCTGGGGCTTCATCATCTCGGCCGCATTCACCATGCTGGGCGGCTGGCTGGCCTTCCTGCTTTCGCGTTCGCTGCTTCGCCCGCTGGTCGAATGGCTGGTCGGCCGCACGGAATGGACGCAGAAATTTGATGCCGAGCTTGAGCACGAAGGCTGGCATTTCGTGCTGCTGCTGCGGCTTTCCCCGGTCATGCCCTTTGCGCTGACCTCCTATGGGCTGGGCCTGACGACGATCAGGCAGCGCGATTTCCTGCTTGGCACGCTGGCCTCGCTGCCGGCGCTGGCCAGTTTCGTGGCGCTGGGCGCGATGGGACGTGAAGGGCTGAACCTCAGCCTCGGCAACGGCGATCCCCTGCAATGGACGCTGTTCGTGGTCGGCCTCGTTGCCGTCGCGCTGGTAATCTGGCGCACCGGCGCGATCGTGCGTCGCATCTCGGGTGGTGGCGCTTCTGCATCCGAAACGAAGCGACGTGAAGAAAACTGACGTTTCTCCTTGCCCTAAGTCCCATCGGGAAGCCATTTAGAGCCTAATGCTCCGCCAGTACGAACTTGTTGAACGCGTCAAAGCGTACGATCCCGATGCCGACGAGGCGGTGCTGAACCGCGCTTACGTTTACACCGTGCAGAAGCACGGCACGCAAAAGCGCGCCTCGGGCGACCCTTATTTCAGCCATCCGGTGGAAGTGGCCGGGCTGATGACCGAGCTGAAGCTCGATCAGGAAACCATCGTTACCGCCCTGCTGCACGATACGGTGGAAGATACGCTCGCGACGATCGAGGAAGTGGAGAAGCTGTTCGGACCGGACATCGCCCGGCTGGTCGATGGCGTGACCAAGCTGTCGAAGATCGAGGCGATGGGAGAGACGGAGCGCGCGGCCGAAAACCTGCGCAAGTTCTTCCTGGCGATGAGCGAGGATATCCGCGTCCTTCTCGTCAAGCTGGCCGACCGGCTGCACAACATGCGCACGCTGCACTTCATCAAGAGCGAGGAAAAGCGGCGGCGCATCGCCCGCGAAACAATGGATATCTATGCCCCGTTGGCAGAGCGCGTGGGCATGTACGAATACATGCGCGAGATGCAGCTGCTCGCCTTCGAGCAGATCGAGCCCGAGGCCTTCAAGCTGATCACCGGGCGGCTAGCGCAGATCCGGTCAAGCGACGGCGGCCAGGTCGATGCCATTGCGCTCGCCATCAAGCAGGCGCTGGCCGAAAGCGGCATCAAGGTGGAAGTCTCCGGGCGCGAGAAGCACCCCTATTCGATCTGGAAGAAGATGGCCGAGCGCCACGTCTCGTTCGAGCAGATCACCGACATCATGGCCTTCCGCGTGCTGACCGACAGCGAGGACGATTGCTATCGCGCGCTCGGCGTCCTGCATCGCACCTGGCACGTCATTCCCGGGCGCTTCAAGGACTATATCTCGACCCCCAAGGGCAACGGCTATCGTTCGCTGCACACTTCGCTGGTCTATGAGAACTCGATGCGCATGGAAGTGCAGATCCGCACGCGCGAGATGCACCGGCTCAACGAATTCGGCCTTGCTGCCCACTGGGCCTACAAGCAGGGCGGCGTGCGCCCGGACGGGCAGGTGGGCTGGCTGCGCGACCTGATCGAGATCGTCGATGCCAGCCACGATGCCGAGGAACTGCTCGAGCATACCAAGATGGCGATCTACCAGGATCGCATCTTCGCCTTCACGCCCAAGGGCGCGCTTTACCAGTTGCCCAAGGGGGCAACGCCGATCGATTTCGCCTATGCCGTGCACACCGACCTGGGCTCGATGGCCGTCGGGGCCAAGATCAACGGGCGGCACATGCCGCTGCGCACCTCGCTCAACAACGGCGACGTGGTGGAGATCATCAAGAGCCGCAAGGCCTCGCCGCAACTCGCCTGGCTGGGCTTTGTCGTCACCGGCAAGGCGCGCGCCGCGATCCGCCGCGCGGTGCGCGCGTATGAGCGCGAGGAAATCGCCACCATCGGCCGCAAGCTGTTCGACGAGATCGTCGGGCGATTGCCGGGCAAGATCGGCAAGAAGGCGATCCGCGAGGCGGTGAAGCGGCTGGGCGTGATGGACGAGGAAGACCTGATGGTCCGCATCGGCACGGCCAAGCTGGATGACCGGCAGGTGATGGAAGCGCTTGTCCCCGGTTCCACCCAGAGCCTCCCTGCGCCGGAAGACTGGCCCAAGCAGGAACGGGCAATTTCCATCAAGGGCCTTACCGCGGGCATGGGCTTCAAGCTGGGCGAATGCTGCCACCCCGTGCCCGGAGATCGCATCGTCGGCCTGCGCCGCAAGGGCGAGGCCGTGGAAGTGCACGCAATCGACTGCCTCAGCCTGGCCGACGGGGTCGATGCCGACTGGCTCGACCTGTCATGGGGCGAAACGACGACCGGCGCAGTCGGCCGCATCCGCGTCGTGCTGCATAACCGCCCTGGTACCCTGGCCGAAGTCACCGGCATTTTCGCCAGCAATCACGCCAATATCGTCGCGCTGGAAATGACCGGGCGCGACGACCTCTTCGGGATCTACGAAGTCGATCTGGAAGTGACCGACCTGGCGCACCTGGCGCGGATCGTCTCCGCCTTGCGCGCCAGCGATGCGGTGGCCGAGGCCGAGAGAATCTAGCTCGCCCCGCCGGGTGCACTATTGCGCCCGCCGAACCGGCACCGGGATGTTGCACAGGTCCGCACCGCCTGCCGGCCGGATGAAGAACGCATCGCGCCGGTTCGCGCGCGCATCGGCATAGGCGGCGAAGCTGCGGCTCTCGGTCGAGAGGTATTCATAAGCCGGCAGCCCTTCCACCTCGTCACCCATGCGCACGGTCAAGATCGGCGTGCGCTCCGCCGCACTTTCGTAGAAGCCTAGTGCCCCCGTTCCGCGCGGCAGGCTTGAGAGGTTCTCGATCCCCTCGATCACCCGGCCGACCAGCGCAATGTTGCGGTCGAGATGGCGGGGGGCCTGGCCGATCACGGTATAAAGCTCGGCCCCGCTGCCGGTGTCGGGAGACATGTCCCGGCCCACGCCGACCATGCCATAGCAGTGCACGGGCCAGACCCGTTCCGGCTGTTCGGGCCCCTTTTCCGCCTTCGGATCGGTTGCCATGCGGTAGGGTGGATAGGTCATGGCGACGGGAAAACCCGATGCGAAGCCGACGCTGATGGCATGGGGATCGGCAAAGTTCGGCTCGGCGGCCTGCTGGGTCACCAGCATGGGCACCGGATCGCGCGATATGATGGCATCGCGCCTGCCCCAGGGCGTCAGGCGCCGCGCAAACATCCCCGGCTTGAAAGCGGTCGTATAGTCCGCCTCCGGCATCCTGGAGAGGCCCTGCGGCAGCGCGCGGGCCTTCGCCTTGTCCTCAGCATCGGCATCGCCCCACTGGACCACGTAATTGTCCTGGACCCGGTTGACCGACAAGCCATCCCAGAAGCGCGCTGCCGCCAGCTTGCGGATGTTGCGCACCCAGCCCTCGCTGAACGGCGACGGCATCAGCTGGATCACCACGCGACGCGGCTTTCCCGCGACATCGAGCGCCAGCGTCATCACCAGCAGGTCGGATGGCGCGATGGCCACCCAGTCGGTCCGGGGCGCGGCGGCCACGATCTCCGATGGGGCAAGCGGCTTGTCCTGTGCGGCCAGCGGCGCGGCCGGGAAGGCGAGGAGCAGGCCAAGGCCAGGTCCGAAGGAAAGTGTGTTCAGGAACTTGCGCATCAGGCCATCCTGCCACGCCCGCTCCGGAAAGCAACTAGGCCACGCTTTCTTCAAGCGCCGCCATGGCCTCGTCCGAAAGGCCGAAGTGGTGGCCTACTTCGTGGATCAGGACATGGGCCACAAGATGTTCCAGCGTCTCATCCCCGCGCGCCGCCCACTCATCAAGGATGGGCGCACGGAACAGCCGGATGCGATCGGGCATCGCACCGCTGCCGACCGAGAACTTCTCGCCCATCGGAACGCCTTCGTAGAGGCCGGTCAGCTCGAAAGCATCCTCGATCCCCAGCGCGGCCAGCGTCGCCTCGTCGGCAAAGTCCTCCACCACCAGCCGCACCCCGTCGAGATGCTGGCGAAACCGGGCGGGCAACCGGTCCAGCGCATGGCGGGCAAGCGCGTCGATATCGTCAAGCGAAGGGGGAAGTCCGAAACAGCGATCCATGGCGCAAGCATAGCCAAGCTTCCGGCTTGCGAAACCCCAAAGGGATCGCTAGTGCCGCGGCTTCCAGTGCGATTGGAATATCGCCTGATTCACGGTCCGGGCCTTGCCCGTATCGTTCAGGCACTTGCGGAGCGGTGGCCGAGTGGTCGAAGGCGCTCGCCTGGAAAGTGAGTATACGTCAAAAGCGTATCGAGGGTTCGAATCCCTCCCGCTCCGCCATTTAACCCATTGGAATCATTCTATTTCATGGGTTGAGATCGAAAAATCCCGTTTGTTTCAAGGGTTATAGGCAAAGGGCTCTCCACCGGGTTAGGCCTGATATGCCCCTGACATGCTCTCTCTCTGCCGATATTCTCCAAAGCTCTCGACTACACCGATTTTAGTGTAGAGCTTTATCGCATTGAAAATATGCAGATATTCTGGCGCGCCATTTTGGGGTCAGAACCGAGATTCACCTCAAAAACCGTCCCGGTTCCAACCACTGCATCAACGCAAAGCTTGGGCGATGATCAGCGCCAGGGCCATAATCGTGATCCACGGCCAGGGCGTTGCCCAGGGTGACCGCGCCTTCATCTGCTCAAGCTGGGCAATCGCCATTTGAACGCTGGCCTGCTGAAAGTGCAGATCCTTGAGGGCCGCTTTCATCACGCCGGTCTCGACGTAAGTCGAGGCGTCGTCGGCCAGAAGCTCGACCTCCTCAAGCAACCGAAGCACCTCCCGCAGTCGAGGAACTGCGCTCGGATCAGGCGTACCGAGCAACGCCATGGCCTCCTGATGCTTGCTCTTGGCTAGCGTCAGCATGTGGCTGATGTGTTCAACAGCAGCGTCAGGCAGGTCTGGATCGGCAGCCTCCATGCCCTCCGGTTCCGCTTCGCTCCACCTGCGGCCAGCCATGGCACCAGAGCCGGTTTTACACTAACAAACATAGCGGACCACTCAGTGGGGGCCGGTCAGGAGCGGGTGAAGGGAAGCCAATCGTCGGCTCAATATATTGATAGATCGTATTAATTTTTACACCGCAGCCTTCTGAGGCCCCCAGATGAGCCCCTTCATCAGCCGGATGCCTGTGGAAAACGTGGGACAATGTGGGTCAGATTTGAACTTGCGACCTTCTAATCAGATTCGCATGATTGAAGTCTGAAAAATGTATCGCTTTTCCAGCGGCATAACGATCAACTTATCTGATCCGATTGGTCAGTCGGATTTGATTGAGAAGCTGCCATGCGCACGTTCCGACATTTTCTTGTTTAATTTCATTGCAATATCATGGCGACCTGTCGCGTAGGGTGTGCCTATGTTTCGAGCTTATAAGATCGAGACCGGTCTCTAAGCTCGACGATGAAATCGACATCTCGCTTAGACTGAGTGTGGGATCGCCCCGCGCAGGGTCGTCGGAGGAATTCAGATGTCCGTTTTGAGCAACTACGTCGGTTGGTGGGTAGCATGTCGATCGCCAGAAAGCGGACAAGGTTACCAGTCAACCTGGATGGCTGAATTTTAGACTTTCCTGCCGTCCGACGGCGAGGTGCCGAACGGCGGGTTTCGCCAATATCCGACGACGAGCGCTTGGCCAATGCTGCCGGCATCCCGCCAACAACTGGGCTGGTTGCCAAATAACGGGTTCTTGACCACGGCCGAGCTAAAGCTGCAAGCCGACTCTAAGGAAGCTGCCGCAGGGCGCTTCGCGCCTGCAACTTGGTGATTTGCTGAACGGCGAGTTTTCAGGGTCGCGCGAGTTTCCGGCGTGACGGCGAGGGAAATAGGTGCTCGGATCGACGAGGCTTTCGGTCAATGTTCCCGAACCGCTCGCCACACGGAGATGATCTGCTGGGCGCCGGGAGGCATAGTTCCATTTACTGGCGGCATTAGGCAAAGATCAAAGGCTACTCCGTGACCTCAGCTGGAACTGGCCCGCCCCCCATCGCAACATAGAAGGCGGCGCTGTTTGCCAGACGGTCGGCCCGGGCCGCGATCACCGCCAGCTGTGCCCGCTCTGCCTGCTGGGCGGCGATCAGAACCTCGACATGGCTTGCCGCGCCAAGCTGGTAGCGTCGCTGCATCGTCTTCAGCGATCCTTGAGCAGCAGCAGCGGCGCTGGACTGCGCGGCGAGAGCGTGGGCGTCGGTGTCCACCGCCACCAGCACATTGGCCACGTCGCGCAAGGCCTTCAGCACCGCCTCCTTGTAATGGGCCGTGGCAGCATCGAACCCGGCAAGCGCCGCCCGTTTTTCATGAGGAAGGCCGGAGTTGAAGAGCGGCTGGGTCAACTGCCCGATGATATTCCAGACAATCGACTGGCCGCCGAACAGCGCGTCGCCCGTCAGCGCCTGCGTGCCCAGCGTCGCGCTGAGGTTCAGTTGCGGATACATCTGCGCCACGGCCACGCCGTAATCCGCGTTGGCGGCATGGACCATGGCTTCGGCCGCCAGAATGTCGGGCCGTTGGCGAACAAGCTGCGAAGGCACAACCAGCGGCAAATCCTGCGGCAAGGTGAACTCGCTCAGCGCGAAATCGGGGACACCGCCCTGGCCGGGTGCCCGGCCCGCCAGCGTGGCCAGCAGATGTTCGGTTTCCGCCAGTTGCTGCCTGAGCACGGGAAGCCCGGCCCGGAGCTGCTCAGTCTGTGTGTCCAGCGCCAGCACTTCATCGGCGGCGGCATTGCCCAGCCGCAGCCGAGCGCGGGCAATATCGCGTTGTTCTTCGATGTTGGCGAGCAGCGCCGTGGTGCTTTCGATCTGCGCGGCGATCTGCGCTCGCGCGAAAGCAGCGGTCGCAATGTTGCCCGCCAGCGTCAGCCGGGCGGCCTGCAATTCAAACCCCTGCGTGTCGGCGCGCGCTGACAGCGCCTCGATCGCACGGCGATTGCTGCCGGCCGGGTCGAGATTGTAGCTGACCGTGACGCCGGCGTTGTAAAGGCTGAATTCGCGGGGGTCCTGATCCTGCCCCAAGGCTCCCGGATTGAACCGCTGACGCTGCGCCGATGCACCGATTTCGGCCTGCGGCAACTGCGTCGATCCGGCGCGGGCTTGCTGCAGCTCCTGCGCCTGCCGCAGCGTGGCTTGCGCGGCGGCCAGTGTGGGACTGTGCTGCAAGCCATCGGCAATCAACGCATCGAGCCGCGGCGATCCGAAGGTGCGCCACCATTCCGCTGCCACCGGCATTCCCGGCACAACCCGCTGGGCGCTGTCCACTGCGGAAGGAGCCGGCGTGACGAGCGCGTTGTCGGCATGGGACGAATAGGTTTCGGACACCGGCGGCGCGGGCCGTTCGAAATCCGGCCCCGCAGCGCATCCGGCCAGCACAACCATCAAGGCAAGGCTGGCGGCATGGCGGGTGGCCAAGACCGGCTTTCCTGATTGCGGCAGCGGCGTGTGGTTTTTGCCAAGGGTCATGAGATGGGCCGTCCTTCACCCGCTTCTTCGGACGTGATGCCGTCCCGGATATGATAAATTCGCTTGAAGGTCGGAATGATCTTTTCGTCATGGGTGACGATGATGATGGCGGTCTGATATTTTTCGGCCATCTCATTCAGGATCCGCATCACCGCCATGGCGCGTTCGGAGTCCAGCGGCGCCGTCGGCTCGTCAGCCAGGATCACCGGCGGGCGATTGATCAGACCGCGCGCGATGGCGACGCGTTGCTGTTCCCCGCCCGACAATTGCGACGGCATGGCCGCTGCCCGGTGGTGCACATCCAGCGCGGTCAGCAATTCCAATGCGCGCGCGCGGGCTTCGGCATTGGGCAGCCCGGCCAGCATCGGCAGCAGCGCGACATTGTCCACCACATCGAGAAACGGGATCAGATAGGGTGCCTGAAACACGAAGCCGATCTTGTCGCGGCGCAGCGCCCTCAGGTCGGAAACCTTCCAGCCATCATCGTAAATCACCTCGCCGCCCAGCGTCATGCGGCCTGCGGTCGGATCGATCACCGCGCCAAGGCATTTGAGCAGCGTGCTCTTGCCCGATCCCGAAGGGCCGATCAGACCAACCACTTCTCCCGGCGCAACCTCCATATCGACATGCTTCAAGGCATCGACAGCGGTGTCGCCTTCGCCGTAGCGTTTTCTCAGTCCTTCGATGCGAATGCCAAGCGCTGTCATCTCAGCCTCCGATCGCTTCGGCCGGATCGACCTTCAACGCCATAGCGGTGTCGCCTTCGCCGTAGCGTTTTCTCAGTCCTTCGATGCGAATGCCAAGCGCTGTCATCTCAGCCTCCGATCGCTTCGGCCGGATCGACCTTCAACGCCATCCTGATCGCAATCAGGCTGGCGAGCGCGCAGATGATCATCACCGCGATGAAACCGGCGATGGCATCCATCGGCAACAGCAGCACATATTTGGGGAAGTATGGCGCGGCGAAAGTGGCGGTGATCTTGCCCACCGCAAAGCCGATTGTCCCAAGCGCAAGGGCCTGCTGGAGGATCATCCCCGCGATCGTGCGGTTGCGCGTGCCGATCAGCTTGAGCACCGCGATCTCGCGGATCTTGTCCATCGTCAGCGAGTAGATGATGAAGGCGACTATCGCTGCGCTGACGATCGACAGGATGGCCAGAAACATCCCGATCTGCCGTGATGAGGTGGCGATCAGCTTGCCGATCAGGATGTCTTCCATTTCGGCGCGGGTGTGGACAGTCAATCTTTTCCAGCGGCGGATCGCCTGGGCCACAGCTTCGGCATCGCCGCCGGGCGCAAGCCGCACCAGAATGGCGTTGACCGACGTGCTGCTGGCCTGGGAGGCATCCACCGCATCGAGGATATCTGGCTGTCCGGGACGATTGAACGCCGGGTTGGCCGCAGTTCGCCTACGGTTCTGCCAGATGGCTTCATTGTCCTTCAGGAACTGGGCCTCCTGTGCATCCTTCAGCGGAATGAACACCATCGGGTCGCCGCTGGACGACACCATGCGGCGCGTCAGCCCGACCACCTGATACCGGTTGCGGCGAATGGTGATCTCATCCCCCAGCCCAAAGCCCGAGGCAATATCGGCGACGGCCTCGTAATGGCCCCGCGTGATCTGGCGACCTTCGACCAGATAGGATGGCCAGCCCGGCGATCCCCATGCCGCGCCGGGCATGATGCCCACCACCATCGCCCTGACGTCGGTCTCGCCTTGGCGGACCTGCATCGTCAGATAGGTGACATTGGCAGCCTCGGCGACACCCGGCATGGCCAGCACGGTGCGGTAGAGATCATCACTGATGCTGGAGGATTCCGCGTAGGGACCAAGCGTGTCGCGCTGCACCACCCACAGATCAGCACCGCTGTTATCCAGCAGTGCCTTCCCGTCATCGACCATGCCGCGATACACCCCGGCCATCACCAGCGTTACCCCGATCAGCAGGCCGAGGCCAACGCCGGTAAACACGAACTTCCCCCAGCTGTGGAGGATGTCCCGCCCGGCAAGGCTGATCACGGCGTGACCCCGGGAATGCGATCAACAACGCTGATATTGCTGTTTGGGCCGAGCTCCTGCTCGCTGTAGACGATGATCGTATCGCCATCGTCCAGCCCTTTGAGCACCTGAACGCGCCCGCCCAGATCGGCCTTGCCGAGTTCGACCGGCACAAACACAGGGTCCCCGTCGTCAAGTTTCCATACGCCGATGCGGTCACCCATCCGCCGGATTGCGGCATTCGGCACAACCGGACCCTTGGCAATCGGGGCAAGGTCAAGCGTGACTTCGGCAAATTCGCCAAGCGGGGGGAGCGGCGTGGGAAGCGTGTCGAACACCACCTTGATCAGGGTTTCCTCCGTGATCGGATCGGCTCTGGGCTCGATGCGTAGCACCCGGCCATGCAGAACCTTCCCATCGCTCGATCGCAATTGCACTCGCGCCGGCAATCCAGCCCGCAGCCCGGCCGAACTCACCTGATCGATCCGGACATCGACCCACAGGCTCGCCGGATCAATGATTTCGATGACGGTCTGCCCACCGGCCACAACCGTGCCCGGCTCTACCTCTCGCAGCGTGACAATTCCCGATGCCGGCGCAATGAGGCGCAGGTTGCCGCGTTGCGATTGCAGCCCGGAAAGGTCTGCGCGCATCCGCTCCAGATTGGACCGGGCGTTCGCGGCCGCAGCCTTGGCCGCCACCAGTTCCTGCCGTTTGGCGGCCAGCACCTCTTCGCTGGTGGCACGTGCGGCCAGCAGGCTTTCATAGCGGCCTGCCTCGCTTGCGGCATAGGCTTGCCGGGCGGTGGCCTCGCGAACAGCCGCCTCGGCACCCTGCATGGCCGATGCTTGCGCGGCCATCCGGTCATCCAGATCGACCGGATCCATCTCACCAATAGTCTGGCCTGCCACCACACGGTCACCGACATTGACGGTCAGGCTCCTGACCCGGCCCGCAAACGTCGGCCCGACGCGGTAGGTGCGTTCGGCATCGATCGTGCCAACCCCGAACAACGCCGGGCGCAGCGACTGGCTCTCCACCTTTGCCGTCGTGACCGCAATCGGCGCCAATGGGCCGGAACGCAGCGCCACATAGGCCAGCAGAGCGCCGAGCACGGCTATGACAGCGATCAGCGCCAGTTTGCGGCGCTGCATGGCGGTGATGTTCATGGGCGCACCGCGACTGCGCGGCGGAACAGCGCGAATACGCCCGGCGCTTCCCGACGGATAAGTTGCACGTCACCGGCCAGCAGCGATTGCATCACCAGCCCCTGGATCATTCCGATGAACAGCGTGCCGAGCGCGGCCGTGTCGTTACCCTGCTCCAGCTGCCCGCTTGACTTGCCGTCCTCGATCACAGTGACGAGCCGCTCGCGGTAACGTCGCAACATCTTGTGCGCCACGCGCTTGGGCGCTGTCATTTCGGCCCGCTGCAATTCCCCGAACAGCATCCGAGGGACGCCGGGATGTTCCACGAAAAAGCCGACATGGGCCATGAACATTGCTTCAAGCGCATCTAGCGGCGTTGGCGCGCCGTGAGATGCCTTGTCGATCCGCGCCAGCAACCGATCCGCCACCCAATCCATGACCGCCTCAAGGATGGCTTCCTTGGTCGGGAAATGCCGGAACAGCGCCCCTTGCGTGACCCCCATGTGTGCAGCGATCGCGGCGGTCGTGATGTCGCCGGGGTTTTGCTGCGCCGCCAGCGCCACCACGGCCTCGACAGTGACGGCCCGTCGATCGTCAGCTGGCATATATCTGGTCTGCATGAGTCGCGCCTTAGATAGTAATCAATCACTATTTTTTAGGATCGGGTAAGCGCCACGTCAAGGCGTAGATGAGCCGATTGCATTACCAGGAAGCAATCGATTTGCCGCGGGTGACGGCCCATCACACATCAGCATCGACAGGATGGCCATAGTGAGTAGTTACGATCTAGTGCGGTTTCCATCCATTCCGGCGAGTGGCGGATGTCGGATCAGGCGCCGCGCATGGACTCCCCGGCCGCACGCACAAAGAAGGTTGCGGCCGGCCGCCGCACCAGATGCTCGTTCAGGTCGAGCTTGCCCTCGATGTGGTCATCGGCCGGGCTTGGGAAGCCAGCCTCTACAGGCGAGCCAAACAAAGGCAGTTCGAGCGGGGTGGGATATTCGACGAAGCGCAGCACTTTTCAGGTTCCAGGATGAATGGAACATAAAAGAACACTGTTGCTGTGATTCGTCAACGGATGCGATCAGCCCGTGCGGTAAACCCGCCGCAGGGGTGGCGCTGTCCGCGCCCCAGGCCTTTCAGTCGTTTGCCGGCTTCAGAATACGCTTGGCCGCCGCATTGCGGCGTGCGGCAATCCGGCCGAGCGCCACCTCGATCGGAAAAACATCCAGCTCGTCAGGGTCGTATTCGTCCAGCCACTCGCTAATCTCGGCATGGTCCGGATGGGTTGGATCCGCCCTGGCTTCCAGCATCTCGTAAAAGCCGGGAATGCCTCCGCAATCCTCGGGCGGGCAATCTCGCTCGCCGCCAATGTAGCGGGGATAGGCCTTGCCGGGATCACCGCGACGAACATCACTGATAACGAGCTCGTGTTCCCAGTTGTCGCCGAAGTCGTAAGTGTAATCGATCGGCGTGATGCCCGGGCCAATGACGTCGCGCAGACGGGTTCGCGAGGCGGGCTTGCGCGGCGCTTTGCCCCAGTCTTCGTCCATGGGCAGGCCATAGGTCTGACCGCCGATGACGAACTGCCACAGGTGATAGTCAAGCCAACCCATGCTGACCTGAACGATATCATGCAGGACCTTGAGGGTGATCGAGGTCGGAACTTCAACCTCGCGCCAGATCGGCGGGTCAGAGTCCTTGAGCATGATGTGCAAGGTGGCGATCTCGGTGAAGCTATCGACGGCGCGGGCGTTGGTCATGCTGCCTGCGATAGCAAGCCATGGTCGCTGCCGTCAGCAAAAAGCATCCGCGGTTTTCACGGAGATGCACCCCATCAGGCGTCGATTCCAAAGTGTCGCCGCTGCGCGCCCCATTCGTTGGGGAACGGCGCGGCCAAGCGCGCCGGCAAGGCGCTCCCCACCCAGCCTCTCTGGGCGCGCAGCTGGGTGAACTTTGGCAAGGACGGCAGCGCCCGGCCGCAGCTTGGCGATGTGCTGGTGTTTCGCCGCGGGGAAACCTCCGGCCATGTCGGGATCTACATCGGCGAGGATTACGGCGCCTTTCATGTGCTGGGAGGCAACCAGTCTGATGGCGTGACCATCACCCGCATTGCCAAGGACCGCTGCATCGCTGTGCGCCGGCCCGTTTACAAGGCCGCACCTGCAACCGCCAAGCCAGTCGAGCTTGCCGCGACCGGCGCTCTGTCGCTGAACGAAGCCTGACATCACCCGCCATCCGCTGTGCCCAAGCAGCCGGATCAACCGCCCGCCGCGTCTGGCGGGTTTTTCTTTGGAGAAATGACATGGAAGACTTGAAGCCCTGGTGGACCTCCAAAGCCATCTGGACCGGCGTCATCGGCAGCCTCTGGGGTATTGCCGGTACGCTTGGCATTTTGCCGCAAGGCCTCAGCCAAGCTGATGTCCTGACCGTCGTGCTGGCGCTCACGGGTATTGGCGGCGTCCTGTTCCGCAAAACGGCAACCGCCCGCATCGGCTGACGCGACATGGGCGGGAGCTGCGGCTCCCGCCATCCACATTTCAACAGGTGCACCCATGACCAGGCTGACTATCCGCCGCGGCGGCACCCGGCGCCTGCGCGCCACCTTGTTTGCGAACCTTGCTGCGGGGGCTCGTCGAGATCTGACGGCGCTTACCGCTCTCGTGGTCGATCAGAGCCCCAATGTCGCTGTGCCGGCTATCACCGTTCGCAGCCCGCCTAATTTGGGCGAAATCGAAGTGCTTTGGACTGACGAGCAGACGGCCCACCTCAAACCGGGGGCCGGGCGGGTCTGGCTGATTGTCGGTCTCGAAAATGGTGAAGGGGAGCGTGAGGTCTTGCCGGCCTTCACGTTTGATGTCGAATGACCAGCACCGTCCAGATCCTGGAGACGGTGCAGACCATCGTCATCGAGCCCCAAGGCATTGCCGGCCCCCGCGGAGAAACCGGCGCGACCGGCTCACAGGGGCCGCAAGGGCCGCCCGGGCCGCTTAGCGCACTCAATGATCTCTCGGATGTCGAGCTGGCTCAGCCCGAGGGCGGCGACGTCCTTATTTTTTCGTCTCCCGACAACCGGTGGACCAACACGAATTCGGCCAGGCTGGTCGATGGAGGTAATTTCTGATGGCCAATACTCTTCGTATCAAGCGCCGCGCCGCAGGCGGTGCGGCAGGCGCCCCCGCAACTCTCGCCAACGCAGAGCTCGCATTCAACGAGCAGGACAATACGCTCTACTATGGGACAGGCACGGGCGGCGCTGGTGGGGCGGCGACGTCCGTCATTGCGATTGGTGGCCCGGGCGCATTTGTCGGGATTTCAGGTGATCAGACGATCACCGGGGTTAAGACTTTCTCGAGCACGATTGCGGGTTCAATTTCCGGCAATGCGGGCACTGCAACCGCGCTGGCAACGGCGCGTTCGCTCGGCCTGTCCGGTGATGTAAGCGGCACAGCCTCGTTCAATGGCACCGCCAATGCAACCATTGCCGCGACCCTTGCAAACAGCGGCGTGACCGCTGGCTCCTATGGCTCTGCCACGCAAGTCGGTCAGGTCACTGTTGACGCCAAAGGGCGCGTAACGGCCGCTAGCAACGTCGCAATCACCTTCCCGGTGACTTCGGTTGCCGGCCGCACCGGTGCCATCACGCTCTCCACCAGCGACGTCTCTGAAGGTACCAACCTCTATTTCACTGATGCCCGAGTTCGCGCCAACCGGCTCGATCAACTGGCATCGCCCTCCGCGGCACTGGGTCTCAACAACCAGCGCATCACCGGGCTGGCGGATCCGACCGCCGCCCAGGACGCAGCCACCAAGAATTACGTCGATCTGACCGTTCAGGGGCTCGATCCGAAGGCTTCGGTCAAAGCTGCCTCGACCGCAAACATCGCCTCACTCTCCGGGACTATGACCATTGACGGGGTGGCGCTTGCTGTTGGCGACCGCGTGCTGGTGAAGGACCAGACCACCGCTTCGGCCAACGGCGTCTATGTCGTTGCCTCGGGTGCCTGGGCGCGCGCAATCGATCTGTCGACTTGGGACGAGCATGTCTCGGCGTACCTGTTTGTCGAACAAGGCACGGTGAACGCTGATATTGGTTATCTTTGCACGGCCGATACCGGTGGCACGCTTGGCACCACGTTCATCGCCTTCGTCCAATTCAATGGCGCTGGGCAGATCGTGGCCGGCAATGGCCTCACCAAGACCGGCAACACGATTGATGTAGGGGCCGGGACCGGTATTGCCGTAGCCGCTGACACTGTTGCACTGACCGGTCAGGCGCTGGCGCTCCACAACCTTGGCACCAACGGGATAATCGCCCGCACAGCCGCTGGAACTGTGGCAGCGCGGACGCTAACGGCCGGTTCGACCAAGATCGCAGTCACCAATGGCGATGGTTTGGCGGGCAACCTAACTGTCGATGTCAACGAAGCAAACCTGACGCTGGGTAACATCGGCGGCACGCTAGGCGTGGCCAAGGGCGGCTCGGGCGCGACCACTCTTACTGGCTACCTCAAGGGTAATGGCACCTCCGCCTTCACCGCGTCGGCAACGATCCCCAACACCGATATCTCCGGGCTCGGCACCATGTCGACCCAGGCGGCGAGCAACGTCGCCATCACCGGTGGCTCGATTGATGGCGTGACGCTGGATGGTGGAACCTTCTGATGCCGAGCACCATCCTGCTCAAACGATCTTCGACTGCCTCCAGCGTGCCCGCGGCGGCTTCGCTGCAGGCGGGCGAACTCGCCGTCAATCTGGCTGACCAGAAGCTCTATTCGAAGACTGCGGGCGGCACCGTCGTTCAGGTGGGCTTTGGCAATCTGACTTCGGCGATGGTGACGACTGTGCTGGGCTTCACGCCCTATAATTCGACCAACCCCAGCGGTTATATCACGGCCAGTGGGTCGATCACCGGTTCCTCAGGATCCTGCACCGGCAATGCCGCGACAGCAACCAGGTGGGCGACTGGGCGCACCATTGCGCTGACCGGTGATGTGACAGGGACGAGCGGCAGCTTCGATGGCTCTGGCAATCTTTCGTTCGCCGCCACGCTGGCCAACAGCGGCGTGACGGCCGGGACCTATCTCAAGGTCACTGTAGACGCCAAAGGACGGGTAACGGCCGGCTCCTCTATGACTTCGGGCGATGTGACCGGTGCACTGGGCTTCACGCCTGCCAACAAGGCGGGCGAAGGCTTCACCGGCAGCATCTCGGTCTCGGGAACCATCACCGCTACTGGCGACGTGACGGCGTTTTCCGATGCGCGGCTCAAGACCGACGTGGAGACGGTTTCTGACGCCCTGGATCGCGTCCGCAAGCTTCGCGGAGTGACCTTCACTCAGCGTGACACGGGCAGTCGCGGTATCGGTCTCGTTGCCCAGGAACTGGCTCCCATCGTGCCCGAAGCAGTCATGACCCATGACGATGGGCTCATGTCTGTCGCCTACGGAAACCTGGTGGGACTGCTCATCGAAGCGGTCAAAGAGCTCGCTGATCTCAGCGACACCCAAGCGCGTACCATTGCCAAGCTTGAGGCGCGACAATGACCCTGCAAACAACCGGCCCGATATCTCTGGGCAATGTCGGCGCAGAGCTCGGCCGCGCGGCCGGCACCACCACTTCACTAGGCGAAACCGCGGTCCGCAATTTGGCTGGTATTGCCTCCGGGGCGATCAAATTGTCCAACCTCTACGGCAAATCGTCTGTCGCATTCACGCCCGCGGGCGGGCTGTCGAGTGGATCGCCGGTCGCACTCAGCGACTGGGCTGCCGGAGGAGGAAATGCGGCGGTTACAATCCAGTGCACACAGTCCGCCGTCTGGACCTGGTCTGGGTCGGGTGGGACTGGGTCATTTGTGAACGTCGCGTCTGGGGGATCATCAACGGCGATCACCTTCCGCCTTTCGAATACGGGCTACTCGATCCGGCAGAGTTTCTGGACGGTCAGTGCGACCGCTGGAGGTGTAACCCGATACTGGCAGGTTGAGCTGATCAACGAGGGATATGCGTGAACCAGCGATTGCTCGGGCCGGTGCCTCGATCGATATCCCGCAGATGAATGCTGCAGTCAGTCCGCCACCAAAAATGAGCGCGGTATTAGTCGAATACATCAAGACATATTACAACCTCGATCGTTTATAAGGCTTGGCCACTCCGCCACAACATATAGGCCGCAACCACAAAAATCAGTGCGGCGAAAACCGAGTTAAGTGCGCCCTTAACTGAAGAAAGACGTTGTGAAAGCAAGGCTCCTGCAAATCCTCCTACAATACCGCCTGCAATGAACACTCCAGCCAACCACCAGTCCACGAAACCGGAAAAGGCATAGTTGATGGCGGCCGTTAGCCCAAAGACGGTCACGGCTACCAGAGATGAACCAACGGCATTGCGCATCGGCATGGCAGTTGATGCCATCAGGGCCGGTACGATGAGAAAACCGCCACCGATGCCGAAAAAGCCCGAGAATAAGCCGGTGCCGAGCCCGTAGCCCATAACTTTTGGCGCATTCTCGCGGCGGCACTGGACATCAGGATTGCCGGGATCCTTGCGATTGCGGATCATCAGTGCGCCCACTACCAGCATGAGCAAGGCGAACAGGAACAAAAGTCGTTGTCCGTCCATGGCCTTGCCCAGGGTCGAGCCGGCGTAGGCGCCCACAGCCCCTGCCGCAGCAAACATTCCGGCGCACCGCCATTTGATCGCCCCGGCCCGGGCGTGCGGAACGAGGTTAGCTGCGGCATTGGCCGCGACTGCAAGGGCGCTTGTGCCGATCGCGATGTGCGGCTGAGGCACGCCTACCAGATAGACCATGAGCGGGACGGCGAGGATCGAACCGCCCCCTCCGACCAGGCCAAGGGTAAAACCGACCAGTCCACCGGACCCTGCGCCCAGCACATACTGGATGGTGTCGAGCGCCATCGCGTCAGAGCCTATTCAGCGGCAGCTTGAGGTAGCTGACCCCATTTTCTTCGGGTTCCGGGAAATGCCCACCGCGCATGTTGACCTGTATCGATGGCAGGATCAGGCGCGGCATGTCGAGCGTGGCGTCGCGTGCCTTGCGCATGGCCACAAAATCGTCTTCGCTGATGCCGTCGTGGAGATGCACGTTGCCGCTGCGTTGCTCCGCGACAGTGGTTTCCCAGGCATAGGTATTGCGGCCTGGCGCCTTGTAGTCATGACACAGGAAAAGTCGGGTGCTTTCGGGCAGGCTCAGCAACCGCCGCACAGACCGGTAGAGGACGTGGGCATCCCCGCCGGGAAAGTCGGCGCGGGCAGAGCCATAGTCCGGCATGAACAGGGTATCCCCGATGAACACGGTATCGCCGATGACGTAGGCCATGTCCGCAGGAGTGTGCCCGGGAACATGCAGCGCAATGGCTGGAATGGAGCCGACCGAGAAACGGTCACCCTCGTCGAAAAGGTGGTCGAACTGTGAACCATCGCGTGCGAAACGGGTGCCCTCATTGAAGATCTTGCCAAAGGTCTCCTGCACGGTAAGAATGTGGCGTCCAATCGCCAATTTGCCGCCAAGCTGTTCCTGCAGGTAGGGCGCGGCTGACAGATGGTCGGCATGGGCATGCGTTTCCAGCAGCCATTCAACTTCCAAGTCCTGCTCGCGGATGTAAGCGATCAAGGCATCGGCCGAACTCGTAGAAGTGCGTCCTGACGCCGGGTCGAAATCAAGTACGCTATCGATGATTGCGGCCTTGCCGCTTGCAGGATCGGACAGCACATGGGTTACAGTAAAGGTCGCTTCATCGAAGAAGCTCCGAACCTGGACCGCCGCCGGATCGGCCTGCTGCACGATCTCTGCTGCGGCGGCAATGACGGGGTCTGACATACTCATTCCTCTCGTGGACGGTTGTCGGCGGCACCGAGGTGCCGCCGATTGCCTAACCCGGTTTAAAGGGTCTTGGTGCTGAAATACCAGTCGACATAGTCGTAGCCCTCGCCGGCGCGAGCTTCGGCTGCCGGCGCGGTCTGCGGCGGCGGCACGATCACCTTGTCACCGGGCTGCCAGCCTTCGGGCGTCGCAACCTTGTTGGCGTCGGCCGTCTGCAGGGCCTGCATAAGGCGGACAAATTCGGCAATCGAGCGACCATTCGACATGGGGTAATAGACCATGGCGCGCATCGTGCCTTCGGGGTCAATGAAGAAGGTGGCGCGAACGGCCTGGGTGTCGGACGCCCCCGGGTGGACCATGCCATAAGCGGTTGCCACCTTCATCGAGATGTCCTCGATGATCGGGAAGGGGATCTCGACGCCGAACTTCTCCTTGATCGAACGGACCCAGGCAATGTGGGCATAGTTGGAGTCGATCGACAGGCCGAGCAGTTCGGTGTTCATTGCCTTGAATTCATCGGCATGGCGAGCAAAGCCCATGAACTCAGTGGTGCAGACCGGGGTGAAGTCGGCCGGGTGAGAGAACAGAACGAGCCACTTGCCCCGGTAATCCGTCAGCGAACGTTGGCCATGGGTGGTCTTGGCACTGAAATCAGGGGCTGGCTCGTTGATCCGCGGCATGGCAGCGATAGCAATCTTTTCTTCGGTCATGGATACCTCCTTGGCTTGATGAGCGTTAGGTATCTCAGTTCAGTAAATTAGCAAAACATGATATTTTATTTACTGTGATCGAGTTTCTCAATCCAAGTTCGGCTGATACTGCCACAATCAACCGTATCCTCGCTCCTAAGGCTGCAAATTCCCGCTGAGTGCATTGAGCTGCCAAGCCGCAACAGTCTGCATACCCTCAGCTTGTAGCAGCGCAGCTTCAGCTTCGATTGCCTCACGCTCAGCATCAAGAACAGCCAGCGTTGGCCGGGCTCCGACCCGCGCCTCCAGCCTGGTGCCGCGCAGCGCTTCTTCCGCCGCATCACGCCGCAGGCGCGAAGCCTCGGTCATCCGGCGCGCGGTGGCAAGGCCTTGCCAGGCATCGATCACCATGCCTTCCAGTGCCTGACCGGCCTGGCGCAGCCTCGCCTCGCTGGCATCAAGATCCGCGTCAGCTGCCCGAGTCTGCGCCGCCACGCGGCCACCGGCCCAGAGCGTCCAGCGCCCACGAACGCCGACCGCGACGGAATCCGCCCTGTAACCTGGGAAGAACTGGTCGCGGACATGGGCCGCCTCGGCGAAGGCGCCAACCGAGGGTAGGCCTTCCGCCTTCGCAGCCCGAACCCCGGCGCGCGCCGCATCAACCCCGGCTCGTGCCTGCTGCATTGCGGGATTGGAAGCACGCGCCATGTCCAGCGCATGATCGAGCGACGGGGGAACAATCGGCAGGCCTGGCAAGGGGGTTAGTTCACCTGCAGGCGAACCGACCAGACGCTGGTATGCAGCTTCGGCTGAAATGCGGCGACCCTGCGCCTGCGCAAGCCCCGCATCGGCTTCGGCCCGGCGCGCCCGCGCCTGAGCAAGTTCAGAGCTGGCAATCTCGCCGGTCCGATAGCGCAGTCCGGCCTGCCGTTCGGTTTCAGCTAATGCGACAGCCAGTTTGTTATACCGCTCCTCCAGTTTCCGGGCGGTCAATAGCTCGGTATAGACGCTGACCGCACTCACGATCGTCTGGAGCCGGGCTTGCTCTGCACCGAAGCGCGCGATGTCCGCGCCGCTCCGCGCTTGAGCGACCGCAGAGGAAATCCGCCCGCCCGCATAGATCGGCATTTCTGCCGTCGCCTGCGCGGCCAGCGGCGAGACATTGTCGGCGGTAATGCCGAAGAAACCGCCATTGTCGATGCGGCCTGCGCCATAGGAGCCTTCGACCCGCAGTAACGGATTTCCCTCCGCCTTGGCGCGATCCAGTCGCGCTCTCGCCGCTGCCTCTCCGGCTTGTGCTTCGGCAAGCGTGGGGGCGTTTGACAAAGCACCGGAGATAGCAGCGGCGAGGTCCTGCGCCTGTGCGGAGGGGCTGCACAGAACGCAGGACAAAGCGATAAAGGAAGCGATATGGCGGCGCATCAATGCCTCGATCAGTTGAAGGCTTTACCGGGGCGAACGCCCAGCTTCTTGAAGATCATCGCTGCCGGGCAAAAACCGGTGAAGCTGGCTTGCAGCATATTCAGCCCGGCAAAAATCGTCAGCCCGATCCACCACGGGTGGACATAGATCGAAAGCACAACACTAAGCAGAACGACGAAGCCGGCAAAACGCAGGACAGCGGTATCAAGGGTCATGTCCCTATCTCCTTATTTGAAGCGGAGCTTGCGGATACCCAGAGCGTGCATCGCAAGTTTTTCGTAGAATGGTTCACTGGTGCCGCGGCGGACCTTGTGGAGGAAGTATTTCTCGAATCCGATCTTGGCCAGGTGGACCCACTTGCCGCTAGATGCCCAGTTCACATTGCGCGGGGGGATCTGCGGCTGAGCGACAAAGGCAACGCCGCCATCACCAAAGTCGGCGAGGCAGACGGCGTTCCAGGTCGCTTCTTCGGCCGGTTCCTTGCCAGCCAGTTCGAGCGCAAGGTTGGCCGCGATGGCGGTGACCATCGATTCGATCATGAAGCCGGTCTTGGGTACGCCGACCGGAACCGGTGTGGGACCAACCGGTGGGATCGCCACGCAAACGCCCAGTGAATAGACGTTCTTGAAGGTCGGGTTGCGCTGATGCTTGTCAGCCAGGATGAAGCCGCGCGGGTTGGTCAGGCCTTCGATCCCGTGGACCGCCGCGATTCCGCGAAATGCGGGCAGGATCATCGAATAGCCAAACGGCAGCGCATGTTCAGCCTTGAGGGAGCCGTCTTCTGACACCTCTTCGACGTGCATAGTGCCCTCTTCAACCTTGGCGATGCGAGCATTGGTGATCCACTTGATGTGCCGATGGCGCAACTCACTTTCGAGCAGGGACTTGGTATCGCCCACCCCGTCGAGTCCGAGGTGGCCAACATAGGGCTCTGGACTGACATATGTCATCGGCACCCGGTCACGGATCTTGCGCCGGCGCAATTCGGTGTCGAGGATCAGTGCAAATTCGTAAGCCGGGCCATAGCACGATGCCCCTTGCGCGGCGCCAATAATGATTGGCTTCGGGGCCTCGCAGAACCGGTCAAAGGCGTCGGCCGCATGTGCCGCGTGATCCGTGCGACAAACTGACTGTGTAAAGCCATCCGGTCCCAATCCTTCGACCTCGTCAAAGGCCAGTTCCGGGCCCGTGGCGATTACGAGGTAGTCATAGTCGAGCGAGGTTCCATCGTTCAGCTCGATCCGGTTCTCGGAAGGGTGAACGCGCTTTGCTCCGATTGAGGTAAAGCCGATGCCCTTCTTTTCCATGATCGGCGGAAGGTGGACCTTGATCGCATCAGGTTCCCGCCAGCGTACTGCTACCCACGGGTTGGACGGCACAAACCAGTAATCATCCTGGTCGTTGACCACCATGACCTCGGCCTTGCCTTTTACGGCGTCGCGAATCTCATAGGCAGCAATCGTGCCACCCAGCCCTGCTCCCAAAATAACAATCTTCGGCAACGCCATCAGTTTTCTCCCATCGACCCCCCCAGTTTGTAATGACCCTGCGGGACTAGACTGGCGCGAGTATGATATCGGCATTGACTTATATAAGAGTCGTACGATATGTACAAGTCATAAAGTGAGCGTCTTGGCCCTTGGGCTCGGATCACCATCGACAGGAGTGTCGCAACATGTTTGGTTTTGGAAAGTCAAAGCACAAGGAAATCAACGCTAAACAGCTCGCCGAAATGCTAGGCAAAGGCGAAGCTTTAGTGGTAGATGTTCGTGAGGCTAGTGAGTTTGCTGATGGCCACATTCCTGGCTCCGTAAATATGCCACTTTCCACTTTTCAGCCGAGCAAGCTTCCGCCGAGTGGCGGCAAGGCCATCGTCCTTACCTGCCTTGGAGGTAGAAGGTCCGGTATGGCCTTGGATAAATGTAGTGTCGCGCAAGAGGCAGTTGATACTCACCTCGCCGGTGGCTTCGGGGCTTGGACCTCGGCTGGCCTTCCGGTCGAACGATAAACAAGAATTTGGGCGGGGCTTGCAACATGCGAATCAAACTGAACGGGATTGCGGCAATCGGTCTGCTGCTGGCCTTGCCTCTGGCAGGCTGCAGCTCTGGCGAAGAAACCGCCGCGGTTCAAAAAGCCCCCGCCGGTCCGCGACTGGTTCTGGCCTCCACCGATGCGGCTGCGTGGCAAGACGTGGCGGCAGAGATTGCCACGGTCGATCAGGCGCAGGTCCTTGCCCGGATACCCGGCATCCTCACCTCCCTCTCCGTGCGTGAGGGGGATATGGTGCGCAAGGGGCAGGTGATCGGACGGATCGTCGACAGCCAGCTTGGCTATCAGTCCGGAGCCTATGGCGCCCAAGCCGCTGCGGCACAGGCGCAGGCCGCCCAGGCGGCAGCCGAGTTGGAGCGCGTGCGCTTCCTTCACCAGAACGGCGTCTATGCCAAGGCGCGGCTGGAACAGGCGCAGGCCGCAGCTTCGGCTGCGCAGGCCCAGGTCCGCGCGGCACGCGCCCAGCAAGCCGCCGTAGGCGCTGTTGCCGGACAAGGCGAGGTTGTCGCGCCGACCGATGGCCGGGTGCTGCGCGCCGATGTCCCCGCGGGTTCTCCGGTTGCTCCGGGCATGCCCATCGCCGTAATCACTGCTGGCCCCACCATCGTGCGCCTGACCATGCCGGAATCGCTGGCCGATAAGGTCCGCCCCGGTGCGCAGGTCATGGCTGACGGAAGGTCTGGCCGCGTGGTGAAAGTCTATCCAGCGATCACTGCGGGTCAGGTCATCGCCGATGTCGACATGCCCGGCATCGACAACAGCACGATCGGGCGCCGCGTGGCGGCCAAGGTCGAAACCGGCAGCCGCAAGGCCCTGCTGGTTCCGGCCAGCTATGTCACCAGCCGCTATGGCATCGATTACGTTACGGTTCTCGCCAAGGACGGCAGCGCGGCGCAGGTTCCGGTCCAGACCGCCCCCTCGGCGGAAACCGGTAAGGTAGAACTGCTTTCGGGCGTTGCTGCGGGCGATACGCTGATCGCGCCGGCCAAGGGGGGCTGAACCAATGGACCTGGGCATTTCGGGCAAGCTGACCCGGGCGACGATCCAGTCGCCGCTGACGCCGTTGTTTCTGCTTGCCGCGATCATCGTCGGCCTGATCGCGACCATCTCGATCCCTCGCGAGGAAGAGCCGCAGATCAAGGTGCCGATGGTCGACATCATGGTCCAGGCACCCGGTCTGGCCGCAGCCGATGCGGTAGAACTGGTGGCCAAGCCGCTTGAGACCATCGTGCGCAGTGTGGACGGCGTGGAGCACGTCTATACCCAGGCGCAGGATCACGGCGTGATGGTCACCGCCCGCTTTCTGGTCGGTTCCAACCCGGAAGATGCCGCGATCCGCATCAATGAAAAGATCGAGGCGAACAAGCACCGCATTCCGGCCGGGATACCATTCCCGCAAGTCACCGTGCGGGGGATCAACGATGTGCCGATTGTCGTCCTGACATTGACCCCGAAGCCGGGGGCGGCAGGGCAATGGAACGATCAGGCTCTGGCCGAACTGGCCGGTAAGCTGCGCACCGAAATGGCCAAGGTTGATGATGTCGGCCTCACCTTCCTGACCGGGGGCCAGCGCATGGCCCTGCGCGTGGTGCCTGATCCGGGCAAGCTGGCGACCTATGGCGTGCCGCTGGGCAATCTGATCGAAGCCGTGACCCAGGCCAACCGCGCCTTCCCGGTCGGCAACGTGCGCGAGGCAGGTCAGGCAACCTTGGTCGTTGCCGGACATAGCCTGGGTGACGCGCAGGAACTGGCGAACATTCAGGTCCGTAGCGCCCGCGGCGCGCCGGTGCTGCTGTCCGATATTGCCCGGGTCGAGCAGGCCCCAACGCAGGACCAGGCCCGGTCATGGCGCTGGGCCAAGGACAACAAGGGCCAGTGGAACATGGCGCCCGCCGTCAGCCTGGCGATTGCCAAGCGCGCCGGGGCCAATGCCGTGACCGTTTCGCAGCAGGTGGTCGAACGCGTGGAGAGCCTGAAGGGCAGCCTCATCCCCGCCGGAGTCGAAGTTGCGGTGACCCGCAACTATGGCGAAACCGCAAATGAAAAAGCCAATGAGCTGATCTTCCACCTTGCCTTGGCCACGGTCTCGATTGTTGCCCTGATCGGTTTTGCCATCGGCTGGCGCGAAGCCGGGGTGACGGCAATCGTCATCCCGACAACGATCATGCTGACCATGTTCGCTTCGAACGTGATGGGCTTTACCATCAACCGCGTCAGCCTGTTCGCCCTGATCTTCTCGATTGGCATTCTGGTCGACGATGCCATCGTCATGATCGAGAACATCGCCCGCCACTGGGCCATGGACGATGACCGCAGCCGGATCGACGTCGCAGTCGAGGCAGTGGCCGAAGTGGGCAACCCGACGATCATTGCCACCCTGACCGTGGTCGCGGCACTGCTGCCGATGCTGTTCGTCTCCGGTCTGATGGGCCCCTATATGGCGCCAATCCCGATCAATGCTTCCGCAGCGATGATCTTCTCGTTCTTCGTCGCAGTGATCATTGCCCCATGGCTGATGATCCGCTTTGCGCGCAAAGCGCTGACCCATGGCCATGATGCCCACGGCGGCAAGTTGGGCGCGCTGTACAAGCACTATGCGTTGAAAGTGATTGCTACGCGAGAAGGGGCCAAGCGGTTCCTGATCGGGGTCGGCGTGGCGACGCTGGTTGCCTGTTCGATGTTCTACTTCAAGGCAGTCACGGTGAAGCTGCTGCCGTTCGACAACAAGAGCGAAGTGCAGATCGTTGCCGACCTGCCCGAAGGCACCAGCCTTGAGGCCACCTCGCGCGTGCTGGAGCAGGCCGCAGCTATTGCTCGGCAACTGCCCGAAGTCGTCTCGATGGAAGCTTATGCCGGCGCTTCGGCTCCGTTCAATTTCAACGGGCTGGTGCGGCACTATTTCCTGCGCAACCAGCCGGAAATGGGCGACCTGATGGTCACTCTGCTGCCCAAGGGCGATCGCTCGCGGGCGAGCCATGACATCGCCGTTGATCTGCGCGAACGGCTGAAAGGTCTGTCCCTGCCGGCAGGAGCGTCGCTGAAGGTGGTGGAAACCCCGCCGGGCCCGCCGGTGCTCGCTACACTTCTTGCCGAGATCTACGGCCCGGACGAGGCAACCCGTCAAAAGACAGCGGCCCAGGTGGAAAAGCTGTTCCGCTCGGTGCCCTTCGTGGTCGACGTGGACAACAGCTTTGGCCAGCCCCGGCCCGTGCTGCGCCTCGTGCCTGATAGGGCCAAGCTTGACCAGTATGGCCTGTCCGAGCGGCACCTGTTCGATTCCATCGGCGCGCTGATGGGCACCCAGGTCATCGGCTATGCTCCGCGGGGCGGCAATGAACGTGAACCGCTGCCGATCGAGATTGCCCTGGATCAGGCGCAGCGCCAGTGGTCCGCCACGCTCGCAGCAACTCCGGTGGCGGCAACGCCCACAGGACAGCTGATTGCCCTGGGCGATCTCGTCACGGCTAGCATCGAGCCGGGTAGCCCGGCGATTTTCCGCCGCGACGGGCGCGGTGCGGCCATGGTCACGGCAGAGCTGGCCGGTCGCTACGAAGCGCCCATCTATGGCATGCTGGCGGTCAACGACGCGGTGGACGGCTTTGACTGGAAGGCGGCTGGGCTGTTCAAGCCCGAGGTCCTGCTCAACGGCCAGCCCGCTGACGAAAGCAAGCCCAAGCTGCTGTGGGATGGCGAATGGGAAATCACCTGGGTGACGTTCCGCGACATGGGCGCGGCCTTCATGGTCGCACTGCTAGGCATCTATGTCCTCGTCGTCGGCCAGTTCCGCAGCTTCACCCTGCCGCTGGTAATCCTGACCCCGGTTCCGCTGACCCTTGTCGGCATCGTCCTTGGCCACATGCTGTTCCAGGCGCCCTTTACCGCCACCAGCATGATCGGATTCATCGCCCTAGCCGGGATCATCGTGCGCAATTCGATCCTGCTGGTCGATTTCATTCGCCACACCCGCTCGGCGGACAAGTCACTGCGCGAAACCCTGCTTGAGGCCGGGATGATCCGGTTCAAACCGATCGTGCTAACTGCCGCAGCGGCGATGATCGGGGCGGCGGTCATCCTGACCGACCCGATTTTCCAGGGTTTGGCGATCTCGCTGCTGTTCGGTCTTGCCAGTTCGACGCTGCTGACGGTCCTAGTGATCCCCGCCATTTACGTGCTGCTGCGCGACGACGGAATTGCCTACACGGAAGAAACCCAATGAAGCCCGCTGACCTTTCCGAACTCAAAGCCAACGCTGCCGCAATGGCCTCGCGCATGAAACTAATGAGCCATCCAGAGCGACTTCTGATGTTGTGCCGGATGGATGAGGGCGAAGTGTCTGTTGGTGAGCTGGTTGAGCTATCAGGCCTGTCACAGTCATCGGTGTCGCAGCATCTTGCCATGCTGCGAGATGAGAATGTCGTCACTATCCGCGGCGAGGCCCAGACGCGGTTTTATAGTCTTAACGATCCGACCGTCCGGGCCATTATTCATGCGCTCTGTGATCTTTGCGGGGAAACGGTTCGGTAAGGGTGTCAGGAAAAATGGCAATCGAACCGCTCCTGATCATCTGCCCGAACTGTACGACAGCCAACCGCGTGCCACGCGACAAAATCGCCGCGAACGGCAAGTGCGGTCGATGCTCGGGCCCTCTGTTCAACGGCCATCCGGTCACCCTTGGGGCGACAAATTTTGATGCTCATGCAACCCGCAGCGATATCCCACTACTGGTTGATTTCTGGGCTTCCTGGTGCGGGCCTTGCTGCCAGATGGCGCCCGCGTTTGAAGCAGCTGCAGCACAGCTGGAACCACAAGTCCGGCTTGGTAAACTGGATACCGAGGCTGAGCAAGCTATTGCCGGACGCTTCGGGATCCGCTCGATCCCTACGCTCATCATGATTCACAAAGGACGCGAGATAGCCCGTCAGTCGGGAGCCATGTCGCACGCAGCTATCGTAACGTGGGCGCAGCGCATTATTGGAGCGTTGTGAAGCACTCGGCCTATTGGACTTTAATTCAGGGATTTCTGCGATGACCACTTCCTCCGAACACCATGGCGATGCCCTCAAGTATGAAGACTGGGCCGGCGAAATGGGGGCGCGCTGGCTCGCCAACCTCACGGGCTTTGAAAGCACGATTGCTCCGGCCGGCGCGGCGCTGCTGGCCCATGCCGCCTATCAGCCGGGAGAACGCGTGGTGGACATCGGTTTTGGCGGCGGGGCGACCAGCCTTGCCATTGCCAAGGCCGTCACCCCGGAAGGGGAAGTCGTTGGCATCGATATTTCTCCTGACCTTGCCGCTGCCACGACGCGCCGTGCGGCGGCTGCCGGAATTGCCAATGCGCGCTTCATCTGCGCCGATGCGGCGACCGTTGCCGTACCCGAGGCGCCGTTCGACCGGCTGTGTTCGCGCTTTGGCTCGATGTTCTTTTCCGAGCCGGTCTCGGCCTTCGCAAACCTGCGCGGTTTGCTGAAGCCGGGTGGACGGCTCGATCTTGCCGTCTGGGGGCCGCCGCAGCAGAATCCATGGATGCTCGAAGGCATGGCCGTCGCCCGCCGTCATGTCGAAATGCCCGCGCCCGTGCCGCGCGCGCCAGGGCCGTTTGCCTTTGAAGAGCACGATTACATGGAAGAAACGCTGATTGCGGCAGGCTTCAGCAATGTGAACATCGTTGCGGCCAAGGGTGAGCTGCCCGTCGGCGGTCCAGGCGCCACGCCGGAACAGGCGCAAGCCTTCGTGCGCCACGCGCTCGCCTTTGGACAGGCGCTGCTCGATTACCCACCGGTGGTCCAGGAGGCGGCTGCCGCGGAGCTGACATCACTTTACACCAAATACTATCGCCCAGGCGAAGGGGTGATGATGGGTTATGCCATCTGGCTAGTCAGCGCCAATGCCTGACAATCGCGGCTTTGCCATACGTCTATGGGGCGCGTGCCTGCCAGCAGTCCTGCTTTTTGCCGCACCGGCATTGTCTGAACCCACACCGGTTACGGTGCGGGTCATCAGCCAAGACGCCAAGTTCGTTGGCGATAGTACCGGCGGGGCGCAGGTGATCCTGCGCGATGCGGAGAGCGGGCGCATTCTCGCCGAGGGCATAACGGCAGGCGGCACCGGCGATACGGATCGGATCATGCAGTCGACCGGCCGCAGTCCGCTGCGCGCGACGGACGATGCAGCCGCCTTTTACGCAACGCTGGATCTCGTCAGGCCAACTTTGGTCGAACTGGAGGTCAAGGGCGCGCTTGGCCGCCCAGGTTCAGCCGTCAAGGTTACTGCGCAGCGCTGGATGATGCCCGGAGTGCCGATGACCACCGGCGATGGGTGGAGCATCGAATTGCCCGGCCTTGCTGTGACTCCCACGGCCAGCATTGAGCCAGAGGGCTTGCGGATTACGGCGAAGGTCGAGCCGATGTGCGGTTGTCCGCTGACCCCTGGCGGCCTATGGGACTCTGCCGATTACGAGGTTGAGGCAAGCCTCTGGCAGGGTGGTCAGCAGCTTCGCAGGGCGGAACTTGCATTCGTGTCATCGCCGGGTGGCTTCGCCCGGACGCTCCCGCTGCAGGCGAGCGGGCGCTACACCCTCGTCCTGTTCGCGCGCAACAGGGTTACCGGAAGTTCGGGGTTGGGACGGATCGAAGTCCAGGTTCCCTGATCTCCACCGCAAGGAAAGGCCTTTGCTGCCATGATCCTGTTCTGGGCCCTGCTGATTGCCTTTGCGACCGTGGGATTGTGCGTCATCGTCCACTATGAGGCGCTGCGCCTCACCTCGCTGTTCATTCCCCGGCTGACCATTCCGCCGCGACCCAAGGTCCTGGTGGTGATCGCGGCAGTTTTTCTCGCTCACCTGGCCGAGATCGTTATCTTTGCGGTTACGTACCGGTTGATGCAGCCTTTTCCTCAGCTGGGCGAGATCGCGGGCCACTTTTCCCGAAGCGCGGTCGATTATTTCTACTTCTCGATCACCAGCTTCACGACGCTGGGCATTGGCGACCTGTTCCCGCATGGTGCCTATCGCATCGTGGTCGGTTTTGAATCCCTGACGGGCTTCGGGCTGATCGGCTGGTCAGTGTCTTTCACCTATCTTGTCATGCAGGAATTCTGGACCCAGCATGGGCCCAGGCCCAAGCGCAAAATTGGCCGTGATGGGCGATGAACGCGCGGCTCACTCAGGTCTCCAAGGAGTGCCAGCATGCCTAACATCAATCTGGAAGCTGTCTTGCTGGAAGCGCTAGACGACGAGCGCAAGGCTGAGGCGACTTATGGTGCCGTCATTGAGAAATTTGGCGAGGTCAGGCCCTTCATCAACATCATCGAGGCCGAACGGCGCCATTCCGCAGCGATTGAGCGGCAGATGACACGCCTAGGTTTCGCGATCCCGGCCAATCAATGGCAAGGCAAGGGCATGGCCCCTGCTACGCTGGCAGAGGCTTGCCGTATGGCCATCGAGGCCGAGGTCGAGAACATCGCCCTTTATGATCGGCTGCTACCCGCCATCGCCGACGCTTCCGTCCGGCATGTCCTGCAGAACCTGCAGGATGCATCGCGAGATAATCACTTACCGGCGTTTCGCCGCTGCCTTGAACGTGAGAACGGCGGGGGCGGAAGTGGCGGCGCCAGAGATGGACAGGGAAGTCAGGGTCGACATGGTCGGGGTCGGGGCCCTCGCGGCGGATGCTCGACCTGATCACGCGGCAGCATCGCCTCCCCAGCTGGAGCAAGATGCGGCCTCTGCAGTAGGCCGATCGGGCAGGCTTTGATGCGATGCTAGTCGCCAGACCGCAATGTCCCGGCTCTTGCGTAAAGGAGCTAAGGTTACGGCCGTTCCAGCGCCCGGATCGCAATGTCGAGCTGAACGCGGGTAATCTCGCCCGTGTGGACCTGGCGGACCGTGCCATCGCTGGCAATGAACAGGGTCGTCGGCAGCGCTCTGGCGCCAGTCATCTCGCTCAGCAGCCCTGACGGATCGCTGGCGACATGGGCAGGATCAAGCCCTTGAGCGCGCAGGAAAACCCTGATCTGGGCGGACGTTTCGCCCTGGTTCACCAGCAGGATTTCGGCCCGGCGCTCCGTTGCGGCCGCCCGCGTCAGCATCGGCATTTCGCGGCGGCAGGGTGGGCACCAGGTGGCCCATAGGTTCAGCACGATGGGCCGCCCCCGCAGGTCTCCAATCTGCCAGTGCGGCGAAACGCCGGGCTCCGCTGTAACCCGCTCCAGGGTCAGGGCCTGCGGCAGGCGGAGCGACGATTTGCTCTCTCCGGCAGCTAGGAAGCCGGCCCAAGCTAGAGCCAGGCCGGCCAGCACACCCAGCCCGGCTAGTACCGGTCTGCTTTGGCGCAAGGTCACGATTACCACCAGTCCGGCGGCTGCCACGCCGGCACGCCAGTCCCAACCGCCCAGCCATGCCTGCAGAGCCGCGACCGGCTCCAGCGCATAGCTTTCGCGATACTGCCAGACGTGGCCAGCCCGTGCGGCGATGATGCCCGCCAGCAGGGCCAGGCCTGCCGGTTGCCAGGCAGCCACGCGATAGCGGCGCGCGATCCAGTCCAGTGCCGTCAGGAAAGCGAGCATCAGGCCCACTGCCAAGAGGCGGTCCAGCGCCAGTGCTAGCGGGCCAATCTGGATGATGGTGTCCGGGTTCAAGGTGCTTTGCCGATCATGACGAATATCAATGACGTTGTAACTGCCACGTCTAGCAGGAACGCTTCCCCGATTGTCCAGAGCGGGAACATTGCCATGAATGCAACATTTATCTAAAACGATCAAACAGGGGCGGATCAGGAGGGGAATATGGACGATAGTGACGGTAAGGCTTGTTACGCCCCGGTACGCATTGGCGAAGCCGCGCCGGATTTCGTTGCTCGTTCGACCGAAGGAATGGTTCGCCTGTCCGACTATCGCGGCCGCTGGCTGGTGTTCTTCTCGCACCCTGGCGACTTCACCCCGGTCTGCACCAGTGAATTCGTGGCTTTCGCCCGTACCTTTGACCGCTTCGAGGCTTTGGGTTGCAGTCTGCTTGGCCATTCGGTCGACAGCTTGTTTTCCCATCTCGCCTGGATCCGCGCCTTGCATGACGACTTGGGCGTCACTGTGCCGTTTCCCATCGTCGAGGATCCCAACCTCGAGATCGCGCGCGCCTTTGGCATGGTTTCAGCCGAAGCACATAATGCAGCATCAGTGCGTGCAGCCTATTTCATCGATCCGGCAGGCATTGTCCGCGCGATGAACTGGTATCCGATGGCCGTTGGGCGTTCGGTTGATGAGATCTTGAGGATCGTTACTGCACTCCAGCGTACGGAAGATGGGCAATGTCTGGCGCCTGAAGGCTGGCAGCCGGGCGATCGGTTGCTGGCGCCGCCGGGGTTCAGCAAGGACGACGCCCTGGCCGCCGACAAGGCGACGGAATGGTTCTATCGTCCAGTTACGGACCAGCAGTCATGATGGCGCCTGACACTTCCCAGACTGCGACCAGCACCGAGGAGCAGGCTGAACTGCTGCGCGTGCTCGGCCACCCGATGCGCCTTGCGGTTCTCAAGGAGTTGACCGGGGGCGAGCGCTCGGTGGGCGACATCGCGGAGCGCACGGGGCTTGGTCTCTCTGTGCTCAGTCAGCAACTGGCGATACTGCGCAAGGCGGCGCTGGTCTCTTCGCGGCGTGAAGCCAAGCAGGTGTTCTACACGATTGATGCCGATCAGATGAAAGTGGCCCGAGCCGTTCTTGATGACTTGGTTCCCGCAGGCGAGGTGAATGTTCCGAAGGAGAATATTGGCTTCGGTAACGCCCGGCTCGGCGCGGCCATGTTTGCCCGTGTCAGCCGCGTTACGCGCTGACAGGGACGAGCGTGACCACCTGACGAGCGAGCGCGTGCAGTCCGCTGCGGTGGCTGACCAACACCAATCCAGTTTCGGTGCGGTCCAGCCAGGCGGACAAGCGCTGATACAGCGCGTGCTCCGTTTCGGGATCCAGGCCCTCACTCGGCTCATCGAGCACGAGCCAGGGTTTGCCCGCTAGCAGCGCACGGGCCAGCACCAAACGCTTGCGCTGGCCGCCCGACAAGCGCGCGCCATTGTCGCCGAGCCACTGAGTAAGCCCTTCGGGAAGGTTGCGGACCGTTTCAGCAAGGCAAGCGGTTTCCAGCGCAGCCCACATTTCCGGCTCGCTAATGCCCTGGCGGGCCAGGCGCAGATTGTCCGCGACGGTGCCGGCAATCAGTCCGGCATCCTGCGCAGCGTAGGCAAAGAGCGGGCGCAGGCCTGCTAGCCCCAGGGTGCGAACGCCCTGCCCGTCCACGGCCAGGCCCTCCGGCGCATCGCTGCGCAAGCCGATGAGCGTGCCCAGCAGGCGCGACTTGCCTGACCCCGAAGGCCCGCCAATCAGCAGGCGCCCGCCCGGCGGCACGACATAGGATTGACCCTCGATGGTGAGGGCAATGCTCCCGCCGTTAGTGGACAAAGCCGCATCGATCTCGCGGGCAGGCAGCGTGGCGATGCTTTCCAGGCGGATGATGGCATCCTGCACGCGCAGGCGCTCCATGTCCGTCCGGGCCAGCACCGACCAATTTTCCGCCGCGGCTGCCGCCGCAAGCGCTGCCAGGGCAACCAGCGCTGCGCCGCCATCGGCAAGCGCCAGCACGCTCGCCACGGTCAAGCCGGCCAACACCAATTGCGCGCCCTGTATCACCGCTTCGCCCCGGACCACCGCACTGCGCGCCGCGTCCAGCGCGCGGGCGTGCGGCTCCAGCGCGGCGATGACCTGCGTGCCAAGGTTATAGACCGCGATTTCGCCGGAACAGGCGGCATAACTCGTATAGTCAGCCTTGAGACGATTGAGAGCTGCAGCATGGTCCTGACGGGGCTTTGTCAGCAGCCGGGGCGCCAGCACCCGCGAGGATAGCCGCATCGCCGCAAGGCCCGCCAGCAAGGCAAGCGCCGCCGGCAAGCCTGCAAGGCTTGACGCGATCAGGCCCGCACCTGCTCCGGCCAGCGCACCCGGAACCGTGACCTTGCGTACCACGCTGTCCTCTAGCGCATCGACATCGGAGCCAAGCCGCGCTGCCATATCACCGCTGGACCGGGCCAGAGCGCGGGATGGGTCGGTTCCTGCAAGCTTTGCAAACAGCGTAGGCCGCAAGTCCGCCAGGGCAAAGAGCGCGGCCCGGTGGCTGTACAAGCGCTCACTATAGCGGCTGAGCGTGCGGGCGATTGCCAGCCCCCGGATCCCGGCACTGGGCAGTAGGTAGTTGAAGGCGCGCACGCTGGCGATGCCGCTCGCCCCGGCAATGGCAGCGCCGGTCAGGAACCAGCCGGACAAGGCCAGAAGCGCTACTCCGGCCACCGCCGCAACCATGGCCAGGCTGATGGCAATGACCGTGCTTCGGCGCTGCCTGCGTGTTGCATCGCGCAGGAGACGTTCGATCATGCCATCACCATGCGGCTTGTCGCACAGGCAATCAGCGCCGGATCGTGCGTCGCCGCGATCACCAGGCGGCTGCGGGCAGTGTCTTGCAGTAAGGCAATGACCTTGGCAGCGGTTTCGGGGTCGAGATCAGCGGTCGGCTCATCGAGCAGCAGCACTGGCCGCTCGCTGCCAATAGCGCGCACCAGCCCGATCCGGCGCCGTTCGCCGCCGGACAGGCCGGAGCCGCGCGGATCGATCGTCAGGTCTTCACCTCGCGCGGCGATCAGGGCGGACAATCCGCTTGCCTCGGTTAACCGGGCCAGTTCCTGCGGTGCCAGGCTCTTGTTCCCCAGTTGAAGGTTGTCAGCCAGCGTGCCTGGCAGCAGCAGAGGGCGTTGCCCGGCCCAACCGGTAAGAGCCAGCAACTCTTCCGCGGCCACCGGCGTACCATCATGGATAATCTGCCCCCCCGATACAGGCGCCAGTCCGATCAGAGCATGGAGCAGCGAGGATTTACCGACCCCTGTTGGGCCAGTGACGACATGGAGGCCGGGCCCCCGCCAAGACGCGGTGATCGGGCCAATAGAATTGCCGTCATCGTAACGGATCATAAGGCCTTGGGTGCTGAGCTCGCCGATGCGATCGGGCAGAGGGGCTGTAGCGGGCGGCGTGGTACGATGAGCTTGTTCTAGCGCTGCGGCCACGCTGCGTTCTGCCGCTTGACCCTGCTGCTTGTCATGGTAGGCCGCCGCTAGCCGCCGCATGCCCAGATAGAATTCCGGGGCGAGCGCGAGGGCGAAGAAGGCCTCGCCAAGGCTCAGGTCTTCCGGGGCCGGGAACGGTAGCAGCCCCAGTAGCGAGAAGCCGCAATAGACCGCCACTAGTGCGACAGATAGGGCCGCGAAGAACTCCATCATGGCGCTGGATACGAAGGCGATTTTCAGGATCTGCATGGTCCGGGCCGCAACATCGCGGGCGGCTCCGCCGATCTGGCGCGTAACGCGATCCTCCGCCCCGAAAGCCAGGATCGCCGGAAGCGCGGCTACGCGATCGACGAACAGGCCGGACAATCGTGAAAGGGCCAGGAACTGCCGGTCCGCCTCCGCTTTGCCGGCGAGTCCCGCCAGCGCCATGCCCGCCCCGAAGGGGATCAGCGTTGCCAGCAGGATCAGGGCCGAAAACCAGCTGGCCAGAGCGACCGCTGCTGCGATGATCAGCGGGGATAGCATGGCCGCCATCCGCAGCGGCTGAAAGCGGGCGATTAGTCCTTCATGCGCTTCCACGTCGTCGATCGCTACGCGCAGATCCTCGCCAATCAGGCGGCCGCCCATTTGCCCGCTTGGCAGCAATGCGGTCATCACACTGGCTCGCAATGCAGACTTCGCATGAGTGGCTGCCTGTTGGCCTTTCAGCCCCGCTAAGGCCTGAGCGCCGGCGCGAAGCAATCCGCTTAACCCTACCCCGGCCAGCAGCCCCCAAGCCTGATTTGCAAGCCCACCAGCTGTCCACGATGCGATAAACGCGGCCAGACACCCGGCGAACAGCACGGCGCCTACTGTGTCACCCAGCCACCATAGTGTTGCGATCTGGCCGGTCAGGCTTGACGACCTTATGAGAGAGGATCGAGGCTGGTGCAGGGGCATGGATACTTTCAGATCACAATTGACGACAGTGTCATGTTAGCATATTCGCAAATTCAATAATTGAGTGGATGCGCTGAGTCGAGTCCCGTCCGGCAATAGGGCCGGTGAAGGAGCGTGCATATGGATATGGCTGTTGTCGAGCTTAGTCGGCTCCAGTTCGCGCTAACCGCGATGTATCACTTTCTTTTTGTTCCCCTGACACTTGGCTTGTCGTTCTTGCTGGTCATTATGGAAAGCATCTATGTGATGACCGGCCGGGAAATCTGGCGGACCATCACGCGCTTCTGGGGCAAGCTGTTCGGCATCAACTTCGTGCTCGGCGTTGCTACCGGCATCACCATGGAGTTCGAGTTCGGGACCAACTGGGCTTATTACTCGCACTACGTTGGCGACATTTTCGGGGCGCCGCTGGCGATCGAAGGGCTGATGGCCTTCTTCCTTGAAGCGACGTTTGTGGGCCTCATGTTCTTTGGCTGGGACAAGCTGTCGAAGGTTGCGCACCTGGTAGTCACATTCCTCGTCGCGCTCGGCTCCAACCTTTCGGCGCTGTGGATCCTCATCGCCAATGGCTGGATGCAGAACCCGGTCGGTGCGCGCTTCAATCCTGAAACCATGCGCATGGAAGTGATCGATTTCTATTCGGTCCTGTTCAACCCGGTCGCGCAGGCCAAGTTCGTACACACCGTCAGCGCGGGCTATGTCGCGGCATCGGTCTTCGTCATGGGCGTGTCCGCCTACTATCTGCTCAAGGGCAAGTGGACCAATGTGGCCCGCCGATCTATGATGGTCGCCTCCGCCTTTGGTCTGGCTTCCTCGCTCTCTGTCGTCGTGCTGGGTGACGAATCCGGCTACGCACTGACTGACAACCAGCGCATGAAGCTCGCCGCGATCGAGGCCATGTGGCACACCGAGGAGGCCCCTGCCGGCCTCTCGATCTTCGGCATTCCGGACATGGAAGCCCAGGAGACGCACTTTGAAGTGAAGGTCCCCTATGTGCTGGGCCTGATTTCCACCCGCAGCCTGACCGGCGAGGTCATGGGCATCAACGAACTGGTGCTGAAGGCGGACGAACGTATTCGTAGCGGCATCGTTGCTTATGACGCGGTCGAGAAGCTGAAGGTCAACCGCACGGATATGGCCGCGCGCGAGCAGTTTGAACGGCACAAGGCCGATCTTGGCTATGCCATGCTGCTCAAGCGTCACGTGGCCGATCCGCGCGCTGCCAGTGATCAGCAGATCTTGCTGGCCGCGAAGGATACCATTCCCAACGTGCCGGTGATGTTCTGGCTGTTCCGTATCATGGCGGGGCTCGGCTTCTTCTTCATCGGGTTCTTCGCGTTGGCCTTCTACTGCGCCTCGGCGTGTCAGTTCAGCAAGCCTTGGTTCTTGAAGATCGCGGTCGCCATTATCCCGCTGCCGTGGATCGCGATTGAGTTCGGTTGGATGTTGGCGGAGATCGGACGGCAACCCTGGGCCGTGGAAGGCGTATTGCCGACGTTCCTTGCCGCATCCTCGCTCTCCATCAGCCAGATCTGGACCACGATCATCGGCTTTACGTTACTCTACGGTACTTTGGCTGTCATCGAGGTGCGCCTGATGATCGCCACCATCCGGAAGGGTCCGGTAGAGCACCATGAACCCGAAATGTCGCGCGGCCAGGCGGGCTATGCTCCGCTGCCGGCGGAATAAGGGAGGAACACGAAATGGAAATCCCTCTCGACTACGAAACCCTCCGGGTAATCTGGTGGGGTCTGATGGGCACCTTGCTGATTGGCTTTGCACTGACTGATGGATATGACCTCGGCGTGGCCTCACTGATGCCCTTCATCGGCAAGACGGACGAGGAACGCCGCATGGCGATCAACGCCATCGCGCCGCACTGGGAAGGCCACCAGGTTTGGTTCATCCTGGGCGGCGGGGCGATCTTTGCGGCCTGGCCGTTCGTCTATGCGGTCAGCTTTTCCGGCTTTTACCTCGCCATGTTCCTGGTGCTGTCGGCCCTGATCCTGCGCCCCGTGGCGTTCAAGTACCGGTCCAAGCGCCCGGACGCCGCCTGGCGCAGTCGCTGGGACTGGGCGCTGTTCATCGGAGGCTTCGTGCCCGCGCTGGTGTTCGGCGTGGCAGTGGGCAACGTGCTGCAGGGCGCGCCGTTCCGGCTCGATAGCGACTTGCGTAGTTTCTACGAGGGCTCGCTGCTGGGCCTGTTCTCGCCCTTTGCGCTGATGACCGGGCTGCTTTCGGTCGCGATGGTGGTGATGCATGGCGCCGGCTTCCTCTCGGTCAAGATCGAGCGGGGGGCCGTGCTGGACCGTGCCCGGCGGATCGGCAGCGTGGCAGCCATCGCCAGCGTCATCCTGTTTGCGGCCGGCGGCCTGTGGGTTGCCAATGGCGCGATGGGCTTCCGGCTGGAAGGCGTGGTCGATCCGAATGGTCCCTCCAACCCCCTGTTCATCAAGACCGTGGCCGCTCCGGGTGCGTGGATTGACAATTACGGTCGCTATCCCTGGATGGTGATTGCGCCCATTCTGGGCCTGGTCGGACCGCTTGTTGCGCTGCTGGGTATCCGCCACCACAGCCATGTGCTGCACTTGGCCGGATCGTCGCTGGCCACTGTCGGCATCATCGCCACGGTCGGCCTGTCGATGTTCCCCTTCATCCTGCCCAGTTCGATCGATCCGCAATCGAGCCTGACAGCGTGGAACGCCTCGTCCAGCCACCTGACGCTGTGGATCATGCTGATCGTGACGGTGATCTTCCTGCCGCTGGTTCTGACCTACACCGCCTGGGTGATGAAGGTCCTGTTCGGCCGGGTGACCCTGCGCGACGTGCGCACTAACCCCGACTTCTATTAAGGAGCCAAAACGATGTGGTATTTCGCATGGATCTTGGGGCTCGGCCTGGCGCTCGCCTTTGGTATCATCAACGGGATGTGGCATGAATTCCAGTCGCCACTGGATGAGGACCCTAACTTGTGATGCGCCTGATGTTCGCCGGCGCGGCCCTGGGGCTCGCCGGATGTGCGGCACCTGCGCCGCAACCGGTGGATGTTTCAGCCAAGTCGGCAGCGCTGGTCGACCGCTTTCAGGCTGATCTTCAGGGACAGTTGCAGGAGGCGATGAAAGCCGGCGGCCCGGTGGGCGCTATCGGTGTATGCCAGCAGGCAGCACCGGCCATCGCCGCCAGCCTGTCTAAGGAAAGCGGGGCCGAGGTGCGTCGGATCGCGCTGAAGGAGCGCAACCCTGCCGCAGCGCCGGATGGTGAAATGCGCAAGCGGTTGGAGCAGCTGGCAGCCGCACCTTTGACCGCAGATGGGAAACCGTCAACGCTGCAGTGGACCAGCGGTTCGGGTTCTGGTGCCAAAGCGCATTATATGCGCGCGATTCCGATGAAGGAGCAGCCCTGCGCCGCCTGCCACGGCACTAATATCGCGCCCGATGTGAGTGAAAGGTTAGCGGAACTCTACCCGTTTGATCGGGCGACCGGGTTCAAGCCGGGCGACTTGCGCGGAGCAATCGCGATAAGCTGGCCAATCGCAGAAGATGCACAATAACGGATAGGAGCAGATGGCATGAAGGGCTTTGTCGACAACATCGAGAAGCTTACGGAAGAGAACGACGATTTTCGGCGTGTGCTTTACACCGGCCACAATCTCCAGCTGGTCCTCATGGCCATCCAGCCCGGTGAAGAGATCGGCGAGGAAGTCCACGACGATCGTGACCAGTTTTTTCGCATAGAAGGCGGCGAAGGCGAAATCTGGATCGACGGCGTCTGCAACAAAGTCAGCGCTGATGACGGCGTAGTTGTCCCACAGGGCGCGCGCCACAACGTGATCAGCACGGGAAAGGAGCCGTTGCGGCTCTACACTATCTATGGTCCGCCAGAGCACATTGATGGCACGGTCCACAAAACCTGTGCCGCCGCTGCTGTCGATCACAAACACTTTGATGGGCGCACGACCGAGTAAGGCCTCTCGTATTTATAGCTTTATTCGATGATGGAAGTCCTGATCAGGGGAAAAGCGATGCACAAAGACTGGAACGCAATGGCAAGTGAGCTCTCTTCCGCCATAAAAGAGGTGCGACTTGGCTCACCTGAGGTAACGAAAGCTTTCTCGGCTATGGCTAAGGCCGCCACGGAAGATGGTGTGCTCAATACCAAAACGAAAGAGCTAATCGCACTTGCAATATCTGTTGCTATCCGTTGCGATGGTTGCGTTGCATTTCATTCGCAGGCGGCAGTGAAGCACGGAGCAACTCGGGAGGAAGTGATGGAGGTCATGGGCATGGCGCTCTATATGGGTGCCGGTCCAAGCCTTATGTATGCTGCGCAAGCAGTTGAGGCATTTGATCAATTTTCTTGCAAGGACTAGCGCGGTCCCGAAGTTATTCATGCCAAATTGATACAGCCAAAAACTGGCGCCACAAAATGCGGCGCCAGTTCTTCGAATTTCAACGAACTGCCCAGCGCAGTTTCACAAATGCCGACCGACCAGAACCAGGCAGCCGCATGCCCAACGGCACATTGGACCCGCTGATGCGGTTGTAGCCTGCGAGATGTTCCAAATAGTACCGGTGGAGGCGACGCGCCATAGGCATATACTACCCCGTTCCTTTCACTGACGCCTCAGAACCAGACACGCACACCCATCACAAAGTGCGGATCAGATACCTGCCCGCCGTTGGCACGGGTGAAACGAGCTGACTCGTCAAACTGCCGGACCCACTCAAATCCGATATAGGGCGCGAATTCCTTCTTGATTTCATAGCGCAGGCGCGCGCCAAGCTCCAGATTTGACAGGCCGGCCCCCACGCCGAGCTCGCGGATCGTTTGCGCCGACAGATTTGCCTCCAACCGCGGCTGCAATATCAGTTTTTGCGTGATGCGTTGGTCATAATATCCTTCGAGACGCCCGCGCAATTCACCTTTGTTCGAAAGAAAGGCGGCTGCAGAAACCTTGAACCAATAGGGTGCAAGTCCCTCGACACCGACCACGGCATAGGTGCGCGAAGGGTCTGGCTTCAGGTCATAGCGAATGCCTGCCTGAAGGTTCCAATAAGGGGAGACAGCGCGCGAATACAGCCCGGACAGTTCCAAGTCGTCGAGCGGGCCTCCAAACTCGCCCTCTCCTTCATATTTGAACACAAAACGATTTATGTCGCCCCCAAACCAGGCTTCGCCCTCCCAGCGGTAACTGTCCTTGCCCTTGTGGACGACATATTCCGCCAGATCGAAAGAGAGGTAGCGGAACGTCGTACCGCCGCTCTCCTTCATCATAGCATCGCGCGCCCGCGCCATCTCTTCCTGCGGGAAAATGCGGTCAGCATACCAGTCCGACGGCGGCGCGGGCGCTGGGGCGTTGCCCGGCTCGAGATTGGTGCCTGTCGCGGCCCCGTCCTTATTCATTTCAGGCGAGACCGCTGCTTTGGGCGTGCAATGGCCCATTTTCGCATGTTCCGGAGGGCAGTCAGGGTCGGCGACAGTTGAGGCTGGCGAACTCCCCCCCATGGTCATGCCCGGCATAGCATCATGTCCTCTCGCCGGTTCCGGCGGCGATTTCTCCTCTGCATTCGGGTCGTTTGCAGGTGTGCAATGCCCCATCTTCGCGTGCTCGGGCGGGCAGTCGGATTGCGCGCCTTGCTCTCCAGACCGGTCGGTCATTCCCGGCATTGAGCTATGATCCATGTTTTGCATAGCGTCCGGATCACCGACAGGCTGGGGCGACGGGCGCGATGGGGCAGGCGGCGCCTTGACGACCGGCTTTGCAGGCTTACTCGCGGGTTTTTTTGGCTTCTGCATACCGGGCATCGAAGAATGGTCCATGCCCTGCACCGACTGCGCGAAGGCGGGCGCGTTGAATGCGAGCACGGCAGCGCTGGCGAGCAGCAGGCGAGAAACGCTCATTGCGCTTCTCCCCGTGGCCGGACGCTGACAACGCGCATCATCCCGGCGTGCATGTGATACAGCAAATGGCAGTGGAACGCCCAGTCGCCTAGCGCGTCGGCTGTGAAATCGAAACTCGCCTTGCCGCCGGGCTGGACGAGCACCGTATGCTTTCTTGGTGCATAATCGCCTTTCCCCGTCACCAGTTCGAAGAAATGGCCATGCAAATGGATCGGGTGGCTCATCATCGAATCGTTGATGAGATTGATCCGGACACGCTCGCCCTCAATGAAGGGGATGGGTTCGTGATAGTCCGACATCTTGATCCCGTCGAACGACCACATGAAGCGCTCCATGTTGCCGGTCAGGTGAATGTCGAGCGAGCGTTCGGGTGCGCGCACATCGGGATTTCGGTCGAGCGCTACCAGATCATGATAGGTCATCACCTTGTGGCCAACATTCTCGAGGCCCTGCCCCGGCTCGCCCATGCGGTCGACAGGCATCGGCGAGATGGTCTGAACGCTCGGGTCCCTTTTGACCTGCGGTGCCACGCTGAAATCGCGCATGCTATGGCTCATGCCGCCCGCACCATGGCCCATCGCGCTATGGTCGACTGCAGGCGCTGCCGCATCAGACGGTGTACAATGGCCCATTTTGGCATGCTCGGGCGAGCAATCGGCCGCGATCGCACCCATCGCCATGCCCGAATGGTCCGCTCCCGCTGTGGCACCGCCGGACATGTCCATGTCGCCCATGCCCATGTCTTTCATCGTCGCCAGCGGTCGTTCGCGCAATGGTGGCACTTGTGCGGACATGCCGGCGCGCGGCGCCAATGTGGCGCGGCCCATGCCCGAACGATCATTCGCTTCGGCCACCAGCGTATAGGCGCGATCGTCGGTCGGCGTCACGATCACGTCATAGGTTTCGGCAACCCCGATCTGGAATTCGTCGACCTCGACCGGACGCACATTGAGACCGTCGGCCTGCACGATCGTGAGCCGCAGCCCAGGGATGCGCACATTGAATATCGACATGGCGGCGGCGTTGATGATCCGCAGCCGCACCCGCTCGCCGGGCGTAAACAATGCTGTCCAATTGTCCTTGGGGCCATAGCCGTTGACAAGGAAAGTATAGGTCGATCCGTTGACATCGGCGATGTCGGTCGGATCCATTCGCATCTTGCCCCAATCGATCCGCTCTTTGAGCGGTTGATCCTTGCCTGCCAGCAGACCGCCAAGCGTCTGCTTTTGCATGTTGAAGTGCCCGGGATTGACCTTCAGCTTGCGAAAGATCGCTTCGGGCGAGAGCTGGCTATGATCGGAAAGCACAACGACATGCTCACGATCGTAGGCAATCGGGTCCGTACCTTTGGGATCGATGACAATCGGCCCATAATGGCCGAGCTGTTCCTGCAAGCCCGAATGGCTGTGATACCAGTAGGTCCCCGACTGAATCACCGGGAACTCATAGACGAAGGTCGAACGCGGCTTGATCCCGGGAAAGCTGACACCCGGCACTCCATCCATCTGAAACGGCAAGATGAGGCCATGCCAATGAATCGAGCTATCCTCATCGAGATCATTCGTGACCGACAAGCGAACATTTTGCCCTTCGCGCAACCGGATCAGTGGTGCCGGGACCGTGCCGTTGATGCCGATGGCGCGGCTTACCTTGCCATCGACGCGCATGGTCTGGCGGGCGATCCGCAGACTGATATCGGTCCCCGAAACTGTCGGAAGCGGGGCAGTGATCCCTCCGGAAACCGGTTGCGCCCAAGCCGGAACCCAGCTCGCAAAGGCTGCCGCAGTTCCGCCAACGGCAGCCGTGCCGATGAATTTTCGTCTGTCGATGTTCATAATTCGTCCGGTTTGAAAATAAGGCTTATCACCTGAGTATACGCAGCGCGGTCATCTTCCCCTCATATCAAAACCATCTTTCTGCGACGGGTCCAGGTCCTCACGCTAAAGTCGCTCAAGAATGCGTTTCATCTAACCGATTTCGCGGTCCTGCGCCGCAATGATGTCGCGGCATAGCTGCACCAGCTCAGGGTCGGATAGCTTCGCCTCGCGGCACATCAATATCGCGCCCGAATGGTGAGGAATCATCGAGCGAACAAATTGCGCGTCGCCTACTCCGGCCTGGGTCCGCATGCCGATCCACCCTGCGGCGAAAATGGCAATCGCGATGACCGTGACGAGGAGATTTCCCCGCTTCGAGCGGAACATATGGCGCATGAAAACAAGCATCAGAAGCGCCATCGGCGCGACCATCATCATCGTCATGTAGACATTGCCGATGTTGAAGTAGAAATGATCGAGCGTGGCGATCATCGCGTACATCACGAAGAACATCACGAGAAAGTCGGCAGCGAGTTCGAAGCTGAGCGTCAAATAGCTGTTGCCGCTCTTGCGTTCCGCTGGCGTATCCTCGTGGTCGGCATGCTCGGGCGATGGTTGATGATGACGCGTTGCCATTATTTGCTCCAATAAGCCAGATTCATGGGAATGTGCTCACGGCTAAGACTCGGCATTCTCTAAAGTTCCCGCCAGCTGCGCCTTCAGTTGCGCGCGCGCGCGGTAAAGTCTTGTTTCGACAGTTTTCTCGCTGACCCCCAAGATCGCGGCAGCCTCTGCCTGGCTGTGTTCTTCGATCGTGCGCAGCGTCAGCACTTCACGTAACGGGTGCGGCAAGGCGGCAATGGCCTTCTCGACGCGAGCAAGTTCTGCGCGGCTTTCGGCTTCGCGGCCCGGCCCCGGAGCCTCGCTTTGAAAATCCTCGTCGGCTTCGATCGGGCGCGCGAAAGAGAAGAACGAGCGAACCGCGCGCCTGCGCGCCCAGTCACGGCATTTGTTCAAGGCTATGCGCGACAGCCAGAATCGGAAAGGGCGCTCGGCGTCATAACGATGAATGGCCGCAAACGCCGAAACAAAGCTTTCCTGCAGCAAATCGGTCGCCTCTTCCGGATCGCCGACATTGTTCCGGATCAGCCGGTAGAGCGGGTCTCTATAGCGGCGCATCAATTCGCGAAACGCCTGGCCCTGACCAGCGACGGCAAGGCTCGCCAGTTCCTGATCGTCACATTGCGAAAGGTCGAGCGTCACCGCGCATCGGCGGTCAGGGCTTTGACCACGGTGCTGTCGAACATTTTCGCCTGTTCGGGATTCAGGACCTCTCGCATGGCGAAAAGATGTTCCAGGGTCTCCTTTTGCAGTGCTCCCATGACCGTATGACTGTGGTCGATTGCGGCGGTGACCTTGGGACCGTAGCCATGTTCCTCCTCAATCGCTTCCGCCAATCGTGCATTTGCGGCCCGCATCTCGAACTCGAGCGCCTTTCGCCGAACCGCGTAGCGCGCTTCGATCGCGTCGATCTTGCCATGTTGCTGCGGGGTCAACTTAAGCGTCTTGTGCAACACAGCGTGAAGCTCGGTTTCATTTGCCCTGGGCTGCTCAGAAATGAGACGCCCGACAAACACGCCAGCGATCGCGGAGGCAAATGCAATGAGCGCAATGAGCAATATCCGCCGAGACCCCATGATCAGCGCGGATCCAGCAGGGCCGATGGTGCCAAAGCGGTCATAGGCGCAAAGGGCGACAAGGGGCGAGCCGCTTGGACGGGTTCGCCCATAGCCATGCCGGCAAAGGCCCCTCCACCGAGCGACACCATAGCAGCAAGCGCCATTAAGCGCTGCGCGCCGCTGACCTCGCGCTTGCGCACTGCGAGTGTCGCCATCACGCGATCATCAAAGCCCTCGAGCAAGCCCGACGGAGGTGCGCGCCTCAATTGTTTCAGCAAGTCTTCCATCATGTCCTCATTCAAATCCGTTCCTCCTGCTATACGCGCCGGCGCAAAACATCCCTCATTCCGTTTCGCCGTGAGGGGCAAGGCGATCACATGCGTATGTATCACCGAACGCAATTTATTGGAGACTTAACATGCGTAGACCTGCCCTTGCTTTCACTCTTGCCGGCCTTGCACTGGCTTCCATCCCAGGCATGGCGTTCGCTCATGCGAAACTTGTGTCCTCGACGCCGGCTGCAAACGCCACAGTTTCGAAGGCCAACGTCAAGTCGATCAACCTGATCTTCAACGAAAAAATCATAGCATCGACCATGAAGACTGAACTGCTGATGACAGGCATGCCCGGGATGAAAGACCATGCGCCAATGAAGATCGCCTTCAGCTCGATGATGGGCAAGGATGGAAAATCGATGATGCTAATGCCGAAAACGGCACTAGTTCCCGGAACATACAAGGTCACATGGTCGGCAGCGGGTGCAGACACGCACCGTATGGGGAGCGAATTTTCCTTCACGGTCAAATAATCTGTGGCTGATCCGCTTCTTGTCGCCATCAGGCTCGCACTATTTGCGATCCTGATGGCGACCGTCGGCCTCGCTGCATTCAACCTGTACGCGCTCAACCGGATAGAGCGTGAGCGCGATGTCGCATTCGATGCACGCATCCTATTCCGGGTCATCACATTGCTCGGCACCATTGCGTCTGTCATCGGAATGCTCATGGTCGCTGCCGCGATGGATGGCGTGAGCATAGTGTCGGTCCGCGCCGAGATGATCTGGATGCTGGTGACGGAAACCGAGATCGGCGCCGCAGGACTCGTGCGCGTTGGCGCGCTCATCATAGCTCTGTTGTTATGCCTTACTGACAAATTGACACTGACTGCGCTCTCCGCGAGCATTGGCCTGCTTGCCTGCATCGCGCTGGCATCGCTCGTCTGGACGGGGCATGCGGGTGCCACCGAGGGGACCGTCGGGGCGCTCCACCGCGTGAGCGATATTGTCCATATGATCGCGGCCGCGTTGTGGCTGGGCGGCATTGCCGCTTTCGCGGTGATGCTTCGTGCACCTGCCGATGGTCTGTGGGGTGACAGACTGAAAACAGCACACCGATCGCTCGATCATTTTGCCAGGGTTGGCACCGTCTCCGTCGCGCTGATTATCGTCACCGGGCTGATCAACAGCTTCATCCTGGTCGGCCCCGAGCGGCTCGCCTTGCTTTTCACGACAACCTACGGCCAGCTTTTGCTCGGAAAAGTCGGGCTTGTCGGGCTCATGCTTGCGCTTGCGGCGCAGAACCGCTGGCGCCTGACGCCGCAGCTCGGAATTGGCCTTGAAATGGGCGACACTGTCGACGCGGTAACCGCTTTGCGCAAATCAATGGCCATGGAAGGTGCGGCGGCATTGCTGATCCTTGGCCTTGTGGCTTGGCTGGGCCAGCTCGAACCGCCTGCCGGCATGACGATGCATTGAGCCGAAAAGGAACCCCTTGGTTGGGACGTATGACGCTCGGCTTGGGCTGGGCGATCCTTGATGCGCATACTGGCGAGAACCGGCTGCACAGCCATGTGGCGCATCAGGTCAGCCTCGCGCTCGAGGTTGACTGCGCGATCGGGGGACCACACCCGTTACGACTGGCCCGTGGCGAAGCCGCAATCATCCCGGCAGGTATACAGCACTGCCTGACCCCGGCGGGCGCGCCTGTCCGAACCATCTATGTCGACCCTCTTTTCGATGGCTTGCGCGACCTGATCCAAACGCCTGTGCCAAAACAACTGAACCCGAAGGAAGCCGCGGCCCTCGAAGCGATCACTAGCGGTGAAATGGCCAAGCAGTGGATAGGCGCTTTCGTAAACAAGAGCTCCTCGTCCAGCCCGATCGATGGCAGGCTTCATGCCGCGTTGAGCGAGATTGTACCCGGGACCAGCCCCTCCAAGCTGGCACAAGCGCTCGGGCTCTCGACGACCCGGCTGCGCGAACTTGCCATTCGCGATTTCGGCGTCCCAACAGCCAAATTGCTCCAGTGGCTCCAGTTGCAACACGCGATTGATGCGCTTCGACAAACCCGCAATCTGGCGGACGCAGCGGCTGCCGGGGGATTTTCGGATCAGGCCCATTTTACGCGTCGGCTTGTCGAGTGGTTCGGGGTCACACCCTCGCTTGGGCTGGCGCAGCTCGAAATTTTGGTGATCCGCTGACGTGCATCAGCGAAACGTTCAAGACCGACCCCTTCTTGTAAGTCATAAAGCGGCCAAGATGTTTTTGGAGTGCTTCCATGACCCTTTTCCGCGTCCTTTATGCCCCCACCTATTTTCTGTTCTTTGTCGCGGGCGCGGCCGTTGCGATTGTCAATCTGCCTGGTGATTCCAGCCGCTTGGCGCAAGCGCTTCAACGACGCTGCACGAGCGAACCGTCCCGGTTTCGCAGGCCGAAACCACCCGAGAGAGTTCCTCTCGCAAGCGCTTCAGATCGGCAATCTTGGTGTCGATCTCCTCAATCTTCGCAGAGGCGATAGCGTCGATATCGGCGCAGGGCCGGTCCGGCTCGTCGGCCAACCGCAGCAACTCGCGGACAGCATCTAACGCGAAGCCCAAGCCCCGGGCGCGCCTGATGAACGACAGTCTCGCCAGGTGCGAACTGCCGTAGCTGCGATAATTTGCCGATGTCCGGGCAGGCGGCGCGAGCAGGCCTATACGTTCATAGAAGCGGACAGTCTCGACTTTGGTCGCCGTCGCGTTCGCAAGTTCTCCAATTTTCATCGCTTGACCCTGTAGTTGCTACAGGGTGCATATAGAGGGCCGACTCGAACGAACCAAGGAGTTTCGGCCATGGCGGACAGTTGCTGCGCCAGTTCCTGCAGTGACGACACCGCGCGCAATGATCCTGCGTGGCGCAGGGCGTTGTGGATCGCGCTCGTCGTCAACAGCGTGATGTTTTTCGTCGAGATCATCGCGGGTGCCGCATCGGGATCCCGCTCGCTCCAGGCTGACGCGCTCGATTTTCTGGGTGATGCCGCGAACTATGCGATCAGCCTTGGCGTCGCCGGAATGGCGCTTGTCTGGCGGGCACGAACCGCGCTGGTCAAAGGTCTGACCATTCTCGCTTTTGCACTCGGGGTGATGGTCTCAGCGGTCTGGGGCCTTGTTGCTGGATCCCAGCCCGATCCCTGGGCGATGACAGGCGTCGGCGCTCTCGCGCTGGTGACGAACGTCTCGGTGGCGCTGATGCTCTATCGTTTCCGGTCGGGTGACGCCAACATGCGATCGGTCTGGGTCTGCTCGCGCAACGATGCGATCAACAACCTGCTGGTGATTGGCGCGGGCTTCGTGGTGCTGTGGACGGGCAGCGGCCTCCCCGACCTCGTCGTCGCGCTCATCATGGCGCTTCTCGGGCTTCAAGGTGGATGGCAGGTGGTTCGGCAGGCTCGATATGAACTTGCGGCAAGAGGGGTTCCGGTATGAAGCAGCTCGAAACCGCATATTGGGCGGAGATCGGTGCTTTCCGGCAAGCGAGGGCTGGCCAGGACGCGGCCGATGCCTGGCACTATCTGGAACGCGCGCATATCCTTTCTCAGCAGATCCTGCGGCTCCACCTCCATGCCCATGCCGTCATGCTGATCTTTGCCATTTCCCGGCGCGAATGGCGCGAAGCGCGCGGACAAGTTCTGCGTCTGATGCTTGCACCCGTCGGCGCGCTGCTGGGCCGCATTCCTCTGGGGAACACTGGTCGAACATCGGTCAGCGCCTTCGTGCCCATGCCGATCCCTGACGAGCTTCGTCATGTTCTGGGCCAGGAACAGTGCAAGTGATGCGTTTGCTGTGGCTCTATTGCTCTGCTAGGTGGGGACAATGAGGGGTATTGTTCTCCAGTTCCTGATTCTGTTCTCGGTGCTTTGCGCCGGTTTTCATGCGCCTGCGGCAGCCCATGACGACCACGGTCAGGCCACAGTTCTTGTGGCTGATGCGCACCATGCTGACGCCCACGAAGATTTATCCGACGATTCTTCATCGGATCCGTCGCAGGAAATCTATCATCATCACCATTGCCCGGCAGCGATGATGGTCGAATGCGGACAGAATGTAGACAGACCCTATGCGAGCCGCGACATGCTCCGTCCGGGCGAGGTCACAGCTCTCCTGTCGCGAGCCTCGGCACCACCGATCGAACCCCCGCTAGCCTGAAACCTGCCACTTTGGCGGGCGTCTTTCTTCGCCCGCAATTTGCAAGCGTTTCAGGAGTTATCCCATGTCATTGACATTGCGCGCCGGCCTGTTGGCCGGATTGGCGCTGGCCTCGCCCGTAGCGGCAAGCGCGGAACCCGTAAGTCTGGACGAGGCCGTCCGCCGCGCCATTGCGGCATCGCCCGCGATCCAGGCCCAGGAGGCAGGCATCCGGTCTGCAAGGGCGGGGCGCAGCCAGGCCGATGTTCGTTCCAATCCCGTCCTGTCGGTCGAGGCCGAAAACATCGCCGGCACCGGCGCCTATGACGTCTATCGGCAGGCCGAGACGACCGTCACTTATACCCAGACCATCGAACGCGGGGGCAAGCGCGATGCGCGGATCGCCTATGCCGAACGTGACATCGGTGTCGCGGAGGCTTCGGCGCGCCTTGTCCGGCTTGACCTTGCCGAGGCGGTGCAACGCACATTCATCGACCTGCAGATCGCCGAGGAAGTTGTCTGGCTTGCCGAACGACGCCTCGAAACCGAGCGCGCCATGCAGACCGAAGCCCTGCGCCGGGTACGCGGCTACAAGGATCCACTCTTCGTCGAAACCCGCGCCGAAGCCCGTGTCGCCCAGGCACGGCTTGCGCTCGACGAGGCCCGGTCCCGCCGCAATGCCGCTCGCGCGAGGCTGGCCTCGTTCTGGGGCGGCAAGGCAGAAGACGTCGAGGTGCCGCGCGGGATTGAGAAGCCGGACGATCACCTACACCAGTTGGCCGCGGCCGACAGTGCGCTTGCATCTGCCACGGTGGAACGGGCGCAGGCGGCGGTCGTGGTCGAACAGACGCGCGGCGTGCAGGATTACACGGTGAGCGGCGGCGTGCGGCATCTGCGCGAGACGGGCGATGTCGCACTGGTGGCCGGGATCTCGATCCCGCTGGGCCGTTTCGACCGCAATCGGGGCAACATCGAGCGCGCGCAGGCCGAGCGGCAACGAATCGAACTGCTGGCCGAAGCGGCCCGCCTTGACCGCCTGCGCCAGTTGGCCTCGCTCAGGGCCGAGGCTGATGCCGCCCGGATGCGCGCCGACGGGATCATGCAGGATGTCTATCCCCAGGCGGTCCGCACACTCCAGCAGGTCCGCGAAGGCTACAATCGCGGCGGTTTCCGTTTCAGCGATGTGCAGGACGGTGCCGACGCCATCATCGAGGTTCAGTCGCAGTGGGTCGAGGCAATGACCCGCTACCGCGACATCCTGTCCCAGATCGACCGGCTGACTGGACGCTTCGACGTCGTCGCCGGGGAGGAAGTACAATGAGAAACATTCGTTTTACCGCCGTCATCGCGGCACTCGCACTCGCCATCCCGCTTGCCGCCTGCGGTTCCGATCCGGCACCCACAGAACATGGCGAGGAGGGAGCCGAAGCCGAGAAAGGCCCCAACGGCGGGCGCCTCCTGAAGGATGGCGATTTTGCCGTTGAGGTCACGGTGTTTGAAACCGGGCAGGAACCGCAGTTCAGGGTCTATGCCACGCGCGGCGGCGAACCGGTCGATCCGGGGTCCGTGCAACTGTCCATGACGCTCCGGCGACTGGGGGGCGAGGTCAACACCTTTGCCTTCAAGCCCGAAGGCAAGTTCCTTGCCGGGCAGGGCGTGGTCGAGGAACCCCACAGCTTCGACGTCGAGGTGGTCGCGGTCGAAAACGGCAAGCGGCACGTCTGGAAATACGCCAGTCCCGAAGGCCGCACGCATATCACGGCAGAGGCGGCCAAGGCGGGCGGCATCGAGATAATGACCGCAGGGCCGGCGACGATCGGCGAGACACGCGAGCTGTTCGGCACCGTTGCACTCGACCCATCGGCCCGTTCGGAAATCCGTGGGCAGTTTCCGGGCCGCGTGGTGAGCGTGACCAAAGCCGTGGGCGACTTTGTCCAGCGGGGACAATTGCTGGCGCGCATCGAGTCGAGTGAGAGCCTGCAAGTCTATCCCGTCTATGCGACCGTCAGCGGAGTGGTCGCCGAGCGTAACGCCAACCCCGGAGATGTAACTGGCGACCGTGCGCTCTATGTCATCACCGACCCGGCCCGGACCTCGGTCGTCTTCAACATCTTCCCCAAGGATCTGGCGGTGATCCAGCCCGGCATGCGGGTGGAAATCGAAGCCATGGACGGCACGCCCGTCGCGGCAAGCCAGCTCGGGGGCTACTTGCCCGAAGGCAATGCCGAGGCTGGAACGGCGCTGGTCCGGACCTCTGTCCCCAATCGGGCGGGGCGGCTGCGCGCTGGCATGGCGCTGCGCGGCAAGGTAGTTGTGAATGCGGTTACCGTGCCACTGGCCGTGCGAACCGAAGCCATCCAGCCGTTCCGCGACTTCAAGGTCGTCTTTGCCAATTTCGGTCAGGACTACGAAGTTCGCATGCTCGAGCTGGGGCGCTCATCGCCCGAGTGGACCGAAGTGCTGAGCGGCATCAAGCCGGGCACGCCTTATGCCGCCAAGGGCTCCTTCCTCATCCGCGCCGACATCGAGAAGTCGGGCGCGAGCCATGATCATTGAGCGGGAGAGATAGCGCCATGCTTGCCCGCATCATCGGCTTTTCCATTCGCCAGCGCTGGTTCGTCCTCGCGGTTGTCGCCCTTTTATCTGCCATCGGCGTGTGGAGCGCGACCAAGCTGCCCATCGACGCCGTACCCGACATCACTAACGTCCAGGTCCAGATCAACACGGAGGCCGAAGGCTATTCCCCGCTCGAATCCGAGCAGCGCATCACATTTCCCATCGAGACGGCGATCGCCGGCGTTCCGGGTCTTTCCTACACGCGCTCGATCTCGCGCTATGGGCTGAGCCAGGTCACGGTGGTGTTCGAGGACGGCACCGACACCTATTTCGCCCGCCAGCAGGTCAACGAGCGCCTGCAAGCGGTTAGGTCGCAACTGCCGGCCGGGATCGAGCCGGAAATGGGGCCGATCGCCACCGGGCTCGGCGAAATCTTCATGTTCGCGATCGAACCAAAGCCCGGCGCAACCAAACCCGATGGCAGTCCCTGGACGGCAACCGATCTCAGGACCCTGTCCGATTGGGTGGTGCGGCCGCAGATGCGCACCATTCCCGGCGTGGCCGAGGTGAACACCATCGGCGGCTACGAACGGCAATACCATGTCACGCCCAACCCGGCGCAGTTGGCCGCGCTCAATCTGTCTCTGAACGATCTTGTCGAGGCACTGGAACGCAACAACGCCAACCGGGGCGCCGGTTATGTCGAGCGCGGCGGCGAGCAGATCCTGATCCGCGTTCCAGGACAGGCAGCCAACGAAGCGGACCTCTCGCAGATCCTCGTTGCGACGCGCGGCGGCGTGCCGATACGTGTCGGCGATGTGGCCGATGTCGTGATTGGGTCCGAACTGCGCACCGGCGCGGCAACCGAGAATGGCAAGGAGATCGTCCTCGGAACGATCTTCATGCGGACTGGCGAAAACCCCCGGCTTGTTGCCCAGGCTGCTGCGGAGAAGCTCAAACAGGCGACGGCATCGCTTCCCGCGGGCGTGGTGGCGCACCCGCTTTATGACCGTACCGAACTGGTCGATCGCACGATCGCCACTGTCGAGAAGAACCTCGCCGAGGGTGCATTGCTCGTGATTGTGGTCCTGTTCCTGCTGCTCGGCAATTTCCGGGCGGCTCTGATCACGGCTGCGGTGATCCCGATCGCCATGCTCATGACGCTGACCGGCATGCTGGCGACCCGAACCTCCGCGAACCTGATGAGCCTAGGCGCGCTTGACTTCGGACTGATCGTCGACGGAGCGGTCATCATCGTCGAGAACTGCCTGCGACGATTGGGCGAAGCCCAGCACCGGATGGGCCGCTTGCTCGATCGCGACGAGCGGTTCGGCCTCGTGGCTAAGGCGAGCGCGGAAGTCATCCGACCCTCGATCTTCGGCATAGTCATCATTACCGCGGTGTATCTGCCGATCTTCGCGCTTGAAGGCATCGAAGGCAAAACCTTCCATCCCATGGCGATCACTGTCGTGCTGGCCCTGACGGCGGCGCTGATCCTCTCGCTGACGCTTGTGCCCGCTGCCGTTGCCCTCTTCGTCACCGGCAAGGTGGAGGAAAAGGAAAATCGTGTCATGCGCTGGATGAGCGAGCGGTACGCGCCGCTCCTCGACAAGGCCTTGGCTCGGCCGAAGCTCGCTGTTGCCTTCGCCGTCCTGCTTGTCACCCTCAGCGCTGCGGGAGCAACACGGCTTGGGTCGGAGTTCATTCCCAATCTCGATGAAGGCGACATCGCGATGCACGCGCTGCGTATACCGGGCACCAGCCTGGGCCAGGCAGTGCAGATGCAGGAGTCACTGGAGAAACGCATCCGGCAGTTCCCGGAGGTGGAGCGCGTCTTTGCGAAGATCGGTACGGCCGATGTCGCGACCGACCCCATGCCACCATCGGTCGCGGACAATTTCATCATGCTCAAGGACAGGAGCGAATGGCCCGACCCGCGCAAGCCGCGTGACCAGCTTCTGGCCGAACTGAACAAGGCGGTGTCTGAGATTCCCGGGAACAACTACGAGTTCACCCAGCCGGTGCAGATGCGCATGAACGAGTTGATCGCGGGCGTGCGCGCCGATGTGGCGATCAAGCTGTTCGGCGACGACCTCGAGCAGCTGCTCAAGAGCGGCGATGCCATCAACGACGTGGCGGCGTCTATCCCCGGGGCTGAGGATGTGAAGCTCGAGCAGGTCACGGGCCTGCCGATGCTCTCGGTAACACCGCGCCGTGACATGCTCGCACGCTATGGCATCAGCATGGCCGAGGTTCAGGATGCCGTGGCCACGGCAACTGGCGGCCGCAAGGCGGGCGAGGTGTTCGAGGGCGACCGGCGCTTTGCCGTCGTCGTGCGCCTGCCCGAAGCGCTGCGGACGGACTTGCCGGCACTCGGCAATCTGCCCGTTCGGCTTGCGGCCGGCGGGACAGTACCGCTGTCACAACTGGCTGACATCTCAATCTCGGCCGGACCCAATCAGATCAGCCGTGAGAACGGCAAGCGCCGCGCCGTGATCACCGCCAACGTGCGCGGCCGGGATCTGGGATCCTTCATCACCGAACTGCGGGAGAAGGTCGGCGCCGAAGTCGAACTGCCGCCCGGCTACTACGTTGAATACGGCGGCACCTTCGAACAGCTCCAGTCGGCCAAGACCCGGCTGCAGGTGGTCGTGCCGCTTGTGCTGCTGTTGATCTTCGGGCTGCTGTTCACGCTGTTCGGATCGACGAAGGATGCGGCTATCGTCTTCTCGGGCGTGCCGCTCGCATTGACTGGCGGGCTGGCGGCCCTGGCATTGCGCGGGATCCCGATGTCGATCTCCGCCGGGATCGGGTTCATCGCCTTGTCGGGTGTTGCGGTGCTCAACGGTGTCGTCATGCTGTCCTTCATACGCGACCTGCGCGAACGCGGCTTGGGAGCACTGGAGGCGGTGCGCGAGGGCGCGCTGACACGCCTGCGCCCGGTGATGATGACGGCTCTGGTGGCATCGCTCGGCTTCGTACCGATGGCGCTGAACGTCGGTGCCGGTTCCGAAGTGCAGCGGCCGCTCGCGACTGTCGTGATCGGCGGGATCATTTCCTCGACGATACTCACATTGCTGGTGCTGCCGGCGCTCTATCGGCTAATACATGGGCGCGAGGATGGAACGGAGATCAAAGTCGTCGAAGGCGTCACTCGAGGGGCATGAAAGCACTCGCTGATCAGCGTGTCGGGTTGGATGATGCGGGCATCGTGGTCCCGGAGCAGCTGATCATAATGTGGTGTCCAGCTACCCTGCAGTGCTCGCGAAAGCGGCGAGTAGAGTGACGCAACAGCACCCCCGGCAGCCCCATGCAGAAGCCTTCAGGTTCGGCGCGCTTCGTAATATTCAGCCCGGCTGAGACGTCGCAAGAATTTGGCTCGACCGCTGCGGTATCGGACGCGCCTTGATGAGATTGTAATCCATAAATTATGTTGCAGAGAAGGTTGGATGCGAGTCGCCTCCCCACCGCCATTTAACCCATTGGAATCATTATATTCCTTGGGTTCGGCGCGAAAAATCCCGTGCATTTCAAGGGTTATAGGCCAAGGGCTCTCCACCGCACATCTGTGGCACCGGAGCAAATATGCTCTCTTCGGCCCGATATTCTCCAAAGCTCTCGACCAGACCCGATTTAGTGGATGATAATATCCCATTGAATATCCTGAACTTATTTTACAGTCTGGTTGAAAGTTTGAGATAAGCACTCATTTGTCGAGCATGCCCCATCATCAACTCCGCTCTATGCAGCCGCCCCAGACCACAGGCGTCACTTGGTTACGCGACACTGGCCGCGTTCGCCGCTGAACTGAGTATGCAATGGCCTGTTTTGCTGCGCCCTACAGCCATCGCTTGGCAGCCCGCTGCTTCGACTGCGCTGATGCGCAAAACAACCGCCAGACCCAAATACCAGCTGGGGGAAGGCTGGGGGTCAGGCCATTACATATTCTGCCCGAAGGGCTGACCCAGGCCGACGTCCTGACCGTCGTGCTGGCGTTGACCGGCATCGGCAGCGAGGTGTTTCGGAAAACGGCCAAGGCGCGGATCGGATGACGGCGCCTCCGGCGGTGGCGTGTTCGTCGTCGCGACGCAAGGTATGCCCTAAGTCGATCAATGCTCCGATCTACTGAAATAATCCGGCAATCCCCGCCGTTAAGTTGGCAGAGAAGTCCCGTAGGGCTCCCTTTCTCGAAATAAATCTACCTTCGATCTCTATGCCCACAATGTGCACGTCATCCACTAGGGCCCGTTCGAAAACAACGCACGTGCCCACAGGGCGAGGTGGTTCGTTTGGCTGAGCGGGATAAGCAAGCACCACAAGGTTACAGCCCGTGGCTCGAGAGAAGGCCAGAGATTCGTAGATATCAGCCTCGCTAATACGAAGCTGACTCTTTTCTACGTGACCTTTATATTTGGCATCTAATAGCATGGTAGGCCTAGAACCATCAGCCAAAAGCACACAGTCAGGATAAACTGACAGTTTACTCACTTTGCCTGTGCTGAAATTGGTCTTAGTGCCTAGTTGGAAGCCCTTTTGCGGCATGACAGCTGAACGACCAAAGCCCATTCGCGTTGCCAGCGTCAACAGGTCCTCCCAAACACGCCAAGTGCTGACGAGATAGCCAGGGGCATGTGCGTTGCCTTGCTTATAGCTAATTCCAAGGCCTCCAAGCACATCGACTGATAGCTCGTGCAGCGGCTTCCATGCCCGGTGCCTTGCTGGAATCGGCTTTCGGCGATTGCTTGGAGTGTTTTGCGGGGACAAATCTTCAATCAGTCGCACCAAAGCGCTGACAACCGATGGGTCGCTCACCTCGGGCAATAGCTCCCTAGCGGCGGCCACAATGTCGGCGTTCCATCCGTTGCGCCGATCAAAGCGGGTTAGTTCCTGTTCGAAACCATCAGGCGAAGGAAAAATGAGGTCCAATGGATCTGGATCCCCATCAATAAAGAAGTCAGCCTCCTTGATCCTGCGGTAACTGCGGAGAGGTCTTCGCTTCCGCGAATCGTACATGCTCGTGATCGATCTGGCCACCAAAGTGGAAAGGTCACGAGGTGCACCACTTGCAGCGAACAAGCGCTCTGTCGCCAAAAGCCGGCCATGCCTGGAGAGTGTGGAGAGAAAGAAAAAGTCCTCTCTCCAGGCAGAATCGGCGTCTTCAAGTCCCAGGAATTTTGGGGCCACTTCCAGTTCGACAGAGGGCGCCAAACGGATGAGACCTGCAAAGTCGATGGCGCGTGCGCCCTTACCGGCACCGAACTCCTAGCCCGACGGGGTGTCAGCCACCTCACGCTAGCGCAGGTGGAGCTGCGTGCGCGCTGTCGCCAACGGGGGTGCCAAGGCTTGATGCGCCTTGCCATGCCGCATCAAGGTGAAACGGTGGGGTTTGTTGGTGGGATTGCGTGATGGCAGTTTCCGCAAACAGAGCCGATGTTTGGACCTTCGACTGCCTCACTTGAAAGCTGCTCCTCGTTCAACCAGCTGCTGGCGAATGTGAATGACTGCCATTGGGACGAAGCGGTCGTTACTCGTCGTTGCTTAAAACGGCGACTTCCAAAAAGAGCAGGCACTCGAGCTTTCTGCGCCACAACTTTTCGTACGCCTCAACCAATGATCAATGACCTCAGCGAGCTCGTGTGACGCCGACACCCTCGTTAGGTTCGAGTACTTCCAGCAATCGACCGACCTCAGTAATGATCTCAGCATGGCCCAACACCGCCCCCACTGCCTGTTCCATAGTTACGGCTCGCGCGCGCTCAGCTATCATCATCGAGATGGCAGCAGCGGACGGAACACGTTCTCCCGAAACACGCGTGCGTGCTTCCTCGATCAATGCGATCTGCATCACGCGTGATTGCTCGACGTTCTTGCCGATAGCCTAGCGGATGTCGGGATGCTGCCCAGCTATCGCTAGGTACTTTGCCGCAAGCGCAGCCCGCGATGGATCAGAATGGTGTCGCCAAAGCGCGTGGAGAGGTCGGTCACGGGGCGCCATAGCGTTCCGCCAGCGCGAGCAGGTCGGGCTGGCGCTGAATGCGGGCCGACCGCATCACTCCGGCACTCAGGACATAGCCTCCCACCGTGAACAGGAAATCGAGCATCTGCTGCTTGTTCCACTCGGTCATGAGTGCCTCCCAGCTTGCATCGCTGACTTCGTGATCCAAGACCAGCTCGTCCGTCGCGCGTATCACCGCACTCTCGAAGGGCGTGAAGTAAGGATCGTCGGCTCCGTTCTGGATCGGTGCATACATGTCGTCCGAAAGCCCGGCCAGCCTGCTGGTTTTGAGGTGGCTCGACCACATGTAGGTGGCTTTTGTCACCCAGGCGGTGCGCATGATCGCGATCTGGCGCTGCTTCACCGGCAGCGTGTTGGTGGTGAGAAGGTGGATGTTGAACTGCGAGAACACATCGGCAAGACGCGGATGATGCGCAAAGGTCATTAGCGGCGGATTCTTGTCCGCATTGCTGAAGAAGCCGCCCGTCCACTTGCCGAAGAAGGCGCGCATTTCATCTGTGAAGTCATCGGGCCGCACCGGGGGGAGCCTTGGCGCGGGATCCTGAGGAAGGGCCGATCCGGAGGCATTTGCGTCGTCGGTCATGTCACTTCACCTTGCGGCGGGCGTATCTGCGCCTCCGAAAACTTCGATCTCTTCATCACACATTCCATATCCTGGCATCCAATCATAACTAGAATTTTACAGCTCAGAACGGTCCAGAATTCAGGGTGCAGGTCAAGGACCAGGACCGAGTTGGTTCGTCCCTTGGTGGACACACCGAAGGAAAACCGATCAGCTAAGTCGCATTGCTTTCACACCGTTCAGCAGGAAATCGACATCCTTGCTGGCCAGGATAAGGCCATAACCCTGATCGAACATCTCGCGGCAGGTCTTGCCAGGGTGCAAGGTCGAGGCAAGATATTTGCCGGACGGCCGGATTCTGCTGGCGGCATGCGCGACGAGTTCCCAAACCTGCGGGTCATCGAAGTGGGAGAGCAGCCCCATCGATGCCTTTCGGCGGCGGTTTTTCCTAGAGCAAGGCTTTGGCGATCGCTCTCCAGCCTTCGCGCGCAGCTGCGATGTCGAGCCCTGCACCGGTTATGACCTGCACGCAGACGTGATCGGCGCCCGCGGCGAAGTGCTCGCCGATCCGGCCCTCGATGCGCTCCATGGGGCCCCATGCGAACAGGGAGTCCACAAGGCGATCGCTGACCGTCGCGATTTCCTCGTCCGAGAAGCCAAGCCGCTTCCAGCTGTTGATGTAGTTCGGATAAGACTGATACTGAGACAGCGCCTTGCGGGCCAGTTCCCGTGCCCGCTGCGGTTCAGTCTCAAGCACGACACCTTGCTCCGGCGCGACAAGGCGATCAGGACCGAGAGCCTGACGAGCAAGCGCCGTATGCTCCGGAGTCACTAGGTAAGGATGGACGCCCGAGGTACGCTCCCGCGCGAGGTGGAGCATTTTCGGCCCGAGCGCTGCGAGACAGGTGGCATCGCCTGGCAAGCCGGAATCGGCCAGTTGCGACAGGTAATCAGCCATTTTTGCCAGTGGCTTTTGCCAGGCATCGCCGATCGCGTGCGGATGGCTCACGCCAAGACCGAGCAGGACCCGCTCCTGCCGGTCCTGCGGCAAAGCCAGCCACCACCGTGCGACCTCGGCGGGATCGTGTTTCCAGATGTTGAGGATGCCCGTCGCGATGACCATCCGGCTTGTCGCGCCAAGCAGGTGATCAAGATCACCTGTGACGTCTCCGCCGACGCCGCCGGGTACCCAGAGCGCGCCAAACCCCAGTTCATCGAGTTCCGCCGCGGCCTCGGCAGCCTGCTCCTTGTCGCCGAAGCGCATTTCCAGGGACCAGACGCCGATGCGTCCCAGTGGCTTCGTCATGACTTCTCCTGTATGTCCTTATGGGTCTCAATTATACGATCGGCTCGTCGCCCTCGATCTTGGTGCGGTGCAGGACGCGTCCGCAGGTGGGATCGTAGCGGGTCGCGCGGTGCAAGGTACCGGTGTTGTCCCAGAGGACGCAGTCACCCACGGTCCATTCGTGAAGGTAGGTGAACTGATCGCTGGTCGCGAAATCGCGCAGGCGGACCAGCAGCTCTTCTCCATCCAGCGGGTCGTAGTCGAGGATGTTGTGGGCCGAGTTCCCGATGACCAGCGATTTACGGCCTGACCGGTGCGTCCAGACCAAGGGCAGTTCCTTGCGGCCCACGGCGCGCCACTGCTGCCACTGTTTATAAGACGGCTCGGGATAGACATCCAGCTGGGTGGCAGCCAGGGCATGGACAGCGCGAAGGTCAGCGAGGTGCGCCTTGTCCTCGTCCGACAGCGCCTCATACGCAGCATAAGTATTGGCGAACTCGGTGTTGCCCGTACCAGCCGGAGACAGGACCTTTGCGCTCATCACGCTGGCACGGATCGGCATCGGCGACATGAAACCGTCGAAGTGCCAGAAGAAGGCCGCGTTCAGGTAATCGGCCGTAGCGGTCACGCTGGGGTCCAGGCTGATCTTGTAGACGGCCTCGCCGCGCAGTTCGTGCGCGAACTTGCCGAGGGTGTTGGTGAACGCCACCTGCTCATCGTCGGTGAGGTTCAACTGCGGGAAGACGATGACGCCGCACTGTTCGAGCAGGTCCATGATCTCCTCTGCAAGGGCGCCACTGAGAAGTTCTTCCTTGGTGTTGAGGACGCGCGCGCCGATCGTCGACTTGACCAGTTCGCAACGCAGGCGGCTTTGTTCCATCGTCGTCATGTTCACTCTCCAGTGCTTGGTTCAGTTGAGCGCCGGCCGGAGCCGCTGCAAGCCCAGTTCATCGAAATGTGCCGCCACCTGGGGTTCGACGGGCGCACCGGCCGTCTTCAGGATCGAGCCCAGCATGATGTAGCAGCCAACCACGAACAGCATTTCCATGGCCTGCTTCGTGGTTAGGGCATTGCTCAAGGCCGGCCATGTTGCGTCCCCTATGCCGCCCGAAAGGCAGATGTCGTCGGTCGCGGCGACCACCGCCTGCTCTTCCGACGTGAAGATCGCAGCCGGCTCTGCCTGCATGAGCGCGGCAAGATGTTCCGGCGTAAGCCCGGTGCGCAAGGCCGAGATCGCGTGATGAACCCATTCGTATTCGCTGCCGCGCCGCCAAGCGACACGCAGGATGGCGATCTCCTTGAGACGCGCGGAAAGGTCGACGCCCTTGGCGAGTGCTGCGTTGAAACGCAGGTAGGGTTCCGCCAACTCGGGATGCCGGACCAGGACGAGGATGGAATTGAAGTCGGACCCGCGCGCGGTCGAACCGTGCGGCAGCATCAGCGGAAAGAGGGCCTGGACTTCCGGCGTCCATGCATCTGCCGGCAAATTGGGTATGCGTTCGCCCGTTCCCATCACCCTAGGCCTTCGACCAGCACCACCCGCCACTTTGCCGCCTTCAGTCGGAATGGGATCGCCTGCTGGTAGGCTTCGCTCTCGTACCAGCCGCGGGCAGCTTCGACAGTCGGGAACTCTAGCATGACGACGCCGTCCGGAGTCGGTCCTTCGAGACCTTCGGCCTTCCCATAGACGACCCTCGGCACGACCGAGAACTGCGCCTGGGACGCCGGGGCGTTTTCCTGATTGCGCCGGGAGTATTCGGCAATGGCTTCGGGATCAGTGACAGGGGTCTCGCGATAGACAATCAGATAGGCAGTCAAGTATCCCTCCGGCACGTTCGAGGCTGCCAGCAGGAGCAGCGTTGGTCCCGAGCTTAGCGCCAACGGATCGGATGACCATGACAATCGCCGTCGTCAGTATAGCAATCAGCTATACCTATACCTACCGCAAAGTCCTCAATGGAACTCGAGTAGCCTTAGCGCCAAGACTGGGGCATCAGTCCTTCCCTCCGACCGGCAACCCCATTCTGGTCGGGTCAGTTCCGAGCATCGCCAGATGGCCGCAGAGTTTGCATCAAGGCTGCCACCTCCTGACGAACGTACTCCTCCACCTGCAACACGGCACGGGGAGCTTCAGCATCGGCGCGCATCGCGAAGAACAGCTGACGCATGAACTGGGGTCTGCGTAACCTTGCTACGGAAAACCGTCCGGTGGAGACCTCACGGGCGATCCCGCAATAGGGGAGGAGTGTGTACCCGATGCCCGAATCCACCATTTCCTTCAGCAACTGAAAGGAATCCGCCTGTGTCGTGATGTTCAGGCCGATCCCGGCCTTCGCCGCCACCTCCTCGATGATGCCGCGCAAACCGTGGGCCGGGCTCGACAGGATAAATGGCAGGTCCTCGAGGCGCTTTCCGTCAATGAATTCGCTGCCAAATGGCGAGTGCGCCGGTCCCACGAGGACCAGTTCATCCTCCAAGAGGAGCGTCGCGTTGAAACCGGTCGGCGTCGGCCCATAAAGAATCGCGGCATCCAGATCGCCCTCCTGAAGCCACTTCTGAAGATAACCCGAATAAGCATCGACGAGCCGAAGGCTTATCTTTGGGGCAAATGTAGTCACACGACGGGCCACGGCGCCGGCAATAGCCTGCACCATAGAGGGTGGCATCCCGAGGACCACCTCGCCTCTCCCCTGTGTCGGCAAGGAGCGGACTTCGTAGATTGCATGTCCGATCTCTCGCAGAGGATCGACGATACGCGTGTAGAGCAACTGACCCGCAGGAGTCAGTGCCATCCCTCGCGGCCCGCGGATGAAAAGCGGAACACCGAGCTCTTCTTCCAGCATCCGCATCTGCCTGCTGAGCGACGGTTGGGCAATCCCTACCTGCGCGGATGTCTTTGAGAGCGAGCCGAGTTCGGCAACCACCGCGAAGTAACCCAGACGTTTGAAGTCCACAGCGTCAGCCTTCCAAGCCTTGCATTTCTTCTATGGCTCCTAATCATAGCGCTGGTATTTTTGGAACCGGTGAATTTAGTCCTTAGGCTAAGGGTCCATTGATTGGCAGGTAGTGATGTGATTCAGGCTCCGCGAGGAAACTGAGCATGAGTGACCTGTGCTGGCTGACTGACGAGCAGATGGCGCGTCTGTCGCAAGAGCCATGGAAAGCTACGGGTTGATGATGGGCGGGTTCTGAGCGGGATCATATTCGTCAATCGAAATGACCTGCGTTGGCGGGATGCGCCCACGGAATACGGACCGCACAAGACGCTTTACAACCGCTGGAAACGGTGGGGCGCGATGGGCGTGTTCACCAGAATGATGGAAGGCCTCTCGGCCCAGAGGGGCGAGCCCCAGACCGTCATGATCGATGCGACCTATCTCAAGGCCGACCGCACGGCTTCCAGCCTTGGGGTAAAAAGGGGGATCTCGGGCGCCTGATCGGATGGACCAAGGGCGGCATGAACACCAAGCTTCACGCCGTCACCGATGCCAACGGTCGCCCCTTGAGCTTCTTCATCACGGCAAGCCAGATCAGCAATTACGCTGGCGCGGCAGCCCACGCCACACATGCGACGCCCGCAATGGTGATGATATAAGACGTGATCGCAGGTCGCATGGCTGCCTTATAACTCAATCTGGCTGCCAAGTTCGATCACGCGATTTGGGGGGATCGAAAAATAGGCGGTCGGATCGGCTGCGTTGCGGTGCAATATGCCATAAAGAAAGGTCATCCAGCGCGGCAGGATGGGTTTGGTGGATTGCCGGATAACGCTGCGCCCAACGAAAAACGACGTGCCCCCCCGGGCCGAAAGCAGCCCTTCCTGGCGTGCCAGATCGCTCGGCACGTCGATCGTATCCATATAGCCATAACGCAGACGCGCCCGCATGAAATGCTCGGCGACGGGGTCGATTTCCAGCCGGTCGCACGAGGCAACATAGGGGGTCGTCTGGGTTTCGACCTTTAGCATGACATTTTGCCGATGCAGGGCTTTGTTGTGCTTTAGATTATGCAGCAGCGCAGACGGTGCAACATCGAGGTCCTGGGTCAGAAAAATCGCGGTCCCTTCGATTAAAACCGGCGGGCGGGCGGCAAGTGCCCGCACCATGTCGGACAGCATAATTCCTTGTTCGCTGCTCCGTTCCAGCGCCGCTTGCCGCCCTTTGATCCACGTTAGGATGATCAACCCCATCAGGCTGGCAACCAGCAAAGGCACCCAGCCGCCCTCGGTCACGCGCAGGATGTTAGCCCCAAAAAAGAACAAGTCGAGCGAGAGGAATGGCGCGATCAATAGCCCGGTCCAGATCGGTTCCCAACGCCAGAACCGCCACGCAATAATGAACGACAAGCAGGTTGTGACCACCATGGTTCCTGTAACGGCAATGCCATAGGCGGCGGCCATTGCCGAACTTGAGCGGAAGTTTAGCACGAGGACCAGGACACCGAACAGCAAGAGCCAGTTCACGCCAGGCATATAGATCTGTCCGATTTGGTGTTCGGACGTCTGGCGGATCGTTAGCCGAGGCAACAGGCCCAAGGCGATAGCCTGATGGGTTAGCGAATAGGCCCCGGTGATAACGGCCTGACTGGCAATGATCGTGGCCAGCGTTGCCAGCACGACCAGCGGTGCGCGCAGGGCATCTGGAGCCATAAGGAAAAACCAATCGGCATTTGCAAGCGTGTGTCCACTTGCATGAGCAATGGCCAATCCCTTCAGCGCAAGAGCTCCCTGGCCAAGGTAATTGAGGGTCAGCGCTGGCCACACGAAAGTCACCCAGCCCAACTGAATCGGCTGACGCCCGAAATGTCCCATGTCCGCGATCAGTGCTTCAGCTCCGGTGACGGTCAGGAACACCGCGCCCAGCACAAACAAGCCGGTCGTGCCGTGCGATGTCATAAAGGCAACGGCGTTACCCGGGTTGAAAGCGGTCAGAATTTCTGGAGCATCAGCAATATGCCACAGGCCTAACCCGGCCAGAACCAAAAACCAGACGGCGCAAACTGGTCCAAACAACACCGATACCGCCGCCGTCCCACGGGACTGGATGCCAAACAGCACCACGAGAATGCCAATCGCGACGCCAAGAATTACCGGCTCAGCCATCCCCTCAAAGCCGTGGATGGTTTTCAGCCCCTCAACCGCGGAAAGGACCGATAGCGCGGGCGTGATGATAGCATCGCCATAAAACAGCGCCGCCCCGACAGCGCCCAGCAACAAGACGATTAGCCATTGGCCACCAGTGGCGCGCTTGGCCAAAGCCATCAACGACAGCACGCCGCCTTCGCCATTGTTGTCCATTCGGCTGAGGAACAGGACATACTTCAGCGTCACCACGATAATCAGCGCCCATAACGCCAGCGACAGGATACCGATGATCTCGCCGCGGCTAATCCCATCGGCGGCTGATTGGGCTAGCGCCTCGCGAAACGCATAAAGCGGGCTGGTGCCGATATCACCATATACAACGCCAATCGCGCCTAAGGTCAGAGCTGCAAGCGAATGGCGAGCTTCATTGGGTGTGCCGTGCAAAGCAATCCTCCAGATCTGGAGGTCGTGTCCTGGTCCAATGCGTCGTTAAAGCTCCATGGGGAATACAGAGCTAACGCATAAAATTTGCGTAAAACTTAATCATCAAGCGCTTCAGACGAACCGAACAATGGAGGAAGGTGCCTCACTGAAGTTAGGCGCCGATTGCTCTGTTAATGGGATTCGAATTTATTTGTCATATTATTTAAATCAATAACTTAAGGCCCAGAGAAGGTTCGACGCCGGTCGACTGCCCCCCGCCAGATACCCGATCTCCTCGTCTCTCGACGAACCTCTGCGAACTCAAGGGAAAGCTTGGGCTGGCCTCGCGCGTACGAAGCACTATTGGTGCCCCTCGGTCGTCCGAAGAGCACCAACACTTGGAAGCTAGAGGGCGCGCCGCCGAGTGCGTCCGCGCCCCTGGGAAGCTTAGGCCACGGCCTCTGGTGCACCGGGCACACCCTTGACGCGGTGGACACCCGCCACGCGGGCCACGATCTTTTCCGCCATGCTCCTGGGATTGAAGAACTGGCTGTACCAGATGCGTGCCTGACCGAAGGGGCCATCGGTGGGCAATTGCATGATCCGCGTGGCCGGGCGCTTGGTGGCCCAGACTTCACCATCATGGACGCCCAGGCCCGCGTTGAACATGTCGTTGATCTGCCGCGCGAAGGCTTTGGCCTCGTCGTTGACCACGCCGCCCGGAGCCTTGACCATCGCGCCTTGCCAGACGCGGCAGGTACCGTTCTCGATCGGCGTTGCGCCGATCAATTCGGCCGCGCCGATTTCAGCGAACCGCGCAGCATTGATGCCCACGCCGTGATAGGCGTTGATTGTCGAAACAGTGTGGTGGTCCGTCTCGGTGAGCGATGACGTGACGCCCGGGTTGAGGTCCCATTCCGGTCCGGTGTCGGTTCTGGAGCCGCGTACGGACTGGCGCTGCCGGTAAAAAACGCCGTCCACCTCGTTCTCGTAATACTGCACATCGCCGCCGTGCAGGTAGTTGAGGTGGGCATAGTCGGAATTGTTGTCGAACACCTCGATCGGGTGGATCGGCAGGTCGGCGAGATGATCCAGCCCCTCCCAGCGAACATAAGCGGGATCGTCCCACTCGGGAAATTCCGGCAGAGCGAAATCGGGCGCGCCGCCTTCGGGATCGTTCCAGCAGAACACAACGCCCCAGCGTTCAACGGTCTGCCAGCTCTTCACCTGGGCGGCTTCCGGGATATTGCCGTCATAATAGGGGATGTGGTTGCACTTGCCGTCGGTGCCGAAGCGCCAGCCGTGGAACGGGCAGCGGATGCCGTTGCCCTGCACGTTCAGCCCGGCCTTGGCGATGTAGGCCGTGGTGCTGGTGCCGAAGTGCGTGCCCATGTGCGGACAGTAAGCTTCCAGCATGCCAACCTCATCGTCGGCGGTTCGAAAGATGACGACATCCTGGCCGAAATACCGGGCATTGTAGGGCTTGCCGGGGACGATATCGCTGCTGTTCGCCACCACGAACCAGCCCCGCGGAAATTCATATTCGCCCAGATTGTATTCCGCCGAGGTCGCCATGGTCATCTCTCCTGATCAGCCGATGCGGACATGAAATCCCGCTTGCAGATGAGAGGATATCGAGTCGCCAGTAATGCCGCCAAGATAAAAGCAGGCATGAAGACATATCAGGTTGTTATATGTTCTGCACGAATCTCCGTGGCCTTGCCTACTTCATGCGCGTCGCCGGACTACTGGCGCGTGACACTGATTGGCTTCTTCGCAGACCGTTGGCGTGTCCCATGCAAGGGCAGCCGACGAGGTGAAGCAAAACCGCAGCAGGGGCATCCGGCACGCTGGCGGGATGAGGGCCATTCGCAATCCTCCGAACGGCCCGACCACACCGTGCCGCAAAGCTGACAGATCGCCGGGTCCAGCCATTTGCGAAGTTTGCTGAACAGGCTCATGATGGCTGTTCCGTAAACCTGCACCAGGCCGCGTCTTCCCGCAGATTTGTCGCAACAGGGTTCGCGATTGCCGTCCCGATGAGAAGGACTGCCGGGCCCGTTCCCGGACACGATTGCGCGGCCAGCGGAAGAAGGTCGAGCCGGGTAGAGATGACAACCTCATTTGCGAGGCTAACGTTCTCGATGACGGCAACTGGGGTATCAGGTGGCAGGCCCTGGGAAAGCAGCCCAAGCGACACCTCGGCGGCCGCAGCCTTGCCCATATAGATGGCGAGCGTCGTCTGCGGATCGGCGAGCGCCTGCCAATCAAGATCGATCGGTTTGCCGGCGCGGTAATGCGCCGTCGCGAATACCAGCTTCCGCGCCAGTCCGCGCAGGGTCAATGAACGTGACAGGCTGGCAGCAGCGGCAATTGCGGCGGTTATGCCCGGGCAGATCGCCACCGGAACCCCGGCTGCTCTGCAGGCATCGATCTCCTCGGCGGCACGGCCGAATATGGACGGATCCCCGCCTTTGAGGCGAACCACACGTTCACCAGCCAGTGCTGCCCGGACGATCAGTTCGTCTATGGTCGCCTGATCCTTCGAGTGCCGGCCGGCACGCTTGCCGACCGACACGGTTCGCACCCCTCGCGGAATGAGGTCGAGTACGCCCTGGCCGACCAGTGCATCGTAAAACACCACGCTCGCGGCGGCGATCAGGCGTTCGGCCTTTCGCGTCAGCAGTTCCGGATCCCCCGGTCCTGCCCCGACGAGCCAGACCATGCCGTCAGGAAAATCGGTCATTCGGCGGCCTCCTGGGATTGGGAAGGGAGAGTTCAAGGATGCGGGCGATGGCCGGGCGACATGATCCGCAATTGCTGCCGGCGCTGGTCGCCTCGCCAATGGCTTCGACCGTTGCCGCGCCCGTGCAGGCCGCCTCGCGGATCTGGTTCGCACCGATGCCGTGACAGACGCAGACGATGGTGCCGCGATCAGGCTGCGGGGTGGCGGGACGGCCGGCGAGCAGTTCCAGTGGCCCGCCCCCGGCATCACCCACCTGCGCGGCAACCCAGTCGCGCGGGGGCAGTTCACCGCTGCGGGTGACATAAAGCGCTGCCTCTACGCTGTCACTTGGCCCCCGCACGATGATCCGCCGCATGCCGCGTGCGAGATCTGCTGCTTCGATCCGCTCGCCAAAGGGGAGCAGTGGCTCGACATCGATGTCGCCCACGCCGGCCAGTTCGACCAGCCAGCCTTGGGCGATGCGGGAGCGGCTCCACCATAGCACGCCCGAGACTTGAATGGCTTCCCGGGAGGCGAGGAAGGCGCGCCAGTCAGGCGTTACCGGCTCGACCTGCGCCGGGGTGTTCTTGAAGCCCGGCTGGCCGGAAACGGGATCAGTATCGGACAGCGCCAGGCGGTTGGCCCGCGCTTGGCCTGCCATCGCGTCCGTCCAGTGCATCGGCACGAACAGATCACCGCGGCGCTGACCATTCGTCACGGCGACGCGGAACAGTGCGGTGCCCGCCGCAGTGGTGACGCGGGCGAGGCCGCCGTCTTCGAGACCCTGCGCCGCAGCGTCATCCGGGTGAACCTCGAGCAGCGCTTCGCGCCGGTGCTGCGAGAGGGTGGGGGAGAGCCCGGTGCGGGTCATGGTGTGCCACTGGTCGCGATAGCGCCCGGTGTTGAGGCGGAAGGGGAAGTGGATGTCCGCCATGACCGGTGCCGGCGCTGCCACCGCAACCACCCGCGCCTTGCCGCCGGCCTGGATGAAGCGCTTTGCAAGCGGGTGCGCGCCGCCCCAAAGGAAGGGTTCCATCGCGTCATATTCGGCATCACCGATGGCGGAAAGGTGCGACAGATCGAGCACCTTGCCATGCCGGGCCGCGAGCGCGGTCATCGCTGCATATTCGCGGAAAACGTCGGCGGCGCAGGTGAAATCGAAAGCCCGGCCCCAGCCCATGCGCTGTGCGAAATCGCACAGGATCGCCCAGTCGGCGCGGGCCTGGCTGGGAGCGGCAAACAGCGCGCGCTGGCGGCTGATGCGGCGCTCGGAATTGGTAACGGTGCCGTCCTTCTCCCCCCAGCCGAGCGCGGGCAGGCGGATATGCGCGAGGCGCGCGGTGTCGGTATCGGCGATGATGTCGGACACGACCAGCGTTTCGCAGCGCGCCAGCGCCTCGCGCACGAATCCGGCGTCGGGCATCGACACGGCGGGGTTGGTCGCCATGACCCAGAGGAACTTCACCCGGCCATCATGGACCGCGCGGAACAGGTCGACCGCCTTCAGGCCCGGCCCCGCGCAGATGTTCGGGGCATTCCAGAACATCGCCACCTCGGCGCGCTCCTCTGCGGAAAATCCGAGGTGACAGGCAAGCGTATTGGCCAGCCCGCCAACTTCACGCCCGCCCATCGCATTGGGCTGTCCCGTGATCGAGAACGGTCCTGCGCCTGCAGAATTGATCCGCCCCAGCGCCAGGTGCAGGTTGATGATTGCATTGCCCTTGTCAGTCCCGCTTCGCGACTGGTTCGCGCCCTGGCTGAACAGGGTGACCATGCGCGGGCGGGCAGCGACAAGGTCGCACAGGGCAGCGAAGGACGGGAAGTCAACGCCCGGGCTCCGGCTGTCCAGGCTCTCCAAGAAGCCTTGGGGGACCGTGCAGTTCGCGGCCAGATAACCGCTGTCGACCAAACCGCGGTCGCGCATCTCCGCCAGCAGGGCGTTGAACAAGGCGATATCGCCATCGGGCGCAATGGCGAGATGCAGGTCGGCCCGCTCTGCTGTCTCGGTGCGGCGCGGGTCGAGGACCACCAGCTTGCTGCCGCGCTTCTCGCGCGCCGCCTCTATCCGTTGCCAGATCACCGGATGGCACCAGGCGGTGTTGGAGCCGACCAGCAGGATGAGGTCCGCTTCCTCGAGGTCGTCATAGGTGCACGGGACGATATCCTCGCCGAAGGCGCGGTTATGCGCGGCAACTGCGCTCGCCATGCACAGGCGGCTGTTCGTGTCGATGTTGCCGCTGCCGATGAAGCCCTTCATCAGCTTGTTGGCGACGTAGTAATCCTCGGTCAGCAGCTGGCCCGAGACGTAGAAGGCGACGCTGTCTGGCCCATGTTCGGCGATGCATTCGCGCATTTTCGCCGCGGCAAGGTCCAGCGCTTCGTCCCAGCCTGCCTGCCGGTTCCCGATCATCGGCGCCAGCAGGCGGCCTTCCAGCCCGACAGTCTCACCCAGGTGGGTGCCCTTCGAACAGAGCCGTCCGAAGTTGGCGGGATGCTCGGGATCGCCCTTGATGGTGAGCGCGCGCGCGCCGGTCACTTCGGCCCGGATGCCGCAGCCGACCCCGCAATAGGCGCAGGTGGTGCGGACCGCCTTCACGCCGCTGCTTTCCCGACAACCGCATCGCGCAGCAGGTACAAGCGGCCTGCATCGACCTTGAGCGGGATCGTCGGCACACAACCCTTGTCATCGCCCATGGCCTCGCCGGTCTTGAGGGAGATATTCCAGCTGTGCAGGGGGCAAGTGACGACGTTGCCGTGGACGATGCCCTGGCTGAGTGGTCCGTGCTTGTGCGGGCACTTGTTGACGAGGGCATAGAACTGGTTGTCGAGCGTATGGAAGACCGCAATCTCCTCTCCGCCGCGTACCGGCAGGGTGCGGGCATTGCCGGGGGCGATCTGGCTTACCGGGCCGATATCGAGCCATTCTCCGATCATCGTGCTGTCTCCAGAACAAGGGGGCGCACCTCGCCTAGGTGCTGGTGCAGTTCGGTATCCTCGCCCGCGGCGCGCTTGGCCCAGGGGTCGTCCTGCATGAACTGCTGCGAGTAGTAGAAGCGGGCGGCGAGTGCCGGGACAGCCTCGGGATCATCGAACAGTGCGGCCTTCACGTGGTCGAGCCCGACCCGCTCGATCCACGGCGCGGTGCGTTCGAGGTAATGCGCCTGTTCGCGGTAAAGCTGGATGAAGGCGGCGCACATTTCCATCGCCTCGGCCTCGGTCTCGACCTTGCAGAGCAGGTCGGTCGCGCGCACCTTGATGCCGCCGTTGCCGCCGACGTGCAGTTCATAACCGCTATCGACACAGACCACGCCAAAGTCCTTGATCGTCGCCTCAGCGCAATTGCGCGGGCAGCCGGAGACGGCGATCTTGAACTTGTGGGGCATCCACGATCCCCAGGTCATGTGCTCGATCTTGACACCCAGCCCGGTCGAATCCTGCGTGCCAAAGCGGCACCATTCGCTGCCGACGCAAGTCTTCACGGTGCGCAAGGACTTGCCATAGGCGTGGCCCGAAACCATCCCGGCGGCATTGAGATCGGCCCAGACGGCGGGCAGGTCTTCCTTTTTGATGCCGAAGATATCGAGCCGCTGGCCGCCGGTGACCTTCACCATCGGCGCGTTGTATTTTTCCACCACATCGGCAATTGCGCGCAGCTCGCGGGGGTTGGTGAGGCCGCCCCACATGCGCGGCACCACTGAATAAGTGCCATCCTTCTGGATGTTGGCGTGCATCCGTTCGTTGACGAAGCGGCTGTGCTGCTCGTCCACGTATTCGCCCGGCCAGGCGCAGAGCAAGTAGTAGTTGAGCGCCGGGCGGCAACTGGCGCAGCCATCGGGAGTGGACCAGCTCAGTTCCTGCATCACCTGCGGGATGAGGCGGAGGTTCTTCTCGAGGATGAGGCGGCGCACGTCGTCATGCGTGAAGCTGGTGCACTTGCACAGCGTCTTCGGCCCGCTCTCGATCTCGCCACCCAGCGTCAGGCTGAGCAGGCTCTCGACAAGGCCGGTGCACGAACCGCAGCTTGCCGAAGCCTTGCAGGCCGAGCGCACCTTGTCGAGGCTGTGCGCCCCGCCGAGGATGCAGCCGACCACCTTGCCCTTGGATACGCCGTTGCAGCCGCAGATCTCCGCATCGTCGGAAAGGGCAGCAACGGCGGCGTTAGGGTCCGCAAGGGCACCTCCGGCAGCAAAGGCCTGCCCGAAGATCAGCGCCTCGCGGATGTCGGAAACGTCTTCGCCTTTCTTGAGCAGGTCGAAGTACCAGTTGCCGTCGGCGGTATCGCCATAGAGCACGGCACCGACCAGCCTGTTTTCCTTGACGATGACACGTTTGTAAACGCCGCGCGAGGCATCGCGCATGACGATGTCTTCCGCGCCGTCGCCGCCGGAAAAGTCTCCGGCGGAAAACAGGTCGATGCCTGAGACCTTGAGCTTCGTCGAAGTTACCGAGCCTTCGTAGCCGGTCGGCGTGCCGGTGGCGTGATCGGCCAGCGCGCGGCACATATCCCACAGCGGCGCGACCAGGCCATAGCAGGTGCCCCGGTGCTGGACGCATTCGCCCACGGCCATGATCGCGGGGTCGGAAGTGACCATGTGGTCATCGACTAGGATTCCACGCTCGACCTCGAGCCCCGCCGCCTTGGCGAGCGCGGTTGCGGGGCGGATGCCGACGGCCATGACAACGATATCGGCGGGAAATTCGCGCCCGTCCTTGAGGCGGACGCCGGTAACGTGGCCGTCCTGTTCGAGGATAGCGGCGGTATCGCCACCGGTAACGATGGTCTGGCCGCGCCGTTCGAGTTCGCTCCGCAACAGATAGCCTGCGGCCTCGTCGAGCTGGCGTTCCATCAGCGTCGGCATAAGGTGAACGACGGTCACGGTCATGCCCCGCAGCGAAAGGCCATGGGCTGCTTCAAGGCCGAGAAGGCCCCCGCCGATCACCACCGCGCTGCCGCCCTTTTCCGCCGCCGCCAGCATGCGGTCGACATCGTCAAGGTCGCGGAAGGTGACGACGCCGGGCAAGTCGTGGCCGGGCACCGGGATAATGAAGGGATCGGACCCCGTGGCGATCAGCAGGCGGTCGTAGGGTTCGACCCGGCCAGATTTTGCCACCACGGCCTGCGCCTTGCGGTCAATAGCCACCACCGGATCGCCGGACACCAGCGTGATGCCGTTGTCGGCGTACCAATCCTCACCATTGATGACGATGTCGTCGAAGGCTTTCTCACCCGCCAGCACGGGGGAGAGCATGATGCGGTTGTAATTGACGCGGGGTTCCGCGCCGAAGATCGTCACGGCATAGCGACCGGGATCGCGGGCAAGGATTTCCTCCACGGCGCGACAGCCTGCCATGCCGTTGCCGATAACGACGAGCCTTTCGGCGGTTTCCCCGCCCTTGCCGTTCAGATCGAAAGTCGAAGGCGCGTTCACCTTGGTCTCCTTGGCATACGCGCAACGAAAAAAGCCGCCTTGCAACCGGCCCGATGAAGGGACGGAAACAGGCGGCTTCGTTGCCACGTGTGTTCGATTGTATGTCCGGCGCCGTTGCCCGCCCTTCCTTGGGCGGCGGTGTGCCGGGTCAGGGGAAGACTATGGAACCCGCCCCCTGCTGGCAAGGACTTTTTTGCAGTGCAGCAATTTCACCTCAGTACGCCATTTCGAGCTGCAGCCAGAACTTCTTCGTATCGCTGCCGAACAGGTCCGCGTCGTAATCGGCGTACTTGGCGAACACCGTGATACGCTTCAGCTTGAAGCCGATCGATGCGTTCCATTCGTCACCGTAATGCACCGATCCGAATGCGCTTTCGTAGCGGTGATAGGTGAAGGCCGCGTTGAGTCCCGGCAGCGCTTTCACGCCCGCGAACTTCCAGGACAGGCCGCCGTAGATGTCCTCGATCCCCGCTGCGGGGGTTGTAAGGAACAGGTCGGCCCAGCCCTGGAACTTGTGCAGGGTAGCCATCGGCGTCTGAACGCTGCGCACCCCATCGGAGCCAAGCTGTTCATAGCCCGCCGTCAATCCCAGCGGGCCAAAGGCCAAGCCTGCTTCCGCCGCGATGTAATCGACGCCGTAACTCGCCGGGTTGTCCTGATAGTCGGACTGGCGGGCATAGCTGGCGGCGAGGTTCAGCGTGGTCTTGGGCGCAAGCTTGAAGCTCGCCGTCGCCCTTGCGCCCAGCGTCATCGTATCGGCATTGGTGGTGGCGAGGGCGCCCGCCTGCTCCTTGGTGTCGAAATCGAGCAGGTAGCCGAATGCCTTGAGGTTCACCGGCCCCAGCTTTGCGCCTGCGCCGAGGAACACGAAATCGCCGTCATAGGCCGTGCGCGGACCAGCATCGAAGCCGAAGATCGTGCGCTGGCTGATCGCATAGGTCGCATCCAGGCTGACCGGACCGAGGCTGGCCTCGGCGCGCACCGCGTCGAAAGTCTGCTCGTTCTGGCGCCAGGCGACGGAGCCGACGAAGCGCTGGTCATCGAGGTTGATGCGCTGGCGCCCGACCGTGGCGGTGAGCGGCTTGGACTTGTACTGCACCTGCAGGCGGTTGAGGTCGATGTTCATCGGGTCCGCAACGACCGAGAAGGCGGGGCGGCGCTGGCTGTCGGCGATGACGAAGGGGAAGGCGTTGTAATCATTGACCACGCCGAGCGTGCCCTCGGCCTCCGCCAGCAGCGACAGGCCGCTGGCATGCTTCAGCTCCGCTCCCGCGCGCACGCGCAGGGTCACGGCATCGGCATTGGTCGCCGGCTGGTCGACATTCTCATAGCGCAGCCGCATGTCGAAAATCGGATCGAGGCTGAGCCCGCCGGCGATCTTTACCGGATCTCCGGGGGCAGCAAGCGCAGGGTGAGCAAGGGCGACCGGCGCCGCGAGTGCGGTCGCCGCCAGAACGATTTTCCTCATCTTTTTCCCTCCTGAGAAGCCTTGACTCCTTCAGGCATCCTCCCCGGATAGCGTCAGGCCGCCTCTGCGTCCGGTCCGTGGTCGTATTCGGCGAGGAAGTGCAGAACCTCCTGCCGGTAAGCGTAGAACTGCGGGTCCTTGAGCAGCGCCTTGCGGTCGCGCGGGCGCGGCAGGTCGACCTTCAGGATCTTGCCGATGGTGGCGTTGGGGCCGTTGGTCATCATCACCACGCGGTCGGCCAGCAGGATCGCCTCGTCGACATCGTGCGTCACCATGATCGCAGTCACCTTGGTGCGGTTCCACACTTCGACCAGCACGTCCTGCAGGTCCCAGCGGGTCAGGCTGTCGAGCATGCCGAAGGGCTCGTCGAGCAGCAGCAGGCGCGGGCTCAGAGCAAAGGCGCGGGCGATGCCGACGCGCTGGCGCATGCCGTTCGACATCTCCGCCGCCAGCTTGTCGCGCGCATCGGCAAGTCCGACGCGTTCGAGGTAATAGTCGACGATCTCGCGGCGTTCGGCCTTGGATGCGTGCGGATAGACCCGCTCCACGCCGAGCGCGACGTTCTGCCGTGCGGTCAGCCATGGCATCAGGCTGGGTGCCTGGAAGACTACGGCCTTGTCCGGCCCAGCTGCGTCAACCTCGCGGTTGTCGAGAATGATCGAACCCTTGCTGATCGCGTTGAGGCCCGAGGCCATGGTCAGCACGGTCGACTTGCCGCAGCCCGAATGGCCGATCAGCGAGATGAACTCGCCCTTGTCCATCAGCAGGTTGAAATTCTCGACCACGATCAGCGGCCCCTTGGGCGTGGGGTAGACCTTGTGGAGGTTGTAGAATTCCAGATAGCGCCGCGCGTTGTTGCCCTTGGCGGCCTCGACATAGGCCTTGGGAAGCGGTGCAAGGTCGAGCGGAGTAACGTTTGGCAGGTTGCCATAGTCGCTGCCGCCCGCCTGCTTCTGCGCCACCAGCGAGCCAAGGTAATTGACGATCTCGCGCCGCAGGGCCTGGAACGCGGCATCGTCGTTCACCGCCTCGCGATCGCGCGGGCGGGGGATGGCGACGTCGAAGATCCGGCCGATGGTGGCGGCGGGGGCGGGGGTGAGCACGGCCACGCGATCCGCCAGCAGCAGCGCCTCGTCGACATCGTTGGTGACGAGGATGATCGTGCGCTTCTCTTCCTTGCGGATGCGCTCGATCTCGTCCTGCAACTTGGCGCGGGTCAAGGCATCGAGCGCGGAAAGCGGCTCGTCGAGCAGCAGAATTTCCGGCTCCATGGCGAGCGCGCGGGCCACGGCGACGCGCTGGCGCATGCCGCCCGAAAGCTGCGCGGGCTTACGGTCCATCGCGTGGCCGAGCCCGACCAGTTCGACCTTCTGCCGCACCAGAGCGGCCCGGTCTTCGGCGCTGCGGTCCTTGTGGACGGCGTCGACTGCGAGCGCGACATTGGCCTCCACGGTCAGCCAGGGGAACAGCGAGTAGGACTGGAAGACCAAGCCCCGGTCCTTGCCGGGTCCGTCTACGGTCACGCCGCGAAGCAGGATCTCGCCCTCGTCGGGTTCGATCAAGCCGGCGATGGTCGAAACCAGCGTGGTCTTGCCCGCGCCGGAGAAGCCGAGGACGGCGATGAATTCGCCTTCGCGCACATCGAGATCGATACCGCCGAGGACTTCGCTGGTGCCGCTCGCCGAGGCGTAGCGCTTGGTCACGCCGCGAAGGGAAAGGATGGGGGTCTGGGTCATGGTCAGAAGGTCCGGTTGCGGCTGACGAAGGATTGCAGCACCATCATGATGCGGTCGAGGGCGAAGCCGATCAGGCCGATGACCACCACGGCGACCATGATGCGGGCGAGCGACTTTTCGCTGCCGTTCTGGAACTCGTCCCAGACGAACTTGCCCAGGCCGGGGTTCTGCGCCAGCATTTCCGCCGCGATCAGCACCATCCAGCCAGTGCCGAGCGAAAGGCGCATGCCGGTGAAGATGAAGGGCAGCGAGCTGGGCAGGACCAGCTTCGTGAGCCGCGCTGCCCAGCCGAGCTTGAGCACACGGCCGACGTTGATCAGGTCCTTGTCGATGGAGGCGGTGCCGACGGCGGTGTTGATGAGTGTCGGCCACAGCGAGCAGAGCATGACCACCACGGCCGAGATCACGAAGCTCTTCGGCAGGAAGCTGTCATCCCCGCTCGACATCGATGCCGAGACCAACATCGTCACGATCGGCAGCCATGCCAGCGGGCTGACCGGGCGCATGACCTGGATCAGGGGGTTGATCGCCGCGTTGATCCGCTTCGACATTCCGGCGACCAGCCCCAGCGGTACGGCGACAAGGCTGGCGAGGATGAAGCCGAGCGCAACCGTGTGCAGCGAGGTGACGATCTGGTCTGTGAAGCTGGGCGGCCCGGTAAAGCTGCCGCCGCTCGCCTCGATGGCTGCCGCTTCGGCGCGTGATGCCGCTGCCTCGCCCATCAGGCCGGTGAAGGCGGTCCAGACATCGCCCGGTCCCGGCAGGGTGCCGAGCGAGGTCTTCACAAGGGGCGCGAGCAGGGCCCAGAGCAGCAGGAAGCCCCCGATACCGGCTGCCGGCGGCCATGTTGCGTCAAAGACGGCACGGGCCGGCGGCAGCTTTAGGCCGAAGGGCAGGCCGGCCTTCACCGGCTCTGCCGGAGCAGGCTTCGCCATCTCGGCAGGTGGGGCAATCTCCTGGTCCACTTCGAAGGTGTCCTTCACTGCTGCGGTAGCGTTCATGGTATCGGGGTCCTTACTTCACGCCGGCCGGGGTAACGGTCTGGCCGTCCTTCAGGCCAATGGCGAAACCGGCCGCATAGGCGGCGGGCTTCTTCGGATCGAAGGTCACGCCGTCGATCGCCTTGCGAGTGTAGGTGCGGAAGCCGTCGCTCTTGGGAAAGGCAGCGGCCGGAGCCTTGCCCTCGGCCACCAGGCTGGCGGCGGCGGTATCGTAGATGTCGGTGCGATAGACCGCCTTGGCCGTATCAAGATACCACTGGTCGGGCTTGGCTTCGGCGATCTGGCCCCAGCGGCGCATCTGCGTCAGGAACCAGATGGCGTCCGACCAGAAGGGGTAGCTCGCTTGCTGGTCGAAGAACAGGTTGAACTCCGGCGTGTCGCGCGTGTCGCCTTCGCCGAAGGTGAACTTGCCGGTCATCGATGCCATCAGCACCTTCTCGTCCGCGCCGACATATTTGGGCGAGGCGAGCAGCTTCACCGCCTCGGGCCGGTTCTTGCCGCCCTCTGCATCGAGCCACATCGAGGCGCGGATCAGCGCGCGGGTCAGCGCCTGGGTGGTCTTGGGATTGGCCTTGGCGAAGTCCTCGGTCAGGCCAAAGACCTTGTCGCCCGTCGTCCCGGCAATGTCGGGGTCGACGATGATCGGCACACCGATCTTCTTGGCGACGGCGGCCTGGTTCCAGGGTTCGCCCACCGAATAGCCGTTGATCGTGCCGGCCTCCAGCGTGGCGGGCATCTGCGGCGGCGGGGTGACCGAAAGCTGCACTTCCGCGCGGGTGGTGCCCGCGGTGTCGCCGGGCAGGTAGTAACCGGGGTTCAGCCCGCCAGCCGCCAGCCAGTAGCGCAGGATGTAGTTGTGCGTGGAGACGGGGAAGACCATGCCCATCTTGAAGGGCTTGCCCTCGGCCTTGAACTTTTCGACCACGGGTTTCAGCGCTGCGGCGGAAACGGGGTGCGTAACCTTGCCATCCGGCCCCTTGGGCAGGCCGGGGGCGATAAGGCCGTAGACCTGGTTGGAGATTGTCACGCCCTTGCCGTTGAGGTCGAGGCTGAAGGGGGTTACCAGCTTCTGCCTGGCGCCGATGCCTGCGCCCGATGCGAGGACCTGGCCCGCCAGCATGTGTGCGCCGTCGAGCTGGCCGCCGGTCACGCCGTCCAGCAGCACCTTCCAGTTGGCCTGCGGCTCTAGCGTCACGTTAAGTCCTTCCTCGGCGAAGAAGCCCTTTTCCTTGGCGACGACCAGCGGAGCGATGTCGGTCAGCTTGATGAAGCCGAGCTTCAGATTCGATTTCTCGATACCCTTTTCGCCCGCGATCCTGGCGATGTCGCCGGTCGGGGCCGGGTCATCGCCGCCGGAGCTGCCGCAGCCGGCGAGTGCGCTTGCCAGCAGCAGCGCTGCCACCATGCCGCGCCTGTCGAAACGAATTGCCGAACACTGTGCCATCGCGCCGTACCCCGTCTGAAGCGCGAACAACAAAAAACCGCCTCGAACAGACCCCGGTAGAGGGTCAGGTCGGGCGGCTCCGTTGCCACGCAATGTGAAACTGGTTGCAAGGCGGAAAACCGCGGCCCTTCCTTGGTCCGCCCCGCTCCTGCAGAGCTATTGCTAAGCGATTCGCGGATGCATCGGCAAGCGATTTTTGCAGTGCAGCATAAATTTTTCGTCAGGGCAGGCTGGCGAGATATCCGGGAAGGTCAGCCGGATCGAACACGCGGCCATCGAAAAAGGCGTTTCGTTCCATGGTGATAAGGCCCTGCTGGGTGCCCACCACGGTCGGTCCGCCAAGGCTGCCTTCGACCTTCGAGCTGGCGCCCGGCAGCGGTTCGGCCGTGCCCAATAGTGCACTGCGGTATACGTCGGGCCGGAACACGCGGGCGGCCTTGGCGGCATCGGCGGCGACGAATCCGCCGCCGTCCCAGCGCACCATCTGGGTATATAGCCACTCGGCCTGGCTGACCCAGGGGAAGTTCGCAGCTTCGCGATACTGGAACATGAAATCCGGAAAATGGATCGGTTCCTCGCCTTGCGCCAATAGCAGGCGATCGGCGATGGCTCGGCGGATCAGCTCGGCCGACCCGTCAAGGTATTCGGGTCGGGCAAGGATTGCGGCGTTCGTGTCCCAATTCTCCGGATCGACGAAATGGCGCGCGGTGGCGATCAGCGCGCGGACCAAGGCTTCCACCTCCTCGTGCCGTGCTTCCAGCACCGGTTCGCGCAGGGCCAGCACCTTTTCCACCCCGCGCCGCCAGACCTGAGCCGTGACCAGTACGATGCGGCCGGCGCCGCGCTCGACAGCGACGGAGTTCCACGGCTCGCCCACGCAGATCCCGTCCACTTCGCCAGCATCAAGGGCATCGGTGCAGAAGGGCGGCGCGATGGTGACGATCTCTACATCATGGTCGGGCCGGATGCCGCTGGCCGCAAGCCAGTAGCGCAGCATGTAGTTGTGGCTCGAATAGCGATGGACCACGCCAAAGCGCAGGGGGCGCCCCTGCTGCGCCCGCGCGGTTGCCACCTTGAGCAGCGATGCGCCAACTTCCCGGGGATCGCCGAGTTGCCCCTTGGGGCAGACCTGATCGGCAAGCTCGGGCCGCAGGGTGATCGCATTGCCATTCAGCCCGAGCACGAAAGGCACCGAGAGAGGCTGCGCCGGCCGCCCGCGCCCCAGAGTCGCCGCAATCGCCAGCGGCGCGACCATGTGTGCGGCATCGCTGTGGCCATAGAGTAGCCGGTCGAGCACCGTGGCCCAGCTCATGTCCTTGAGCAGCCGCAGGGAAATCCCCTCGGCCTCGGCAAAGCCGTGTTCGCGCGCAAGGATCGGCAGGCAGGCATCGACCAGAGGGAGGAAACCGATCGTCAATTCGGCCATCATGCGCCTCCCATCAACTTGTGCGCGGTGACGACCGCTTCGGCAATTTCACCAATCCGGCGGCCCTGGTTCATCGCCGTCTTGCGCAGTTCGGCATAGGCTTCGGGCTCCGACATTCGGCGGCTGTCCATCAGGATCCGCTTGGCCCGGTCAATGCATTCGCGCTCGGCCAGCTTGCCCTGTGCTTCGGCAAGGTCGGCTTGAAGTCGGGTAAAGGCATTGAAGCGGCGCACGGCAAGGTCGAGGATGGGCCGGATCCGATGCGGAGCAAGGCCATCGATGACATAGGAGGAAACCCCTGCATCGATCGAGGCGGCAATTGCCTCATCATCGGATTCGTCAACGAACATGGCGATGGGGCGCGCCAGCGCGCGCGTGACTGCGAAGTATTCCTCCAGCATGTCGCGAGAAGGGTTGCCAAGGTCGATCAGGACAATATCGGGTGCGATCTCGCCGATCCGTTTCACCAGGCCGGAGCGCTCGGTAACGACAAAGATCTCGCAGTCGTTTAGCGCCGCAAGGCCTTCGTGGATCACAGCAGCACGCGAAGCGCTTTCATCGACAATCGCAATTCGCATACGGCCATTGTGCAGCGCAGCATCACGCGATGCAATCCCCTACCTCGGCCCATCGGGCCGAATGCCCGATCGCAATTCGCCTGTGCCGGGGTGGCGCGGGCTCAAGCCTGCCCCAGCAACCTGCGCAGCCAGCTTATCAGGCGGTCGATCATTCCCGCCCGGACGGGTGCGGTGAGCACGTCTGCGTCGTGCGCCGGGGCGCCGTTGAATTCCTCGATACGGTCCCGCAACTGCTCGGCAAAGCTGCGGGCGAACTTGGGCAGGACCGGGCCGCACATCGCCTCCCACATAGGGGCGAGCGGGCCGCTGCCGATGATGCGCACCTTGAGCGTCATGGCCGTCTGGCCGCTCCCCGCAGGTGCAGCCAGGTAGGATCCGTGACCTTCCACCGGATCGCCGACCAGCTTGTAGGTGAAATCGACGCGCTCCGGCCCGGCCCATTCGCTGACACTGACCTTCACTTTTACGGTGCGGACCATGGCTCCGACGCCGACCTTGAGCACCCAGAGCGAGTTGTCTTCGTCTTCCATCTCGCAGGACTGGTAGCCCGGCATGATGCTGGCCCAGCGCTGGAAGTCGCGGGCATAGGCCCAGGTGCTGTCGATATCGCAGCCGACGGTGACCGTCTGTTCGGTTTCGATCACCGGGCGCTGTCCAGCAGGGTGCTGGGCTGCCCGGCGGCGTGAAGGGCAGCCAGCCAGCCATAAGTCATGCCGCGGGCGTTGGAGACGCCGCTTTGCATCACCGCGCCGGTTTCAAGCCGGGCGACCGAGTTGCCAGCCGCATAGAGGCCGGGGATCGGCTTTTCGTCCCAGCCGACGACGTTGGCATTGCGATCGATCTGAAGGCCGGCCGCAGGAATGCCGGTTGCGCCCATGCGCCGCAGCTGAACGGCAAAGAACGGCCCCTTGGACAGCGGTCCCAGGTTGGGGTTGGGCTGGTGCTCCTTGTCGCCGGTCATCCAGGCTCCCCACGGCTGCTCGCCCCGGCCGAAATCGGGATCCTTGCCCGCTTCGGCGTTGGGGTTGAAACGGGCCACCGTTTCGACAAGGCCTTCGGCATCGATGCCCGCCTTTCGCGCCAGTTCCTCGATAGTGTCCGCCACCACGCCGAAGCCTTCGGGCCAATCCTGGCCCGGTGCGATCGAGCCGAAGCCGTACTTGGCGCGGGCCTGGCTATCGAGGATCACCCAGCAGGGGAAATTGGGGTGCGTCTGGGTGGTGCCATCGATCACGTCGAGCTGGTAGAAGAACGAGCGGTAGAAGCTTTCGTTGCCGAACCGCTTGCCGCGGCGGTTGACCACGATGGTGTGCGGCAAGCCGATGAACGGCATCGAGCTGCGCCAGAGGGGCTGGCCCTCCTCGGTCTCTTCTCCGGGCTGGTTGAACCCGGCCATGCTGATTTCCGGCACCCGCGAAACCCGTGCGCCAAGCGGTCCGGCAAGGCGGATGTTGGCGCCATCGACCGCCGTGAACAGCATGGAGATTGCATCGAGCTGGTTGCCGAGGTGCTTTTCCAGCTTCTGTTCGCGTTCATAGGAGCTGACGGCGATGACCACGCCCTTGTTCGCCTTGACGAACAGGTCCGCGCCATCGCGCGTGCAGCGCACGCCAACCACGCGCTCGCCATCGGCGATCAGTTCCTGGGCGTTCACGCCGGTTTCCAGCGGGATGCCCCGGTCGATCGCGCCTTTGACGAAATAGGCGGCGAGGCCCGAACCGGCACAGCGCTCGTCATTCATCATGCGGCGGCCCATCAGCTCGAAATCCCACTTGGTCATTGCGGCAAGGCCACCCTTGTCGGCAATGTCCTGCGTGGTCAGGCCATAAGGAACCTGTGGCGATAGCCGGGTGCGGCTCTGCCATTCTCCCAGCGTGGCGCCGGGGAAGGGTTCCACTTCCAGCAGCCTGCCCTCTGAAACGCTGTCGTTGGTGAGGCCGTAGTAATAGTCGGGACAGCCCCGGATCGGAACCATCCGCAGGCCGATGGTGTCCTCGAACCAGTGCAATGCCACCGGCGCGTGCGTGGTGAAGTTGCGGATCGCACTGTCCTCGGCATAGCCCATGCCCAGGCGCTGGAGATATCGGAAGCCGCTCTCTGCGCTGTCATCGACGCCCAGTTCGGCAGCGTGGCGGCTGCCCGCGATCCATACCTGTCCCTGGGAAAGGGCGGTGACGCCGCCGACTTCGTTCGAGCGTTCAAGCACGATGGCGCTCAGCCCGTTTTCATGGGCGGTGATTGCGGCGGACAGCCCGCCGATGCCCGAACCGATCGCGACGAGATCAGCCTCCATGTCCCAATGTGCGGGAAGATTGCTCAGCATTGCCTTAACTCTCCAGAGAACTGTTCTGATTTTGGTCGATCAGGCGAAGGCTTCTTCGCCCATCAGCGTCGTGCGGTGCATCATTCGGCCGCTGCCAAGAGCATAGGGGGTGGCGCGGTGCAAAACGCCGGTATTGTCCCAGATCAGCATGTCGCCAACGGTCCACTTGTGGCGATAGGTAAAGCGTTCCTGCGTCACCCAGTCCATCAGTTCCGCGATCAGCGCCGCGCTTTCATCCGGGTCCATGCCGACGACATGGCTGGCATGGCAGCCGATCACCAGCGACTTGCGGCCCGACTTGTGCGGCCAGACCAGCGCGTGGGTCTGGTCCGGGATCGAATTCCAGTGCGCTTCGGTTTCCGGGGTCTTCTCGATGCCGGCCTGCTCCATCGAATAGGCAAAGCTGTGGACCACGCGCAGGTCGGCGATGCGATCCTTCATCGCCTGCGGCAGCGCTTCATAGGCAGCGTAGCTGTTGGCGAACAGGGTATCGCCGCCCTCCTTGGACAGCACGCGCGCGGTCAGCAGGCTGCCGAAGACAGGCACATGGTCATGGGTGCCGTCCATGTGCCAGTTGAACGAGCCCTTGAGGTAAAGGGCCTGGGCATTCGCCTTGTTGTCGAGCGTGATCTTGAAGATGCCCTTCTCGCCTTCCTCGCGCACCGTGCCGATCAGGCTGGCGAGCCGCACCTGGTCCTCGTCGGAAATGCCCAGCTGCGGAAAGAGCAGGACACCGCGTTCGACGAGGATCTGCCGCACCTGCGCGGCGACCTCCGGCTTGAGCAATTCCTCTACCGGCGCGATCACTTCGGTGCCGATGGTTTCAGTAAGCTTGCGGGTCTGCAAAGCCATGGTCCTGTTCCTCTCGGTCAATTTCAAAACTTGCAGTCAAAGCCTTCGAGCCGGTCGTCGGCGCGCCATTCGGCCAGCTTCTCCCAGAAGGCATAGGGCCCGGGGCCGTAGGAATCGCCGAGGAAATAGCGGAAAACCTCGCCGCCTTCGCTGTTGTAGTAGCCCGGCGTGCAGGCGCGTGCGAAGCTTTCCACGTCCAGTTCGGTGGCGCGGTGGTGCGCCACCCAGGCGTCCTCCGCCTCCCTGGTCAGTTCCATGGACTTGATGCCGCGCTGCTTCGCCGTCGAAATGATATAGGCGATATGCTCGGCCTGGCGCCGGAAAGTCTCGGTGGTCGATGCGTGAACGCCGCCCTGCACGAAACCGATGAAGAACTTGTTCGGAAAGCCGTGCGTGCTCATGCCGTGCAGCGTCTTGTAGCCAGCGTCCCAGTGGTCGAAGAGCGACAGGCCGTTGCGGCCCTCGGCAACGTCGAATGACCACCGCTTGCGCAACGAGCTGGTCTGCTCATAACCGCTGGCAAGGATGATGCAGTCGACCTCGTGCTCCTTGCCCTGGTGGGTGAAACCCTTGGCGGTCAGGCCTTCAAGGCCGCGTGTATCCGACACGTCGATCAGATCGACATTCGGCCGGTTGAAGGCCGGGTAGTAATTGTCGTTCGAGCAGGGCCGCTTGCAGAGATAGCGGTAATAGGGCTTCAGCCGCTCGGCGGTGTCCTTGTCGGCAACGATCTCGTCCACCCGCCGCCGCATCCGTTCCATCGTACGGTGATCGTGCTGGTCACGCAGGGCGAGCAGTTCTTCCAGGCCCAGTTCCGGCCAGCCTGCCTGTTCGCGCTCGTGGCGGATGTTGCGATTGATCTCGGTCCAGATGTCGCAGATCTGGTCAGGCTCGTCCCGGCCGAGACCGTTCCACAGGCCGTGCTGGAAATTCACCAGCATTTCCTGATGCCAGCCGGGCTTGAGCGATGCCGCCCAGTCCGGATCGGTATCGCGATTGTCCCTGGCATCGACGCTCGAAGGCGTGCGCTGGATCACGTGGACGTGCTTCGCGTATTCGCCAAGGAAGGGCACGATCTGGACAGCGGAGGCGCCGGTCCCCAGCACGGCAACGCGCTTGTCGTGCAGCTTGTCGAGCACGGGCATTTTCTGGCTGCCGCCGGTGTAATCGTAATCCCAGCGCGAGCTATGGAAAATTGTGCCGCCGAACGCGTCGAGGCCCGGAATGTCGGGCAGCTTCGGGGTGTTTGCGGGGCTGTGCGAGAAAACGATGAAGCGCGGGCGCAGTTCGTCGCCGCGGTTGGTCGTGACGCGCCAGCGGCTGATGCTTTCGTCCCAGCGCATCGCGTTGACCCGGGTATGCATCAGGGCCTTGTCGTAAAGCCCGGCCTTGCTGGCGATGCTCTGGATATACTCGCGGATCTCATAGCCTGGCGAAAACTTCTTCGAGGGCATGAAGCCCATTTCTTCGAGCAGCGGCAGGTAAACGTAGGAGACGTTGTCGCACTCCACGCCGGGATAGCGGTTCCAGTACCAGCAACCGCCGAAATCGCCGGCGTGGTCGACGATGCGGAAATCGCCCAGTCCCGCCTGGCGCAGGTAATAACCGGCCAGCACGCCGCCAAAGCCGCCGCCCAGGACCATGACGTCGAGGTCTTCCGCTATCGGTTCGCGCTCGATGAGCGGCATGTGCGGATCGGCATCGCTGATCTCGGCAAACTTGCCGCGTGGCGAGACATATTGCTCCTGCGCCTCGGGACGCATGCGCCGGTCCCGCTCATGCGCGTACTTTTCCAGCAGTCGCGGCACATCGATCTCTTCGATTGCCGGAATGTCGGTCGGTTCGCAGTCTGTTTTCATGGCTGGCTCACATGTTCCGCGCAGCGGCAAAAACCGGACCGGGAGCGTGCATCGCTGCATGCGCCTTCTGCTCCGGAGGCCGGTATCCGCCTGGATGCACCGGCAAAAGGTGAGGTGTGCTGCGTTCCCATCCCACTTTAGCACTCAAGTCGTTTCAAATCCGACGCTACCCGGCCCTTTCTCCGAATCGCGCCTTGAGTCTCTGGTAATTTTGTTACCGTAACCGGGATAAAGTCAACCTTTGCATGACGTATTTTTCTGGTGCGACGCTTGTAACTCCAGCATTAAGCACCTAATCAGTTTCATCGTCATGGCTCGTTCCCGGCGGGCCCGAACGGATGGAGATTGCGATGCAGCGGGCGTCGAAAGCGCAACAGAGCCTGGTGCAGCGCGGCGCGGACGAGGCGGCCAGGCCCCGCAAGATCGGCCGGCCGACGCTGAGTGACGGGCAATTGCTCGATATCGCGCTCGATCTGTTCCTCAACGACGGATACGAGGGCACCAGCGTAGAAGCTATCGCGCTCGCGGCAGGAATGGCGAAGCGTACGATCTATGCCCGCTATGCCGACAAGGAGACCCTGTTCCGCTCCGCGCTGAGTCGCGCGATCGAGGACTGGATCGTGCCTGTGGAGCGCCTTCAGGCGGCAGAGTGCGATGACCTGCGCGAAACGCTGCGCAATGTCGGCGGGATACTCGTCGAAAATATTCTCAGCCCTTCGGGTTTGCGGCTGTTTCGCCTGACCAACACCGTCTCCAGCCGCATGCCCGAACTGGCAGCCGCGAATGTCCGGCAGGGGACGGAGCCGACTGTCGCCTTCCTGACGGACCTGTTTGCGCGGCGGGTCGAACTTTCGGACCGGTCGGGCTTCGATGCCGGCGAAGCGGCCCATGCCTTTCTTCACCTCGTCGTGGGCGGGCCATCGAGCATGGCGGCCTGGGGGGTGGAATTCGATGCCGCAGAACTGCAACGCCGGACATACAGCTCGATCGAGCTGTTCCTCAACGGCCTCCTGCCGCGCCCCGTTCCGAGCGAAGACACCGAAGAGCAGAACCGCCGCCTTCGCCAGATGCTGACGGACGCCCTCCTAGAAAACGCCGTCCTGCGGGAAGAAATGGAGCGCCGGAACTGAGCTGTCCGGCAGCGAGGTGGCGACAGGGAAGGGGCGTGGCTTTGTCGCATCATTTGAGCATTCGCCATGCGCGATCCGGTGTGGTGGTTCGCCGCAAAATCCGGCGTGCGCGCGAGATTCTTGGGGAAACCGAATAGTAAAAACCCGTAAATCGGTTTAGCTTATCGCATGCCGCTTGACGCTAGGTGCAAAATCCAGAGGAGGGGGCAGCAATCACGGACTCGATGGCGGGGACTATTTCATGATTTTGGTTACTGGCTCTGCCGGTCTGATCGGCACGGCCGTGCTCGGGCTTCTTGCCGAGGCGGGTATCGCTGCCCGTGGTTTCGACATGCGTGAGGATGCTGCCCAGGACACGCGGAACAGTAGCGCCCTTGCCGAGGCGCTGGATGGTGCCACCGGGGTCGTTCACCTTGCCGCAGTATCGCGCGTGGTCTGGGCGCAGAATGATCCGGATCTGACGCAGCAGGTCAATGTCGAGGCGCTTCGTTCGCTGATCGGGCTGATGCAGGACAGCCCGCTTTCGCCCTGGCTGATCTTCGCCAGCAGCCGCGAGGTCTATGGCGAACAGGCCCGCCTGCCAGTGGTCGAGGATGATCCGCTGGAGCCGCTCAACACCTACGCCCGCTCCAAGGTTGCAGGGGAGGAACAGACCGCGGCGGCAAGGGGCGGCGGCATGCGCGCACAGACGGTGCGTTTTTCGAACGTCTATGGATCGACAGCCGACCATGAAGACCGGGTCGTGCCGGCCTTTGCGCGCACCGCCGCGCTGGGCGGCGAACTGCGCATCGATGGATCGGAGAACCTGTTCGATTTCACCCATGTCGACGATGCGGCGCTTGGCCTGTTCAAGGCGATCGTGGCGATGATCGAAGGGCGCGATCTGCCGAGCATCCACTTCCTGACCGGCAAGGGCACCACCCTCGGCGAACTGGCTGCCATGGCCGTCAAGGAAGCCCGTCGCCCGGTAACCCTGCGCGAAGCACCGCCGCGCCGGTTCGATGTGGCGCGCTTCGTCGGCGATCCCTCCCGCGCAAGGGAGCTGCTGGGCTGGGAGGCGAAAATCCCGGTCGAGGCGGGCTTCGCGCGGCTGGTTGACGATTTCGCAAAGCTGGCCGAGGCTGACGGAGCGCCTGCGGTGGCCAGCGCACGCTGAGTGCCAAAGCTGAACCAGGCAGGACGGCAAGGCCGCGCCCGGTCCATCCAGCGGCAAGGGGGAGCAACAGGAATGCCCGCGGACACGCAGGTCCATTGCGATTCCATGCCGGCCATAGCGGTTCCGCGCCGCACGCTGTCGGGAGCTTTCGCCCGCATGGATACGGCGCTGCGGATTGCCACGCTGCTGTTCCGCGCCAACCTGCGTGCGCGCCACCGCCGCATGGCTTTGGGCTATCTGTGGCTGGCAATCCCGGGCGCAGTCTCGGCCCTGACATTTGCCCTGCTGCGCAAGCATGCGCTGATCGGCACGGGTGAGGTCGGGGTGCCTTATGCGCTGTTCGTGCTTTCGGGCGTGTTCCTGTGGCAGAGTCTGGGCGACGGCGTGAACGTGCCGGTGCAGCAACTCAACTATCAGCGCCGGTTCCTGGCCATCGTGCCAGCGCCGTTCCAGGCCGTATTGCTGGCGGCACTGGCCGAAGCCCTGCTGAACCTGTGCGTGCGGCTTGTGATCCTTGCCTGCGCGATGCTGGCGTTCGGGCTGGCACCGTCCGCGGCCTGGCTGGCAATCGTCGCCTGCGGCCTGACGATGACACTCTGCGGATTTGCCCTTTCCCTGCTCGTGGCGCCTTTCGCCCAGCTGTTCGACGATATCGGCTCGCTGGTCGCCATGGCGATCACCTTCGGCATGTTCGTTTCGCCGGTATTCTACCCGGTGCCGGCCGGCAGCCTGCTCGCGGCAAGTCCGTTTGCCGGGGTGCTGGAAACCGCCCGGCTGGCCATTGCCGGTACCTTCGCGCCGACAGGACTGCTGCCGGCGCTGGCCTGCGCTTTGCTGCTGCTGGTGCCCGGCTGGTTGTTCAACGCCATTTCCCGCCCCCACATTGCCGCGCGGGCGCATTGACATGACCGGTTCGCGCCCCCTGCTTGAAGCGGTTTCGCTGTCCAAGCGCTTCTGCCGCAATACCCGGCGATCGCTACACTATGCGCTCGCGGATCTCGCGGGCGAGTTCCTGCCCGGCGAAAGAGGCAAGCCAGCCCTTCGCAAGGACGAATTCTGGGCGCTCGACGATGCCAGCTTCACCATCAATGCAGGTGAAGCCGTGGCGATCGGCGGGCGCAACGGTGCGGGAAAGACAACCCTGTTGCGGGTGCTGGCGGGCCTGCTGAAGCCCGATGGCGGCCACCTTGCCGTATCCGGCACGGTCAATCCGGTGATTGAGCTGGGCCAAGGCCTCAACCTGATGCTGACGGGGCGCGAAAATGCCGAGATCGGCCTTGCCTGGCGCGGTGCCGACAATGTCGGTTCGATTGAGGCGGTTGCCGAATTTGCCGAACTGGGCGCCATGTTCGATGCGCCTGTGCACAGTTACAGCGCCGGCATGCAGGTGCGCCTGGCCTATGCCATAGCGGCGGCTGTTCCCTGCGACCTGCTCTTGCTCGACGAAGTTCTGGCAGTCGGCGATGTGGCTTTCCAGCGAAAGTGCTTCGCCAACCTGCGGCAGCATCTCGATGCCGGAGGTGCGCTCATCCTCGTCTCGCACAATCCGGTGCAGATGCAGGCGCTCTGCCGACGTGGCATCCTGCTCGACCACGGCAAACTGGTGTTCGACGGCTCCATCGAGGACTGCATCGACACCATGTTCGCCTTGCAGGCCGATGCAACGCCGCAAACCCATCAAAGCGCCGGGGAAGGCCTGGCGTCCATTGCGGCTGTCAAGTTTGAAAGCGCCGGCGATGGTGCCGCCCTCAGCGGTGCCGAAACCACGATCGTCATGGAATTCGTGGTGCGCCAGCCGGTTCGCGTGGCGTGCTCGCTGGGCATCTGGACGCGCGACGGATCGTGCTGCATTTCCACTTTCACCGAGCCCGAAGCGATACTGTACCAGCCCGGATCTTACCGGCAATCGTGCCGCATACCGGCGCTTCCACTGTCGCACGGTACGTACCAGGTGCGCGCCACCTTGCTCGATTCCGAAACGATGATCTCCATTGCCCGCTGGGGTTACAATACATCGCCTTCGGAACTGAAAGTTGAGGAACCGGTCACGCGCCTGAACCTGTTGACGAGACATATCGGGCAAATCGTGGCAATTGACCATGAATGGTCGCAGCCCGAAACGGCACCGGGGGGCGCCTGAGCCATCAACCCCGCAGGAGTTGGGTCATGAGCCAGTGCAGCGCGAGCGCCCCTTTCCGTGATCCGGAACTGCGAGCGCGGTTCGATCGCGACGGTTTTGTCGTGACCCGCGTCCTGTCCGCCGAGCGGGCTGCGGAGCTGCGCGATGCAGTTAACGCGCTCAAGCCCGATGACCGGTTTGATCCCGCACCCGACATTGCCGCGCTGAGCGGCGGCTATCATCAGTCCGAACTGGACAGCAACCGCGCCTATAAGCAGCGGGTTGCCGAACTGTCGAACCTTTGGTTTTCGGGTTTTGTCGATGGCCTGCTTGCGGATTACCGCCTGCTTGCGTCCACGCTGGCGGTGAAGATGCCCGAACGCGCGGAAGTTCCGATCCATATCGATCCGACGGTTCAGGACGAGGCCATTCAGCCGACGGTCTATGTATGGTGCGCCTTGCAGGATACGACCGAAGAGAACGGGACCCTTTGCGTCATTCCCGGCAGTCACGGACTGTTTCGCGGGCCTTATGGTGCCACGATCGATCCGGGCTATTTTCGCGGCCTGAAACGGATCGCCGGAAGGGCCGTGCCGGTTCCGCTCAAGGCCGGTGAAGCCCTGGTCTTCGATGCTTCGATCTTCCATTCCTCGCGGCCCAACATCTCGGGTGCACCGCGTTTTGCCTTCCGGCTTACCTGCATCCCGGCAGATCAGACGGGGGTGATGCACCGCTCTTCGCCGCAAGACCCGGGTATCATCGAGACCTTCCGCATGGAGACGGAGGACTACCTGGATCTTGGGCCGGAAGGCCTGCTGAAGGGCCAGTTCGAAACACCGCTGGTCAGGACGCGACCCGCCTCTGCCACCCGCCTTCAGCCTGAAGAGGTGGAGCTGGTGCTGGAGCGTGCCGAAGACATTCGCAGCGGCACCCTTACCATCGAACAGCTGGTCGCCACCTCGCGAGCGCAAAGCGCATTGCGCCCCGCCGAGCCGGTGCAGGGAAAGCAGGCCGGCGAGGGGCCGTCCTTCGTCCGCAGGGCAAGAAATCGGATCGCCTCCTTGCTGCGCTTGGCCACGGGCCGGTGACAACGCAGGTGATGCCGGCAAACCGCGAAGACCCGTTGCAGGGTCCGGACTCGGAACAGCGTGTGTCGGACGCGCTGCGAAGCGCAGTCAGGTTCCTGACGGCTGCGCAGCTGCCGGACGGTTCGTTCAACGCCTACACCTCGTTCCTCGTCGACATGGACGACGAAGGCACTGCCGATCCTTCCGTCTTCCCGACGGCTCTCATCGGCCAGTGCCTTGCCGGAGTGGATGATGCCGAAGCGCTGCGGGCCGGGGTTGCAGCCTATTTGCTGGGCGAACGTTCGGCTGCGGGATTATGGCACCACTGGCCGCGCTCGCACCCCGCCTTCAAGGCGACGCCAGCGGACATGGACGATACCTGCTGCGCCTCACGGGTGCTGTCGCAGGCCGGATTGGGGGAGGGGGCCTGCGCCGAACTGCTGCTGGCCAATCGCGACGGCAAGGGGCGTTTCCTGACCTGGTTCGTTCCGGGCTGGCGCTGGCGGGGCTGGCAACACGCGCGGGCAACCCTGCCGCGCTTGCTCCATCCCCTGTTGCTGACATTGTTCTTCCGCAAGACGTCCGCAGCACCGGACGATGTCGACGCTGGCGTGAATGCCAATGCCCTGTATTACCTTGGCGCTTTTCCCGGGCACAGGGCCGTGGTCGATTACCTGATGGCAATCCTGCGCAACGGGACCGAGGCGGATGCTGACAAGTGGTACGATAACCGCTTTGTCCTGTGGTACCTTCTGGCCCGCGCGCTGGTTCCGCTGGAGCCCCAAGCTGCACCGCTGATCCTTGCCCGGATGCGGGGCGCAGTGCCCAGCAACGGACTGGAGCACGCGCTGGCCGTCACCACCCGGTCCCGGTGCGGGCAGCCGGCTGGTCCGGCCGATCTTGCCGCGCTGCTCGATACCCAGCGCGCCGATGGCAGCTGGCGCCGCGCCGCGGTATATTTTGGCGGGCGAGAGCGGATTGCCGATGGCCGCCTCGCGCCGGCACACCCGGATACCCCCCGCTGGGGATCGGAGGAACTGACCACCGCCTTTGCCATCGAGGCACTTTCCTGCGTCTTGCGGCAACGGCGCAGCGAATGCCCGTGACGCAATCGCCTACGGTCCCCTATAGCCAAGAGATCATGCAACCCCATCTGATCCACATCGGCTTTCCCAAATGCGCGTCCACCTTCCTGCAGCAGTGGTTCGCGGCCCATCCGCAGATCGCTTACAAACCCGGCGGTCTTGCCGGCAGGTACTCGGTGTTCGACCTGATCCAGGAGGTGATCGAGGGCACCGGGGAAGAGCGGTGCAGGGTGACCAGTGCGGAGCAGCTGTCGGCCCCCCGCGATCCTGCCAATTATGGTTCTGTCGATGCGACCGACAACGCCCTGCAGCATGAGCGGACGGCCGCGCTGTGCGATCGACTGGCGCGGATGTATCCCGATGCGCTGATCCTGATGGTCACGCGCAATCACACCGACCTTCTGCGATCGGGCTATTCGCAGATGATCCGGCAGGGCAGCGATCTTTCTGCCACTGACCTGCTTGCGATCAGTGCGAAGCTCGCGCTGGAAATGAGCGATTTCGACCTTGTGCTGCGCACCTATCGCAATCGCTTTGGCGGCAGGGTGCTGGCATTGCCCTATGAATTGCTGGTTGCCGACCGGCGCGAATTTCTGGCCCAGATAGAGCGGTTCATCGGCGTCGATCCGTTCGACATCGCCGCAGAGAAGGTCAATCCTTCGCTGTCGGAAGAGGAGCTGTACTGGTACCCCCGCATGGGGCGTTTCCTGAGGCGTTTCCCGCAGCCCTGGATTGCCCGCAAATTGCTTGGACTGCATCGGCGCATGATCGCCATCGGTGGGTGGAAGCCCGTCTTGCCTGTCCTGCGACTGCTGGGGCAACGGCCTGCGGAGTCGGTCAGCGAGTTTGACTGGGCACCAGCGATCGATGCCGACAAGGTCTGCCCGGAACTGCTCAAAGAAGCGATCTACGCACCCTATCGCGAGCTCTACCGGGGCGTGCGCGGCGTGGCCTGAAACTGCGGCTTACTGGCTGGCGGCGTCGCCGGCGAGGACCGTTCCACGATCCTGCGCAAAGGCCTCGTCCATCGTCTGCGCCAAAACGCGCGATTGCTGGGCGAGCGCGAGCAGTTGCTGGGCAAGCTCTCCTGCCGGATCAAGGGGCACCTGCGCGCGGATCGCGGTGGCTGCATCCTCGCCAATCCGTTGCCAATCGCTGCGCGCCTGCCACGCGCGCTCAAGCGCATCGTCGAGCCCGTCTTCGTCGTAGCCGGCCATCAGGAAGCCGGTCTTGCCATCATCGACCACTTCGCCGCTGCCGCCTGCGCGGCTGATCACGGCCACGCGACCGGCCAGCATCGCCTCGACCAGCACCAGCGGCAGGCCTTCGGCGCGCGAGGGCAGCACCAGCCCGTGATGGGTGCGCCAGATTTCCTTCACGTCATCGACATGGCCGTGGAAGCGCACCTGGTTGCAGCCCAGGAACTGCGCCATTTCGGCGAGGCCTTGCGCGTTGACCCCGGCGCCATAGCAATCGACCACCAGCTTGCGATCGCGCCACTTGGGCCGCGAGAGGACCCGCAGCAGCAAGTCCTGCCCTTTCTCCATCGGGTAGAGCCTGCCGACACAGGCCAGGCGCACGGTATCGTCCGCGCTGTCGGGCCAGGGGAGCGGTGCCGCGTGATCGACCAGGAAGGGGTTGCGGACAACCGTGGAACGCGGCAGCGGCGCGGCGATCTGTTCCTCGAACAGTTGCAGGTTGTGGCGCGACACGCAGAACATGTGCCGGGCTCCAAGCGCCATGGCCTTGACCTTCGGCCGGATATGGTCGGGCGGCCAGTAAAGGTCGGTCGCCTTCTGGCAGATGAGGGCATAGGGAACGCCGATCTGGCCAAGCACCCAGCCCATGTGCACCCCGTCCCAGTTACCGCCCTGCGACAGGACAACCAGGTCCGGCTTTGCCCGCTTGATCTGCAGCCACAGCGGCAGCAACTGGAAGGCGCGGCTGGCGGGACGGAGCAGGTATTGCAGCAGGATCATCAGCTTGCCGGGAAGCAGGCTGACGCGGCCCAGATCGGATACCCTGATGCCGCGCTGTTCGAGCGCGCGGACCGGAGCCGCATCGCGATCGACGCGCGGCTTGGCGGCGCGCACCTCGACTCCCGCTTCGGCAAGAGACAGGGCCGCGCGGGCCCACAGTTCCTCGCTGCCTCCCCAGGGCGTTTCGTTGCAACTCAGGAAAAAGATGCGCGGTGCTGCGCCTGGCATGAGCGGATACCCCCGGGGAAGCGGCCGGCGTGACATTGCCAGCACGAACCGTCTAATACAGGAAGGATATGGCGCGCCAAGCTCCACCTTCGGGGCAAGGGCCTAAACGGAGACATTCGGCGATGAACAGCAGCCAGCTCCTACGGGCGCTGCTTGGCAGGATCCGGCGCGTTCTTACCATGGGCCGCGCCTCGGAGTGGTGGGAGTACAAGCTGCTGCCCGCCATCGGCATTGGCTATGCGGTCAGCCTCGCGCTGGGGGCAAGCCCCTGGGCAGGCCTGTCGGGTCTTGGCTGGGCCATCGTCTCGCTGGTGCCGGGTGCCGTGTTCGTGAGCCTGCTGAACGATCTCACCGACCTTGCTGATGATGCCGCGGCGGGAAAGGCCAACCGGCAGGCGGGGCGCAACCCCATATTCGCAATCGCGCTCATAGCCCTGTGCCTCGCGGCCGGACTGGTGCTTGCCTGGACCTGGCGGGACGATCCGCTGCTGGTGGCAAGTTATGCCCTGGGCTGGACGGCCTATACGCTGTATTCGCTGCCGCCGTTCCGCTTCAAGCACCGGGGCTTTGCCGGGGTGCTGTGCGATGCCATCGGCGCAAACGTGGTTCCGGCGCTGCTGTGTGCGCAACTGTCTGCCCACGCGCTTGACCAGCAGTTGCCCGCTGCGATGGCCGGCATCATCGCGATCTGGTCGTTGATGTTCGGGCTGCGCGGCATCCTGTGGCACCAGATCGGTGACCTTGCCGCAGACCGCATGGCCGGCGCGCAGACCTTTGTCGCGCGGCATGGGGCCGATCGCGCCGCCCGCATCGCCAGCCGGATCGTCTTTCCCATCGAAATGCTGTCCCTGGCGGCAATTGCCGTCATGGCCGGGCCGCTGGTGCAGGTGGCGGGGGCCGTTGCCGCCGTGCTTTACGCCGGACTTCTGCATGAGCGGATCTATCGGTTCGAAATGCGCGTGGTGGTGGTGGTGCCGCGAGAGCGCAGCTGCATCGCCCTGCATGAATACTACGATGTCTTCCTGCCGCTCGCCCTGCTCGTGGTCGGCCTGTTCCGCGATCCGGCGGTGCTGGCGGTCCTCGGCCTTCATCTGATCCTTTTTCCGGTCCGGATCCGGCAGATTGCCAGCGATGTCAGGAAGATGTTCGATCCACGTTATATCCGCCGCCCCTATCGCTCCTGACCGGGCGGTGCCCAGCACAGCAGGTCCTGCGATCCGAGCCGCGGGCCGCTGATCCATTCCCGCAGCTGCGAAACGGCATGGCTGATCCCCCGCGCCAGTCGCGGGGAAAGGTTGGCGATGGCGATGATCGACAGCACGGCGAGCAGGCGCGGCACGTCCCGCAGGTCGGCGTGGCGCAGGATCATGCGGGTCAGCCTCGGCCTTTGCAGTGCGAGGATGTGCAGGACGGCAATCGAATAGAACGGCATGATCGAAATGCGCTCGGGCCTCCCGTCCCTGCCTGACGATGCACTGGCCGATCGCTGCGGATTGTACAGCCGGTCGATCTTGCGCAGCACTTCTATCCGTTCATCGCGCAGACGCGCGTTCTGGCCCGCGAACCGCAGTTCCAGCAGCGGCTGCCGGTATACCAGGATGCGCCCCTTCGTTGCGATCCGGCGGATAAGGTCCGCGTCCTCGAAATAGTCGCTCTCAGGGCTGTAGCCTCCGATGGCATCAAACACCGACTTGCGCAGCATGATGCTGGGATGGGCAAAGGGCGGTGCGGATCCCAGGATGCGGCTGGGCGTTTCTTCGCGCAGCACCCGTCCTTCGGCATCGATCAGGCGGAAGGTCGATCCCACCATCACGGCATCGGGATTATCGCGCAGTGCCTTGGCTTGCAGCTCCAGCCGGGGCGGCCAGGCGATATCGTCTGCATCCATGCGGGCGACGAATTCGGCATCGGTCATCGCCATGGCCGCATTCGAACTGGCGCTCGGCCCAATCCGCACCGCGCCCCTGCTTACCCGGATCCGACTGTCCTTCGCCGCCCATTCGAGCACGCGTTCGTAGGACCCGTCGGTGGAGCAATCGTCGTAGATGTGAAAGGTGAAGTCCGCGTGGGTCTGCGCCAGGATGCTGGCGATGGCTTCGTCCAGATAGGGCTGGGCATTGTATACCGGCATGACGACTGCCACGGCCTGCCCGGACCGGCCTGGCGGCAGGTCGCTCATGCCTCAAGCGGTTCCGTGGCGAAGCCCAGTTCGGGTATCGAAACCGAGCGGCGACCGCTGAAATCGTTGCGCACGACGATCAGGCCGCAGCGTTCGTAATGGTCCAGCAGGCGGCGGATGCGCCCCAGCGAATTGGTGCCATAGATGCGCGCCAGTTCTTCATCGGCGGGGCAGGGCAGGCCATCGCGCGCTGCGCCGGCGATGGCGAGGAAGGGAGCCAGCAGGTCATCCGCCAGTACGGCTGCCACCCGCAGGATATCGCGCCAGCTGTCGCTGGTCTCGTCGGTCACGCCGGCGACTGCCATGGCAAAACGGCGGCGAAACTGGTTCATGTCCACGCGGCCGGCGGTCAGCCGCTGCATCCGGCAGCGCACGGTGAAATCCTGGAACAGCTTCGATTGCGGCTGGAAGGTGCAGCCTTCCTCTGCCGCGATGTCGGACAGGATCGCTGCGATCGCCGCATCGACCTCGGCCTGCGAGAGGGTGGGTGCGGCTGGCGCTGCCGGCAACTCTTCCGCTTCGATGGCATGGCCGGCTATCTTTTCGATCAGTTCGTCGGCAGCGGGCCTTTGCGGAGCCGGGGCGGGTTCGAAAGGCGTGGCCTCGTCGATATGGAGGTCTTCGTGGAGCAGGGCGTGAAGTTCGTCCGGCAGCGCATTTGGCGGCGGGATCATCTTCTGCATCACCACCTTGGCTCCGGTGCGCACAGAGCCGATCCGCACCGAAACCGGCCGCCGGCTGATCGCCGGGCCAAGGCCAAGAAACTGCCCGCGTGCAAGATCGCGGATCTGTTCGGCCTGCCGGCGTTCCATGCCCAGCAGGTCCGCCGCGCGGGCCATGTCGATATCGAGGAAGGTCCGGCCCATGAGGAAATTCGATGCTTCTGCGGCAACGTTCTTGGCCAGCTTGGCCAGGCGCTGCGTGGCGACGATCCCGGCAAGCCCGCGCTTGCGGCCGCGGCACATCAGGTTGGTCATGGCCGCCAAGCTGATCCGCCGCGCCTCGTCGCTCACTTCCCCGGCTGCAGCGGGGGCGAGCAACTGCGCCTCGTCCACCACGACGAGTGCGGGGAACCACTGTTCATGCGGGGCATCGAACAGGGCCGCAAGGAACTGGGCGGCGCAGCGCATCTGGGCCTCGATCTCCAGCCCGTCGAGCGCAAGCACCACGGAGGCGCGGTGCTTGCGGATACGCGCGGCAAGGCGGGTCAGCTCCGGCGGTGAATAGGCGGCGCCATCGATCACGATATGGCCGAATACCTCGGCCAGCGTGACGAAGTCCCCCTCCGGGTCGATCACGATCTGCTGGACGAGCGTGGCGCTTTCTTCAAGGATGCGGCGCAGCAGGTGCGATTTGCCCGAGCCGCTGTTGCCCTGCACCAGCAGACGCGTGGCGAGAAGTTCTTCGACGTCGATGGTGATCGGGCTGTCGTTCGGGTCGACACCGATTTGGATGGGGGCGCTCACCGGAGCCGGCCTAGTGGGTCAGGCAGATTCGCGCCAAGCGCCACGCCGGCGTTTTCCAGAGCTTTGCACAGCAAACGCGCAAGACGCACGCGGCGGCGCCATCATCGCTTGAGGCACAGGAATTCCACGGCCTGGATGATGTCCCCCGGCTCCGCGCTGGTGGGGTGCCATCCGCGACCGGAAACGTGCTCGTAATGCGCCCAGTGCGTGTAGGTTGGCTGATAGTCCGGCATCCGCATGTAGCGGATCATGAAGCCAAGGCCGGTGATGACGTCGACCATGCTGGCCTGGTCCGGCATCTGCAGGCGGTAGACGTCGTGCAGCTTGGCAAGGTCCGCCGCCTGCCCGGCTGCCATGGAAGGCCGGGCCCGGTTATCGACGCAGTGGAAGTCCTTGATGTAGAGCGCTCCACCGGGCTTCAGGACGCGGTAGGCGCCGCGCAACACGGCCGCATAGTCCTGTGCATGGCAGATCGATTCCAGGAACAGCACACGGTCAAAGTGCTCGGCCGGGAAAATGCTGTCCAGCTGGTGGAAATCCCCCTGCCGCAGTGTAATCCGGTCGCTGAGCCCTCGCTCGGCAATCAGCGCGGTTCCGCGTTCGACTTGCGCGCGGGCGAGCGTCAGGCCCTCTACGCGGATGTCGCGCCGGGCTGCGAGGCCCATGGCCGGGCCGCCGACCCCGCAACCGGCGTCAAGAACGGTCATGCCGTCTTCCAGCGCCGCCGCATCGACAAGGTAATCGAGCAGTTCCTCGGTCGATTCAGGACGGCTCCCCTGGAACACCTGCCCGAAACCCGCGAGATAGTCGCCGGTGAGTTCCTCGTAATAGTCGCGTACATCGCTCACTGCGTGCGGAGCGGAGTTCGACCGGGCATCGCGGATCGGGCTGGGTGGCGTGTCGGTCAAGGGGCGGCCCCGAAGCCGGCGATAAAGGCGCTTGAGCGGGACAGGAGCACGGCGCCCGGCGGCGGCCCGGATGCGCTGGCGCAGGGTTGGCGCGCCCGCTGGGTTGGCGTTGAAGGGCGGAACGGCATCCGGCTGGATCTTCAGGCCAAATCCTTCGCTGCGGATCTGTGGCCCGCGGGCAATCAGGTCTTGCAGTTCGGCGATGGAAATCTGGCGATTGCGGTTTTCGACGAACCCGACGCTTTTCCAGTCCGGCGATCGCCTGGCCAGTTCGCTAACGTGCTGGCCAGTGTAGAAATCAGTGTCTGCGTGCACTGCCTCCAGATGGGTGGCGCTGTGCTGGCAGAAGTAGACGGGGCTAGCTTCCTTTGGGATGCAGGTAAGCTGGATGGCGATCCGGGGGGCATCGCTGCCATTGGGGGGTGAGCCATGGAGCAGGCTGTCATCGAAGTTGATAGCCTCGCCCGCCCGCGCCGAAACGGGTTCCAGCAGCTCTTCCGCTTCTGCCATGACATCGGAGATAAAGCAGGGATTGCCCGCGCTTTCGACATGCGGAACCAGTTTGTGACTCCCCGGTATCACATGCAGCGTGCCGTTTGCTTCATCGACGTCGACCAGCGCGCACCACACCGAAACGGATGTCTCGTCCAGCTCCAGTACGGGCCAGTTCTGGTGCAGCTGAAGATAGCCTTGCCCCGGCTGCTTGATCTGGAAATTCGCTGCCAGGATCCGGTAATCCGCGAGAATACGGGAAATCGGCTCGCTGCAATGCTTCGCCAGCAAATCAAAGGCCGCCCGCTTGTAGTCGAGGTTCGGGTCCACGAAGGTGCAGTGATAGGTGTTCCCGACCAGGCTGCTGCCATCGGGCGCAAAGCCGTCTCCCGGCTTGAGCGAAGACAGTTCGCCCAGCAGGTCGGCCACGGCCTTTGGCGAAAGCAGACTTGTCCGCGCGAAGCCGTTTTCGCGAAATTCGGCCTCGATGGCAGGGTCACGGAAGATCGTTCGGGAGGGGGTGTTCATTTCGAGATCCTGGGTCGGGAACGGACAAGGCGATAAACGGCGCGAGCACCCGGAATTTTCGCTACCAGGCGGCGAAATGCCAAGGGACGTAAGGCATCTTCGGTGGCGTCCGGTCCGGTTGGCGTGGCAAGGTGGCGGACAAGGTCCAGTGGCTCGTAATCCTCGCGGGCGCGGGGTCCTCGCGCCTGCAGCAAGGCTTCGACCTGGGCCAGGTTGGGCCTCGGGTTCCAGGCCGGAAAGGTTCGCAGGATGTCCGCCTTGTCGAGTTCGGTAATGCGGTTAGCGCCGAAGAGCCCGGTATAGTTCCCGTCAGGAAGACGGAAAGCGGCCATGCCATCGCCATGCGGCCGGTAAAGTGCCGGATTCTGGTCTGGCGTTGTGAAGTGGATCCCGATTGCCGGCCGGGCCTGTCCGGTGCTGTTGGGATGTGCGCCATGGAGCAGGCCGTTGTGAAAGAAAATCGCCTCCCCCGATTTCAACGGAACGGGGATGGCATGGCGCTGGATCAGGAGTTTCTGGTCTTCTGCATTTTCGGGATAGATCGCGCTTCCCGCGCCGATGTGGCGGAACAGCAGGTGCGAACCGGGGATCACGCGAAGGCAGCCATTGTGCTCGTCGCAATCCCGCAAGGCACACCAGCCGATCACGGACAGGCCGAATGGATGATCCGTTATCGGCTGATGGAGATGGAAGCGCGTTTCCTTGCCATGGGCAGGCTTGATCAGCACGCCGGTGCGGATCGGCTTCCAGCCGACGGCGACGCGATCCATTGCCGGAGACAGCTTTCCGGCGGACCATTCCTGTATCGCTGCAGACAAGGCCTGATCGGCATCCATCACGGAATAGTAATTGCCCGCCTCGTTGGGACTTAGCGGACTGCCCGCGGTAAGGGTTTCGAACTCCGCAGCCATGGACGCTGCTTCTTCGACTTCGAACAGGCGCCGGACAAAGAAGCCGTCATGCGCGAATGCCTCTGCGTCAGCCGGTTCAAGGAAGCGCAGATTTTCCATTCCGTGTGTCTGTGCCCGCTCCGGGAAAATAGGCATTTGCCCGCATAGCTGATCGTATCGCTTTGTGAACTCCCCACGGGGCTGTGGCGAAGAATTCGACGGCCCCGCGCAGGCGGTCGTCGCCGAAAGGGCCGAACACGCTTTTGCGAAAGCGCAGGTGCTGTTAGACGCGCGGCCATGCTTAACCTTACCGGCATCACGGTTCGCCTTGGCGGGCGGACGATCATCGACGACGCAACCGCCAAGCTGCCCCCGCGCGGGCGGATCGGGTTAATCGGTCGCAACGGCGCGGGCAAGTCCACGCTGGTGCGGGTGATCGCCGGGATGCTTGAGGCAGACGCGGGCAGCGTCACCATGCCGCGCGGCAGCCGGCTGGGCTACATCGCGCAGGAGGCTCCCGGGGGGGATGCCACGCCGTTCGAGACCGTTCTGGCGGCCGATACCGAGCGCGCTGCGCTGGTGGCAGAGAGTGAAACCTGCACCGATGCGCAGCGCCTTGCCGAGGTGCATGAGCGCCTTATCGCCATCGAGGCGCATTCCGCGCCATCGCGTGCGGCGCGCATTCTGGTGGGCCTTGGGTTCGACGAGGAGGCGCAGCACCGTCCGCTCGAAAGCTTTTCGGGCGGCTGGCGGATGCGCGTGGCGCTGGCCGCGCTTCTGTTCTCCCAGCCGGACCTGCTGCTGCTCGACGAACCGAGCAACCACCTCGATCTGGAAGCGGTGATGTGGCTGGAGGATTTCCTGCGCTCATACCCGGCAACGATCCTGCTGGTCAGCCACGAGCGCGATTTCCTCAACAATGTTGTCGATCACATCCTGCACCTGTCAGGCGGCAAGCTGACGCTCTATCCCGGTGGCTACGATGCCTTCGAACGCCAGCGCGCAGAGCGGCAGGCGCAGCTTGCCTCGGCCAAGGCCAGGCAGGACGCGATGCGGGAGCGGCTGCGCGATTACGTCGCGCGCAATTCGGCGCGTGCCTCCACTGCCAAGCAGGCGCAATCGCGCGCCAAGGCGCTGGCCAAGTTGCAGCCGATTGCCGAGCTGATTGACGATCCCTCGCTCAGCTTCGATTTCCCGCCGCCCGATGAATTGCGCCCGCCGCTGATCACGCTTGACCTCGCCTCGGTCGGTTATGGGGATATGCCGGTGCTGCAACGGCTCAACCTGCGGATCGATCCGGATGACCGGATCGCCCTGCTGGGCCGCAACGGCAACGGCAAGACCACGCTGGCGCGCCTGCTGGCCGCGCAGCTTGCGCCGATGGACGGGGGCATGACCGCCAGTGGCCGGATGCGCGTGGGCTATTTCACCCAGTACCAGGTCGAGGAACTGGATCGCAGCGAAACGCCGCTGCAGCACATGACCGTGGCCATGCCCAGCGCCAGTCCCGCTGCGGTGCGGGCGCAGCTTGGCCGGTTCGGCTTCGCCGGCCCCAAGGCGACGACGGAGGTCGGCAAGCTTTCCGGGGGCGAGCGCGCGCGGCTGGCGCTGGCGCTGATCACCCGCGATGCGCCGCACCTGCTGATCCTGGACGAGCCGACCAACCACCTGGATGTCGATGCGCGCGAGGCGCTGGTCCAGGCGCTCAACGATTATACCGGCGCGGTAATCATCGTCAGCCACGACCGGCACATGCTGGAAATGACCGCCGACCGGCTGGTGCTGGTCGATAGCGGGACGGCGAAGGAATTCGACGGCTCGATCGATGATTACATCGCCTTCGTCCTCGCCCGCGATCCGGTGGCGGAAAAGGGCGAGGGCACTCGCGGGGTCAACAAGAAGGACCAGCGCAAGGCCAATGCCGAGGCGCGGGAAAAGAGCCAGGCGCTGCGCAAGCAGGCCCGCGCCGCCGAAGCGGAGCTCGAACGACTGACTGCCGATCGCAGCGCGATTGACCGGGCGATGTTCGATCCTTCGGCCGCCGCCCCGGCGCTGGCCAAGCTGACGATGACCGAGCTGATGAAGCGCCGCGCCGCCCTGGAAGCGCAGATCGAGCAGGCGGAGGCTGCCTGGCTTGAGGCCAGCGAAGCGCTTGAAGCCGTCGCAGCGTGACGGGAGAACAGGCATGAGCGTGGCATTCCGGCGCGATGGTGACGAGGAACACCTTGAGCCCAAGTTCGAAATCCCCATACCGCCCGGGCCGAACCTGGTTACCGCGCGCGGGCTTGCTCAGATCAACGAGCGGGTGGCGGAGCTGGAGGCACGGGTTGCCGAGCTGGTCGCCGCCGGGGCCGAACAGTCGCAGGTCGATGTGGCCAAGCGGGATCTTCGCTACTGGCAAACGCGGCAGATTACCGCCGAGCCGGTGCCCGTGCCCAGAGGCGATACGGTGGAGATCGGCACCCGCGTAACCTTCTGCCTTAACGGCCGCGACCGCAGCCTGAGCATCACCGGCGACGACGAGGCTGACCCTGCTGCGGGCCGTATTGCCTTCTCCGCGCCGATCGCCCGGGCCATGCTGGGAGCGGAGGAAGGGGAGCTGCGTCCCTTCGGCGGAAACGACGAGGCAATCGAGATTCTGGAAATTGCCGTTGTTCCGGCGGACGGAAGCGCCTAACGCGGCCGCATCACGCGGGCCAGATGCCCGATTCCGGCCGGATTGGCCGCGCAAGACGAGTTCCCTGTTACCATGACTTTCCAGACCCCTTTCGCGCTGCTTGGTGCTGCGTTGGCTGCGCGCGGCTATGCGGCCCCCACTTCCGTTCAGGCTGCCGTCCTCGAAGAGGAAGCCCTGGGCCGTGATCTGGTCGTTTCGGCCCAGACCGGTTCGGGCAAGACTGTTGCCTTCGGGCTCGCCATGGCGCCCGAACTGCTCGAAGCCGATGGCCGCGCCTTGTCCTCCAGTGCGCCGCTGGCGCTGGTGATCGCGCCAACGCGCGAACTGGCGCTGCAGGTCAGCCGCGAACTCGCCTGGCTTTACGAGGGCACCGGTGCCCGGGTTGCCACCTGCGTGGGCGGCATGGACCCTTCGCGCGAACGGCGCGCACTGGCGCATGGCGCGCACATCGTGGTCGGCACGCCGGGGCGCCTGCGCGATCACCTCGAACGCGGTGCGCTTGACCTTGGCAGCCTTGCTGTCGCCGTGCTCGACGAGGCGGACGAGATGCTCGACATGGGCTTCCGCGAAGACCTTGAGGAACTGCTCGACGCGACGCCCGAAGGTCGCCGGACGCTGCTGTTCTCGGCCACCATGCCCAAGCCCATCGTCGCGCTTGCCCGCCGTTACCAGCGCGATGCGCTGCGGATATCGACAGTCGATGCCGATCGCGGGCATGGCGATATTGCCTATCAGGCCATGGCGATCGCGCCGGCGGATATCGAGAATGCGGTGGTCAACGTGCTGCGCTTTCACGAAGCGGAAACTGCGATCCTGTTCTGCGCCACGCGCGACAATGTCCGGCACCTTCACGCCAGCCTGACCGAGCGCGGCTTTGCCGTGGTGGCGCTTTCCGGGGAGCACAGCCAGAACGAGCGCAACCACGCGCTTCAGGCCCTGCGCGACCGGCGCGCACGCGTTTGCGTGGCAACCGACGTCGCCGCGCGCGGCATCGACCTGCCCGGCCTTTCGCTGGTGATCCACGTGGAAGTGCCGCGCGATGCCGAAACGCTTCAGCACCGCTCGGGCCGCACCGGCCGCGCGGGCAAGAAGGGCACCGCGATCCTGCTCGTGCCCTATCCGCGCCGCCGCCGGGTGGAGATGATGCTGCGCAACGCGCGGGTCCCGGCCGAATGGCGATCGCCCCCCTCTGCCGAGGAAATTCGTGCGGCAGACGCCGATCGCCTGCTTTCTGCCCTGCTGGCGCCGGTCGAGCCCGGTGAGGGCGATCGGGAGATCGCATCGCGCCTGATGGCAGAGCGCAGTGCAGAGGAAATTGCCCTGGCGCTGGTCCAGGCCCATCGCTCGCGCCTGCCGCAGCCGGAGGAATTGCTGGCCAGCGATGCCCCGCCGCCGCAGGGGCCGCGCCCCGGTTTCGAAGGCAGCGCCTGGTTCCGGCTCAACGTGGGACGACGGCAGAATGCCGATCCGCGCTGGATCCTGCCGCTGCTGTGCCGCCGCGGCCATATCACCCGCCGCGAGATCGGTGCGATCCGGATCACCGCCAATGAAAGCCTGTTCGAAGTGGCAGGCCCCGCTGCCGCCCGCTTCCTTGATGCCGTGCGCCGCACCGCCGAAGAGGACGACGGCGTGGAGATCGTCGCAGTCGAAGGCAGCCCGCGCATGGAAGCCAAGCGGCAGGGCGGTCATCGTGGTGCGCCTCGCGGCAACGATCGGAATGCGCAACCACGCGACAGGAAGTTCGGCCGACCCAAAGGGCCGAGGCGCGAGCGCTGAGCGCTCCTGGACCGAGGGCGTGTAACTCTCCCCGTTCGTCCATCTTGCGCTATACAATGACGCACAAAATTCTGGACAGTGTTTCGCGCCAGCGATAGCCTGCGTATTCCTCCCAAGGGCGGTGTCGGACATACCGGCACCGCCCGTTGGCCAAATGGCGTCAGTTTGGCCCAAGCCGCAATCGGGGCGAGACCCCGATCTGCCGCGGCCTGCTTTCCTCCTTCCCCTCTATCCCGATTGTGGCCGTGTACCCCTGGCTGCTGCCTGTGCTTCACTGTGTGGCATAATTTGCTGGACAGCCTATGCGACAGTAAATAGCATAAATTCTGGCCGGTCAGAAGATCCCGGCGGAGAGACAGAGGAGGGGTGTATGCGTATCCTGCGTTCGATTGCCTTGGCGAGCATCAGCCTGGTTGCCCTTGCGGGCTCTGCACAGGCACAATCATCCGGAGCCGCCGACAACGACGAAAACGCCAGCGTCGATGATACCATCATCGTCCAGGCCCGCCGCCGCGACGAAAGCGTGCAGGACGTGCCGCAGGTGATCAACGCGGTAACCGCAGAGCAGATCGACAAGCTGAACATCCGCGACGTGCGCGAAATCACCACGGTGGTGCCGGGCCTGTCGCTCGTCTCCAACTCCAACGGCATCGGCTCGTCCTCGTCGATGCGCGGCGTCAACCACGACGTGAACGTTTCGGGCAACAACGGCACGATCCAGTATTACATCAATGACGTTCCGGTCAGTTCGAACCTGGCGCTCCAAGCCATGTTCGATATCGGGCAGATCACGGTGGAACGCGGCCCACAAGGCACGTTGCGCGGCCGTTCCACGCCGTCGGGCGCAATCAACATAAACTGGCGCAAGCCCGACCTCAGCGAAGTCGGCGGCACCGCCTCGCTCACCTTCGGCGAGGGGGAAACCCGCAACGTGCAGTTCGGGGTCGGCGCGCCGATCATCAAGGACGTTCTGGCGATCCGCGTCGCAGGCCTGCGCGATGTCAGCCAGGGCAACCGCATCCGCAGCATCAACCACAACGAGGAGCCGCGGGTAAAGACTGACGCCATCCGCGCTTCGCTCGCCTTCGAACCGGTCGATTTCTTCAAGGCCGGCTTCGTCTATGAAGGCATGCGCTTCAACGCGACGCAGTTCGATCAGGTCGAATCCATGAAGGCGGCTGTACCGGGCTTCACGGTTCCTGCAGTCGACCGGGCGATTACCGCCTCGATTGCGCCCTTTACCGCGCCGTTCCCCTCAACTTCGCTGGCGGGCAACTATGGCACGATCACCCTGGCCGATCGCAAGGCGGTGATGTTCTCGCCGCGCATCGTTTCCACCACGTTCCGCTTCTTCCAGTGGAATGCAGAGGCAAGCTTTGCCGGCCAGCGCCTGATCTATGTCGGTGCGGATACCCGCACGAAGTTCCACCCGATCACCAATTCCGATATCGGCGCCGTCTGGCCCAACCTGACCCTGCGCCAGGATACCCAGACCAAGAGCAACGACGTCAGCCACGAAGTCCGCCTGCAGAATGACGAGCGGATCGCCGGCATGTTCGATTACGTGATCGGCTATTTCAACCAGAAGGGCGGATCGGAAACCGTCCTCTCCAGCCCCTCGGTGCTGGAAATCTACTCGCCGATCTTCGCTGGCGGCGGGGATATGCGGCTATACAACGTGGCGACGCTGGCCAACAACACGCCGATCTACCTCGCACCGGGCACCACCCGCGAAGAATCGTTCTTCGGTAACCTGACCGCCTATCTTGGCCAGGGCACGGAAATCTCGGGCGGTCTGCGTCACATCAAGTTCAAGAACGACGCGAAGGGCCTGTTCATCAGCTGCACCCCTGCGGCCTATGCCGCCGGTTCGTGCACGGTCACGCCCAATACCAACAACAACTATGACCTGTCGCACACGATCTACAGCGCATCGATCCGCCATCGCTTCAGCGACGACCTGATGGTCTATGCATCGACCGGCAGCTCGGCCCGTCCGCCGGTACGCGCCATCGGCAACTTCTCGATCCGGTATTCGCCGCTCGAACTGGTGCACACCACTTTCGGTTCGGAAACCTCGAAGTCCTATGAAGCGGGCTTCAAGTCCAGCTGGCTGGACCGCAAGGTGCGCCTGAACGCGACCTACTACCACCAGACGTTCCAGAACTATCCGTTCCGCGCGGCGGGCGCGGGCATCTATTACATCAACGTCAACAGCAGCAACCAGGACACCCGCAGCCGCTTCAACTTCATCAGCGCCGTGCCGGTGAAGGTGGATGGCGTGGAAGCCGATCTTGCCTACAACCCGTCCGACAACTTCAGCCTGAGCACGACGCTCAACTGGTCGAAGAGCGCGATCTCGAAGAACGCCAAGGTGGCCTGTACCGACGTCAACAAGGACGGCATCCAGGATACCGCCATCCCGACACTGGCTCAGCTCCAGGCGGCTTACGGAACCGAACATCTCGCCCAGTGCGCGGCCAGCGGTTCGGCCACCTTCCTGCCCGAATGGAGCGGCACCGTTCAGGCCGAATACAACGCTGACCTGACCGACAGCATGAAGGGCTATGTCCGTGGCCTGCTGGCGTGGAAAGGCAGCACCAAGAACGATCCGGCCAACGCGATCGACGACGTCGGTTCCTATGGCATCGTCAACCTCTATGCCGGCCTGCGCGCTGCCGATGGTTCGTGGGAACTGGGCGCCTATGTCAAGAACGTGGGCAACGTTACCCGGCTCGTCTCTGGCGACGGCGCGGCGCTCGACAATTCGACCACCATGCTGTTCAGCGCGGGTGGTACGCCATCGCCGATCGGCTCGCAGACCTATACCAGCAACTATCGCGGGGTTGCGGTTACCGCCCCGCGCGAATTCGGTGTGACCATGCGCTATTCGTTCGGTTCGCGCTGAGCGAGGCGGAATGCAGAAGGGGCGGTGCTGGCAAGTCCTGCGCCGCCCTTTTTTGTTGTCAGACTTGCATGCGCCTGCTTGACCGGATGCGGAATCCCTGACGAGGCCGCCAGACCGACGATGACCACCAGCCGAGCCAGCCAGCGCATGTCGCGTCCCGACGATGCCCGCGCCTTGCGCTCGCGCGAGGCCTTGCGTGCAGCTCTGCTGGCCCTGCTGGAAGAGCGTCCGTTCCACGAAATCACCATCCGCGACATCACTGGCCGCGCCGGGGTCAGTTATCCGGTGTTCTTCCGACGCTATGGCAGCAAGGAAGACCTGCTTGAGGATATCGCCGCAGACCAGGTCCGGCGGCTGCTGGAAACGACCTATCCGGCCATGGTTCCCGGCCAGCCGGAAGCCAGCCTCGCGCAGCTTTGCGGCTATGTCGAGCAGCACCGTGCCCTGTGGAAGTCCTTGCTGACCACCGCGGCGGCTGGCGCCATGCGTGCCGAATTCGCGCGGATTTCACAGGAAACCGGCGATACCGGACCACGCATGAACTCTTGGCTGCCGGTGTCGCTCGCCTCGCGCTTCGTGGCCAGCGGCCTATTCGAAATTTTAGCCTGGTGGCTGGCGCAGGACGAGGACTATCCCGTTGCCAACGTCATCACCCTGCTGCGCGAACTGATTGTCCAGCCGATGCTCGTCCCCCGGCACGTGGCGATGGACTGATCTCCTCAGGCTACGCCGCGAACATAGGCATCGACCGTGCCGGAGCAGGCGATCTTGTCATCGCCCTCAAGGTCGGCGAAGCGCGCGATGGTGTCGCGGATCGAGGGTGATGGCGAGCCGCAGGTGCAGGGACGGAAATCCACCTCGATGCGGTCGCCCGAGATGATGCCGCCCCAGCGCCCTTCCAGCGAAAGGTCGAAAAAGGCCGCACGCGCGGTGATTTCTTCGTCGCCGATGGGCAGGAGGGAGGAACCCTCCTTGTCGAGCGGCAGGCAGACCATCCAGGCCGGAATGTGATAGCGCCCGTGCGAGCAGCGGGCCATCGAGGTTTGCGTCTCCTGCATGCCGTACATCTGGTAAATGTATTCGGGCGAGAGATTGAACGTCTCGTAGATGTATTCCTTGTAGTTTTCGGGCAGCCGCGCGCCCTTCAGGCCGCCGCCCAGGAACACGCCGTTTTCCGGATGGAAGTCCTTGGCGGAAAGGCCGCGTGCGCGGACCTTTTCGGCAAGCTGGAACAGGGGCGCCCACATGGCCATGATCATCAGCCGTTCGCTGCGGCTGGCGATGATGTGCTCTACAGCCGCATCCAGCGCGCCGTCGAGCCCGGCCTGTCGCGTGGCGCTTTCGCGCTCGAAGGCGGCGATTTCCTCGGGCGCGGCGGTGCCGTCGGCGATTGCCTTGCGCAATTCGATCATCCTGGTGATCGAACCGATGGTGATGACAGGTGCATCGCTAGGCGCCGGTATCCTGGTGAAATCGACGAAGGCCTGGATCATCGCGCCGCCGTTGGCGGCATTGCGGGAAGTCTGCGCGGTGGCGGCAAAACCGGCCACGATGCGCTTGTCACCGGCGCGGATGGCGCTGCCCCATTGCACCGCCTCCACCCCTTCGCGGGCGGCAAATTCCAGATCCGCCTTGCTGGCGGGCAGCATGGCCGGTTTGCCGGTAGTGCCGCTGGTGCAGGAAACGAAATGTCCCGCAGCCTCGCATGCGGCGATCCAGCCATCGACATCCTCCACGCCCGACACGTCGATGTTGTCGACCGGCTGGCTGCTCACCGTTCCCAGCCAGCGCGTCAGCCGGTCCCAGCGTTTGCTGGTCAGGAAGCTTTCCGGATAGCTCTTGTAGGCCGTGTGCGGCAGCAGCAGCGGCACCACGTCTTCCAGGGTGCGGATCCCGGTGATGCCCGCCTCTTCTGCGCGGTGCCGCACCAGCTTGATCCGTTCCACCGCCTGGCGGAAGCGTTCACCCAGCGCCGCCAGCTGTGCCTCGCGGACCTCGGCATAGGGCAGGTCGAAGCCTGTCCGCGCGGGCATGTGGGAAAGCAGCTGTTCGACGGTGCCGGTCATGGTCATCCTTTCCCTTTGCGGAGTCGGATCAGGCCGCTCCGCATTTGTGTAATACCGTGTAATTTATCCATGCCTGACGCGCAAGGGTGCCGGAACTTTGCCGAGCGTCCGAAAAGCCAAGCTGATCCGGTGCGGTCGATTAGTGTGGAGACAGGCGACACCTGCTTTAAGCTCCCGGTTGCCCTTACAGACCTGGCGCGGCATGGAATGCCGGACAGGGCGTGGACTGCGCAACGAGCCACGCCGGCGCCGCAAACCAGTCGCGATCCATACCGGGAGTACATCCGTTGAGCCTGCTGTTCCCCGCCCCCGAACCGGTACTCGCCCCGACCAGCGACGGGCATCTGTTCCCGGTGCGCCGGCTGTTCTGCATCGGCCGCAACTATGCCGCCCACGCGCGCGAAATGGGCATGGATCCCGACCGCGAGGCACCGTTCTACTTCACCAAGTGGGCTGAGGCCGTGGTGCCAAGCGGCACGACGATCTGCTATCCTCCGCTCACCTCGAACCTGCATTACGAGGCGGAACTGGTCGTGGCGATCGGCCGGGGCGGGCGCAATATCGACCCGGCACAGGCGCTTTCGCATGTTTACGGCTATGCCACCGGGCTCGACATGACCCGCCGCGACCTCCAGTTCGAGGCGCGCGACAAGGGGCGGCCGTGGGATACCGGCAAGAATTTCGAGCAGGCCGCGCCGCTGGGGCTGATCCACCCCGCCAGCGAGACGGGGCACCCGACGGCCGGATCGATCCGGCTTACGGTCAACGGCGAGGTTCGGCAGGATGGCGACCTTGCCGAGATGATCTGGCCGGTTGCCGATATCATCGCTTATGTTTCGCAGGCCTATCGGCTTGAGCCGGGCGACCTGATCTACACCGGCACGCCTGCGGGGGTCGGCCCGGTGACGCCGGAAGACGAGATTGTTGTCTCGATTGCCGGGCTCTCGGATACGCGGATAACGATCGGTCCGCGCGCAGAAAGCTGAATCCGCCTGTCGTTCGCGAAGCTAGCTCGCAGCCAGTGGCTGAATGCGCAGTCGCATGCCAGCCTTCAGCGTTTCCCCCGGTTGGAGCACGCGCATTCGGTCAAGCCCTCGGGCATTAATCGCATCGGTGCGGTGGCTCACCGGCTCGACGCAGAAGAACGTCTCGCCCTCCGGCACATAGACGGTGGTGCAGGATAGCAGGGGATCGGGATCGATCGTCACGGCCATCCCGCGCGAGGGCCAGCTGATCCGCAGCATCCCTTCGCGCATGGTATAGACCATATCGACGGTGCGCCCGCCAACGGGCTGGCCATGCCACCAGTCTACGGCGCGGTCCTTCAGCAGCAGGCTTCGGGGCAGGCCATCATTGCCGGTCTGCCATTCGCCGCGGTGCAGGCCGTGGTAGACCGTGTCCGCATCGCGCGGGAAATAGGGGTGAAAGCCCAGGCCTGCCGGCATGGGATCGTTGCCCAGTGCGGTGACGGCCAGTTCAACCTCAAGGCCCTGCGGCAGCAGGGTGAAGACCTGCTCGGCATGGTATGGCCCGGGCCACTCCCCGCCGTCATATTCATGCGCCAGTACCGCGCGGTCTGGCGCCGATTGGGCGACGGTCCAGTTCGCCAGCCAGCCGAACCCGTGCATCGGGTGGGGCTGGTTTCCCGTGCCGGGAAAATTCGGCGCGATCGTGATTTCCTTGCCTTCGAAGGTGAAGCGCCCTTGTGCGATGCGGTTGGAGAACGGCACCAGCGGAAAGCAGGCCGCATCCAGCACGCCCGGCCCGCAGGCCTGCCGCATGACGGCATTGCCGTTCCATTCGAACGCGACAATCGAGCCTCCCCGATCGGGATCGAGGACCAGCCTGCAGGCCGCGTTGCCAAGCTCGATCAGGCCGGTCACTAGGGTCTGCATTGCGCGTCGGGCATCACCGAAGTCTACTACAAGTGCCTCACTGGCCCCAGTACAAATCGGCGCTTGACCCATGCCGCGGTGATATGGTGCGTTCAGAGCCGCAACGAAGAGACGCCGGATTGCGGAACAGCCGGACCAGGATGGAATGGGGGAGAAAGCAGTGACAGCATTAAGGCACCTTCTCTCGCCCGGGCGGATCGGCAGCCTGGAGATCCGCAACCGGCTGATGCAGAGTGCGATGGGCACCAACCTGGCCGAACCGGGCGGCTTCTTCGGTGATGAACTGGTCGCCTATTACGAAGCGCGCGCCCGCGGCGGCGTCGGCCTGATCATTACCGAGGCTGTGGCCGTGGGCTGGCCGCAGGGCGCCGCGCTTTTCAACCAGATCGGCATTTCGGACGACAAGTATATTCCGGGCCTGGCAAGGCTGGCCGGAGCGGTAAAGCAGCATGGGGCGCGGATCGCGCTGCAACTGCACTTCGCTGGAATTAACGCTGCGCGCGACATGATCGACGGGCGCGATGTCTGGGTTCCCTCCATGCCGCTGCCGCCCAAGGGCAGGGGCTTTCAGGGCGCACTCTATCCTGACGAGCGTGCGCTGACCCAGGCGGCTAGGATCACCTCGCCACCCAGGTTCAGGGAAATCGGACCGGAAGAAATTGCCCAGCTGGTCGAATGGTTCGCCGCCGGTGCCCTGCGCGCAAAGCAGGCGGGTTTCGACGCGGTCGAGATACACGGCGGCCACGGCTATATCATTGCCGGCTTCCTCTCGCGCGGGAGCAACCGGCGGACCGATGACTACGGCGGCTCGCTGGAGAACCGCGCCCGCCTGCTGCGCGAGGTGACCGAGGCAGTGCGAGCCCGCGTCGGGCCGGACTATCCCGTGTGGTGCAAGCTCGATTCGGTGGAGTTCTTCACGGACAACGGCCTTACCAGCGAAGAAGCCTGCTATTTCGCGCAGGTGGCCGAAGCCGCCGGTGCCGATGCCATCACGGCTTCGGCCAACCACGACATCAGCGTCGCCCGCGGGCTCACCAGTTCCTACCTGCCGCACGAGCCGGCCAAGCTGATCCCCTATGCTGCGGCGATCAAGGCCGCCGTGAAAATCCCGGTGATCGCCGTTGGCCGCATCGACCCGGAAAGGGCGGACCAAGCGATCGGGGAGGGCAAGTTCGATTTCATGGCCATGGGCCGCAAGCAGCTTGCCGATCCCGACTTTGCGAAGAATCTGGCGGCGGGCGGGAAGGCGGCGGTCCGCCCCTGCATCGTCTGCTACACCTGCTTCAGCAAGGCGATGATGGCCTCGCCGCTGCGCTGCGCGGTCAATGCCGACCTTGGTTATGAGCGCGCGAACCTGCTCGCCCCTGCAACCGAGCCGAAGCGGGTTGTCGTGGTCGGCGGCGGCCCCGGCGGCATGGAAGCGGCGCGGCGGCTCACCTTGCGCGGGCACAAGGTGGTGCTACTCGAAGCGGGCAGCGAGCTGGGCGGAACCGCGCGGATTGCCGCGATTGCCTATGAACCGAACGGCGAATTTGTCGCATGGTTGAAGCGGGAACTGCGCCGGCAGGGTGTGGACGTGCGGCTCAACAACCGCGCCGATGTCGAAACAATCCGCCGTCTCTCCCCCGATGCCGTCGTCGTGGCGACCGGCGCCATCCGCCGCGCGCCCGATATTGCGGGGAAGGAACTGCCGCACGTCCATGACGGGCAATCGCTGCGGGCGATGCTGCTGGGCGAGGAGGCCGCGGGCGCTGCCGGCAAGGCGGGCCTCGCTTCGCGGCTGGCCCTGGGCGCGGCGCGCACGCTTGGCATTACCAGCAGCCCGGATGCTGTCCGCAAGGCCAGTCGCCTGTGGATGCCGATCGGCAAGCAGGTGGTTATCATCGGTGGCGAACTGGTCGGCATCGAACTGGCGGAATTCCTCCACGATCGCGGCCGTGCGGTGACCGTCGTCGATGACCTTGAGCAGCTTGGTCGAGGCCTTTCGCCCGCTCGCCGCGCGGTGCTTCTGGACGAGATGCCACTGCACGGCATCGCTTTCCACGCCGGTGCGAGCAATATCCGGATCGAAGGCAAGACCGTGGCCTTAACCGACAATGGCGGCACGGCGCAGACGCTGCCTGCCGATACGGTGATCATCGCCAAAGGTGCAGAGCCCGATACCGCACTGCATGACGAACTCGCCAAAGCAGGCTTTGCCACGCATATGGTGGGAGACTGCCGGGGCGTGGGATACATCATTGGCGCGGTGCGCTCGGCAGCGGATGTCGCGGCAATCATCTGACGAACGGGAGAGAGGCTGAATGAGCCAGCACGTAGCGATCGTTACCGGCGCGGCCGGCGGGATGGGCTCGGCAGTGGTCCGCCTGCTGGCCGAGGGCGGGCATGGCCAGTTCATCCTTTGCGACCTGGACGAAGCTGCGCTGAATGAGGCTGCCGATGCCCTGCGCGCGGATGGAGCCACGGTGGCTATCGTAGCGGGCGACGTTTCCGCTGCCGATTTTCCGGCCCGCGTGATCGCGGCACTGGCCGGGCGGCAGGTGGGCACCCTGATCCACGCGGCGGGCATATCTCCGCGCGCCGGATCGGCGGAGCGGATCATGCAGATAAACCTTGATGCCGCGGCCCGGCTTGTCCCCGCCCTGCTGCCGCACATGGCAGAGGGATCGGCGGCCGTGCTTGTCGCCTCCAACTCCGGCCATATGCCGATGGGGCCCGAAGCCGATGCCGCCTTCAGCCAGCCGCTGCCGCCCGAAGGCACGGCGGCGCTGATGCACCTCGTCGCCAGTCCGCTGTCGGCCTATCCGCTGTCCAAGCGCGGAGTGATCGCGCTGGTCCGGCAATATGCCATGGCTTTCGGCGAACGCGGATCGCGCATCGTTTCGGTCTCGCCGGGGGCAACCGATACCAACATGGTCCGCAACGAGGTCAACGAAGGCGGCGGCGCCATGCGCATCGTCCAAACCGCGGCGATCAAGCGTCTTGCCCGGCCGGAAGAGCTGGCGGCGGTGATGGTTTTCCTTGCTTCGCCGGCAGCAAGCTTCGTAACCGCGACGGACGTGCTCGTGGATGGTGGCGAGTTGCTGGGAATGGGGCTGTGATCGGCCCTGCGTGGAAAGCGTAGAGAGGATAGTGCGGAATGGATATGGGACTGAGCGGCAAGGTCGCCATCGTGACCGGGGCAACGGCGAACATTGGCCGGGCCATTGCTCTGGGCCTTGCGCGCGAGGGCTGCAACCTGGTGATCACCGGCCGTGACGGAGAAGCGGGCGCCAGGGTTGCCGAACTGGCGCTGGCTGCCGGGGCGGCGCGCGCGGTCTTCGTCAAGGCAGACATGCTTGACCCGGTCACGCCCGGCATGCTGCTGGCCGCAGCCGAAGCCATCGGTCCGGTCGACGTGCTGGTGAACAACGTCGGCGGCAATGTCGGTGCCGGCTTTTTCGTCGATTCCGATCCGGAAAGCTGGGCGGGGGACTATGACCTCAACCTTGGCACCATGCTCCGCCTGACGCGCGCGGTCCTGCCCGGAATGGTTGAGCGCGGCTGCGGTTCGATCGTCAACATCGGATCGACCGCCGGCATTGTCGGCGATTACATGCTGCCCGTCTATTCCGCGATGAAGGGTGCGGTGCACAGCTTTTCCATCGTGCTTGCCAAGGAAGTGGGCCAGCATGGGGTGCGGGTGAACTGCGTGGCACCCTATGGCACAGTGTCCGACGACCCGGGCGCTTTCAGCACGGGCAGCCGGTTCCAGAAGGACGGTTTCTTCGCCAAGGCCTTTGCCGACACCAAGCCCGAGGACCGGGCAAAGCGCGGCAAGCAGACGGTGCTCGGCAAGGTGGTTGCGAAGCCCGAGGAAGTGGCGAGCATGGTGGTCTACCTGGCATCCGAGCAGGCCAGCTTCGTTACGGGCCAGGTCATCCAGGTGGATGGCGGCGCCCTTCTCTGACCGGAGTGCAGGTGGGATGGAGCTGAAGGGAAAAACCGCATTTATTACCGGCGGCGCCAGCGGCATCGGCCTTGCCGTGGCCCATGCCCTTGCCGGTGCGGGGTTGCGGGTGGCGATTGCCGATATCGACGGCGCCCGGCTCGATCAGGTTGCGGGAGAATTTCCCGGAGAGGTCGAGCCGGTGGTGCTCGACGTGCGGGACCGCGCGATGTGGCAGGCCGCGCGTGAGCGGGTGGAAGGTCGGTTCGGTCCGGTCAGCGTGCTGATGAACAACGCCGGGATCATCAATGACAGCGGCGATGCGATCGAAAAGCGCGGCCTGGTGGATCAGTCGCCCGAAAGCTGGGACATGATGATCGGCATCAACCTGACCGGCGTCTATAACGGGATTCACACGTTCGGCCCGGCTATGCGCGACCGGGGCGAAGGCCATATCGTCAACACCTCGTCCACGCAGGGCGTCATCAGTGCGCGCGGCGTTGCGTCCTATTGCGCCGGAAAGTTCGGCGTGGTTGCGCTTTCGGAATGCCTGCGCGACGAGCTGGCCGGCAATGGCGTCGGCGTTTCGGTCCTCTGTCCGGGCGTTGTCGCCACCCGCCTGTCGGTATCCTCGCGCATGGTCGCAGGGCAGGAACCCCGCGCGCTGATCCATTACGGCATTGAGGCCGATACGGTCGCGGCCATGGTGCTCGAAGCGATCCGCGCCAACCGGCTCTACATCTTCACCCATGGCGAATATGCCAAGCCGGTTGCCGAACGCCATGCGCGGGTGATGGCCGGCTTCGATGGCGTGCCCGTTTCCAGCTTCTTCGATCCATCGCGGCCGCTGCCCGGCACGCCCGAATTCTTTGCCGCAAAGGCAGCACTGGAACAGGGCGGTTGAGGGCGGGGCTGACGGTCGCTGCCCCGGCTTACCAGGCTAGATTGCGAAACCTGCCGTGCTGATGCCCGCCATGGCGCAGACTTCATCGTTGTCCGAGGTGTCGCCAGTCACGCCTACGGCCCCAAGCACGGCATCCCCCTGGCGTATGATTACTCCCCCGGCGGCCGGCACAATCGCAGCATCGGCCAGCCCGGCAAGGCTGGCGATGAAGGTGGGGCGTTCGGCCGCCATTTCCCCGATCACGCGCGAGGAAACGCCAAGGCCGAGCGCGCTTGAAGCCTTGCCCATGGCGATCTGAGGACGCAGGTTCGATGCCCCGTCCTCGCGCTGCAGGGCGATGAGGTGGCCGCCCGCGTCAAGCACGGCCACGCACAGCGGCTTGAGCGACAGTTCGCGGCCCTTGGCGAGGGCGGCGCCAGCCATGCGGTTGGCCTGATCGAGGGTCAGCTTAGCCATGGGGAAGTCCTTCTGTAGAAGCAGGGATGGATGCGAGGGCGGGCGGCGTGGGGCCTCCGGTTGCCCAATCGAGAAGTTCGACCGTGTGGACCACCGGAACACCGGTGCGCCCGGCGATCTGCGTTGCACAGCCGATGTTGCCGGTGGCGATGACTTGCGGCTCCAGGCGCTCGAGATTGGCAGCCTTGCGATCCCCCAATTGCCCGGCAATGTCAGGCTGGAGGATGTTGTAAGTGCCGGCCGAACCGCAGCACAGGTGGGCTTCTGCCGGCTGGCTGACATCAAAACCGGCGGCTCGCATCAGGTCGATCGGCTGGCGCAGGATCTTCTGCCCGTGCTGCATCGAACAGGGCGCGAGGTATGCCACCTTGAGCTGCTGTGCGTTGATTTTTACGGGAAGCCCCCGCTCGGCAAGGAACTCGGTAACGTCCTTGGCCATGCCCGAAAGACGCGCGGCATCCTCGGCATAGTCGGGATCATGCCGCAGCATGTGGCCATAGTCCTTGATCGTCGTGCCGCAGCCCGATGCAGTGATGAGGATCGCGTCGAGGCCATTGGCCAATTCGGCGCGCCAGGCATCGATATTGCGCCGGGCCGATTCCAGGCCATCATCCTTGCGGCCAAGATGCCAGGTCAGCGCTCCGCAGCACCCTTCGCCCTTTGCGAAAGAGACGTCGAAGCCTGCACGGGCGAGCAGGCGCACGGTCGCATCGCGGATCTCGGGCCGCAGTACGTTCTCGGCGCAGCCTTGCAGCAGCACCACCCGTCCCCTCCGTGCATCGGCGCTGGCGCCAACAGGGCTACGCGGCTGGGGAATGCTGCGGGGTGCCAGCCTCAACATGGCGGCAAGCGGCTTTGCCGGGCCTATCCGGCCAAGCAGCGGCTCCAGCCACCGGGCCAGCCGCGCGGCACGCAGGGCAAGGCGCATCCGACCGGGATAGGGCAGCGTCCAGGCGAGCAGCGCGCGAATTGCGCGTTCGTGCAGCGGGCGCGAATAACGCTCCTCGATATAAGCCCGCGCATGGTCGACGAGGTGCATGTAGTTCACACCTGACGGGCAGGTGGTCATGCACGACAGGCACGAAAGGCAGCGGTCGATATGCCGGACAACTTCGGCGCCGGGCTCGCGTTCGTTCTCCAGCATCTCCTTGATCAGGTAGATGCGGCCGCGCGGTGAATCGAGCTCGTCGCCGAGCAGCACATAGGTCGGGCAGGTTGCCGTGCAGAAACCGCAGTGCACGCATTTGCGTATCACCGCTTCGGCAGCGCCGGTTTCGGGATCGAGCAGCTGATCGGGGGAAAATCGCGTCTGCATGGTTCAGCCCCAGCGCTCCGGATCGAGTATCCCGGCGGGATCGAAGGCGCGGCGCACCCGCTGGGAAAGGCCGGCAAGGGCCGGGGCCTCGGGGTGGCGGATCGGCGTGCTGCTGCGGACATGATCAGGCCCGCGCATCAGCATGGCATGGCCGCCTTCGGCTGCAACGAGAGCGCGGATGTCCGCTCCGGCAGGAGCACCGATCCATGCAAGGCCGCCCGCCCAGTCAAGCAGCCAGTCAGCTCCGGCGCGGTCGAGCGCCTCTGCCAGGGCCGCGCCACGGGACGGGGAAAGATGGGCCCGCCACAGCGTCTCGCTTTCGCGCAAGGGTGCTGCTTCGCGAATGTCCTGCCAGAGCGTGGCGGGCGCATCGTCGTGACAGGCGGTGGCGAGGCCCTCGGTGGCAACCATTGCCGCCAGTTGATCGCGGCGCAGCGCAACGGATTCGGCAAAGCCTTCCAGCCGCAGGCAAGTCTGCGATGGCCGCCCGCCTTGTGCCGGCAAATAGGCCGCTGCGACCGGCGAGACCTGCGATCCCACGGCTGCAGACATGGTCCGCACGGCCTGTTCCGGGCTCAGTCCCTCGATCACCACCGTCGCGGTCGACCGCGGGGCGGGCAAAACCTTGAGCGACAGCTCGGTCATGATCGCAAGCTGGCCCCAGGATCCCGCCATCAGCTTGGCAAGGTCATATCCGGTGACATTTTTCACCACCTTGCCCCCGGCCTTGAACGCCTCGCCCCGGCCGGAAACCGCATGGAAGCCCAGCAGGTGATCGCGCGCTCCGCCAGCGGTCAACCGGCGTGGTCCCGCTATTCCGGCCCCAACTGTGCCGCCAATCGTTGCCTTGCCGGTCGTGCCCGAGAACAGTGCACCGGCATCCCACGGCTCGAAGGCCAACATCTGGCCATTTGCAGCGAGCAGGGCCTCAACCTCTGCCAGCGGCGTGGCTGGCCGGACGGTGAGCACTAGTTCGCTCGGTTCGTAATCGACGATGCCGGCAAAGGCGCCCAGGTCAACCGGCTGTGCGCGCCGGGCGGGATTGCCGACATTGCGCTTGCTGCCACCGGCATGGCATTCCAGCGGCGTGCCCTGCGCCGCGGCCTGCATCACAAGGTCAACCAGTTCTGCCGCTGTGGCAGGGCGAAGGGCTGGGGATGGCGTCATGTCAGAACCGCGGTAGTTCGGGATGGGGCAGAGCCCCGTGATGCACGTGCATCCGGCCCAGTTCGGCGCAGCGGTGCAGCTGGGGGAAGACCTTGCCCGGATTGAGCTTCAGCTCCGGATCGAAGGCGCACTTGATGCGCTGCTGGTGGGCAAGGTCGGTCTCGTCGAACATCGCGGGCATCAGGTCGCGCTTTTCCACGCCAACGCCGTGCTCCCCGGTCAGCACCCCGCCCACTTCCACGCACATCCGCAGGATGTCGGCACCGAATGCCTCTGCCTTGTCGAGCTGGCCGGGCTGGTTGGCATCGTAGAGGACCAGCGGGTGCAGGTTGCCATCGCCGGCATGGAACACGTTGGCGACGCCCAGCCCGTAATGGTCGGAAAGCTGCGCCATGCGCTCAAGCACCTCGCTGAGCCGCTTGCGGGGGATCGTCCCGTCCATGCAATAGTAATCGGGAGCAAGCCGGCCCACCGCCGGGAAGGCAGCCTTGCGGCCTGCCCAGAAGCGCAGGCGCTCTTCCTCGTCCTGCGATATGCGCGAGGTCGAGGCGCCGTGGCTGGCGGCGATTTCGGCAATGCGGGCCAGCAGGATATCGCACTCGATCGGCGGGCCATCGACCTCGACGATGAGCAAGGCTTCGACATCGAGCGGATAGCCCGCCTGGACGAAGGCTTCGGCAGCCTGGGTCGCGGGGCGGTCCATCATTTCCATGCCCGCCGGAATGATGCCTTCGGCAATGATCGCGGCAACGCAATCGCCGGCCGATCGCGTGTCGGGAAAGCCCAGCAGGATGGCTCGGGCCATCTCCGGGGCCGGCAGGATGCGGACGGTGATCTCGGTCACCACGCCAAGCAGGCCTTCGGAGCCGACAACCACGCCAAGCAGGTCCAGGCCCTCCGGTTCCAGACCCCGACCGCCAAGCCGGATGACTTCGCCATCGGCCAGCACCATTTCCACGCCCAGCACGTTGTTGGTCGTCAGCCCGTATTTCAGGCAATGCACCCCGCCGGAATTCTCGGCGATGTTGCCGCCGATCGTGCAGGCAATCTGGCTGGACGGATCCGGGGCATAGTAGAACCCGTCAGCTTCCACGGCCCGCGTGACGGCAAGGTTGGTCACGCCCGGCTGGACCACGGCCACCCGGTCCAGGTAGTCGATCTCGACGATCCGGTTCATCCGTGACAGGCCCAGCAGCACCCCGTCTGCCAGCGGCAGGGCTCCGCCGGAAAGCGAAGTTCCTGCTCCGCGCGGCACCACATTGATGCCCTCGGCATGGCACCAGGCCATGACTTGCGAGACCTGTTCGGTGTTCTGCGGCAGGACGACAACCAGCGGCGGCTGGCGATAGGCGGTCAACCCGTCGGACTCGTAAGCCTTGAGCTCTGTCTCGGTGCAGATGACCCCGTCGGGCACGATGCGGCGCAATTCCGCCGCGATCTCCAGGCGGCGGGCAATGGTCGCGCGGCATACATCGGGCATTTTCAATGACATCGGTCGGCCCTAATTTGCCTCAGTCTCAAGCACTGTTCCGGGGTCCCGCGTTGTTCGATCAGCTCCGGTAAGGAAGAACAGGAAGGCGCCGACCAGCGTGGTCCCCGCGCATATCCATATGAACGCGTCGTAGCTGCCGCCGCTCATAGCCAGCGTGAAGCTCAGGATCAGGGCTCCGATAGCTCCACCAGCATCAAGCCCGGACTTCACGAAGGCGAACACCAGGCTGAAATTACGCAGATTGAAGTGACGCGAGACAAGGTAGCCACCGATGTCTCCTTCAGCACCCTGCGCGATGCCGATGAGCATGATCCCAGCGGCGCATAGCGAAACGGTCATGCCGGGCATACCGAGAATGGCGAAGCCAACGGCAGGCAGGCTAAGTCCAAAAAGGGCCACCTTGTTTGCCGATATGCGATCGAGTGCGATGCCGAAAATCGCCCGGCCAATAATGACCCCGGTCGCATAGAGCGAGACCATCCACGTTCCCGCTGAATCGCTGATTCCCTTGGACAGCACCACCAGCTTCAACTGAGAAGCGGCAAAGGGTTGGGCAATGTTGATCATGAACATGCCGCCAACAATCAGCAGGAATGCCGGTTGACGCGCGATGGCGCCGAGTTCTGCCAGCGACAAACGCGGATTGCGAACCTCTCCTGTGTCTGCCTGGCGCTTCGCGATGCGCCCGAGGAAGAAAATGCAGATCGTCCCGCCAACAGCCGACGCAGCGGCGAGAGAGACGAACCCCGCTCGCCAGCCATCGGCGGCGATTATCCACCCGAGAATGGGGGCGACCACAGCGCCCGACAAAGGCGGGCCCATCATCAGGAGCGACAGAGCAGTGCCGCGCGCCCTGTCGAACCGATCGACAATGATTCGTGCGAAGACAAGCGAAGTGCTCATCACGCCGAAGATGTGCTGCAACAGCCAGATTGCGAAAAATTCGTATATGTTGCCATTGAGCGTGCTGAGAGCGAAAAATCCCAAGGACATTGCGGCAAGCCCAATGCTCGCTGCCACACGCGCGCCAAACTTGTCCGTAAACCGCCCGGCAAGCGGGGTGATTACGGCCGTGATCAGCGGCAATGCACTGACAAGCGCGAACTGCGCCTTGGACCAGCCAAACTCCTTGATGAGTTCGGGGGCGAAGAGGCTCATCGTATAATGGCTGAGCGCATTGCCGGTGGCGATGCCGATGAAGGTCGCCAGGACGACCGTCCAGTTGAGCCGGAACTCCTTCATGAAACTCAAGGCAATCCTCCTGCGAACGTGGCTTGCGCGCCACTTGCGCAGCCTGTTCGGCTCCCGCTGGCCGCCCGTCATTAGCCTCCTTTTGGGTCAGGCGCCAGTACCATCACTTTCTAGTGGTAAAAAAGATTGACCATTAGGAAATGCGGTCATACCAATTGCATCCGGAGGCATCGCGCAGGCAACTAGCCGCCTGCAACCGGCACAGGTGCCCCGATCGCCACTTGAACAAGGGAGGGGCAAATGAAGAAGCACCTGCAGACGCTCGCAGCCGGGACTGCCCTGGCATTGATCCTTGCCGCGGCTCCTGCCCAGGCGCAGGAGGCAGAGGCTGCCGCGGATGAAGCCGGCGATGCTTCGGCCAAAGAGGAAATCGTCGTCACCGGCACGTCGATCCGCGGACTGGTTAAGCCCGTGGGCGCCTCCACCGTCGCCGTCGATCGCGAGGAAGTGAAGGCAACCGGCGTCACCAGCACGGTGGACCTGCTGGCCAACATCCCGCAGATCCGCAACTTCGGTGGCGCGCCGGCCGGCCAGGCATCGGCCACGCAGTCCTTCGCAATCCCCGCGCTGCGCAACCTGCCTAACACGCAGCCCGGCGATGGCACGCTGTTCCTGTGGAACGGCAACCGCATGGTCGGCGGCGGCTTCAGCACCCGGCCCGATCCCGCGGTCATCCCCACTTCGGCGATCGACCGTGTCGAAGTGGTGCTTGGCGGCGGTTCGGCCATTTACGGGTCCGACGCCGTGGCCGGGACGATCAACTTCGTGATCCGCAAGACGCTCGACGGCGCAGAGGTGCGCGGCACCTATGGCATGGCGGACGAATACAGCCAGTTCAACATGAGCGGCGCCTGGGGCAAGGTCTGGGACACCGGCAATGTCCTCGTTGCGGTCGATTATTCGGGGCACTCGAACATTCTCGGTTCGGACCGCAGCTTCGTCTCGAATGACCTGCGTTCGCGCGGCGGCAGCGACTTCCGCCTCACCAGCTGCGCGGTGCCCAACGTGGTGGTGGGTACGACGACCTACGCCTATCCGAACTGGTCGACGACGGCGAACCGCTGCGATCCGAATGACTACCAGGACATCTATCCGCACGAACGGCGGTGGAGCGTGCTGGGTTCGTTCAACCAGCAGATCACCGACAACCTCGAATTCGGCGTGGATGCCTATTTCTCGAAGCGGAACGACCAGTTCTTCTTCCAGCAGACGGCGGCGACGGGCACGATCCGATCCACGGGAACGCGGGCCAATCCCTATTTCCAGACCCCGGTTCCGGGAACCACCTCGCAGACGGTCAACTTCACCTTCGGCAGCGTCTTCGGCAATTCGGTGATCTCTGACCAGGACTTCAAGACCTGGCAGGTGATGCCCAGCCTGAAGTGGACCATCGGCGGCGGCTGGCGCGGGGTTGCCACCTTCAACTATGGCTACGGCGATGGCACCGTGAATCAGGGTGACATCAACCCGGCTTACAAGCTGGCCCTGGATCCCGGAGCGACCGGCGCGCCGCTGACGACTGCAACCGCGCTCAATCCGTTCAACCTTTCGCAGACCAATCCGGCCCTGCTTGAACAGATCCGCAACTGGAACAAGTACACCCACCGTGATCACGAGACGGTCCATTCCAAGATCGTGTTCGATGGCCCGCTGTTCGCGGCGCCCGGCGGCGACGTGAAGCTGGCGGTGGGCGGCGAGCGGTATTGGGAAGACCAGTACAGCATCGAAGCGGTCGGGCCGCTCGGCAAGGAGGATCCGGCCCTGGCCGGCGGCATCGCCTATCGCGATCGCACGGTCTATTCGGCCTTCGCCGAAGTGGTGCTGCCGCTGTTCAGCGCAGAGAATGCGGTGTCCGGTTTCCAGAGCCTGATCCTGAACATCTCGGGCCGCTACGATGACTATTCCGACTTTGGCGGCACCTTCAATCCGAAGATCGCCGGCACCTGGACGCCGGTGGACGGCATCGCACTTCGCGCCAGCTACGGCACCGCGTTCGTCGCGCCGAGCCTGAACTCGATGGCCAAGCCGCCTTCGGTCGTGCTGTCGTCCACCACGTCGACGGCGCTGATCCCGCCGGGCGGCAATTCGAACCTGCCGATGGCGACAATCCAGGGCGGCAATCCAGGCCTCAAGGCTGAAACCGCCCGCACCTTCGACGTGGGCATCGATTTTACGCCTGCCTTTGCGCCGGGGCTGAAAGCCAGTGTGACCTATTACTGGATCAGCATGAAGAATGTGGTTGCAGGCCCCAATACCAGCCAGTTCCTGACAACCCCGGCCTATGCCGGTTACTACGTGATCCCCACCGGCACGGATGCGCAGAAGCTGGCGCAGATCAACGCCTTCCACGGCCTGTCCGGCCTGCCGATCGAAGGCGGCGGCTCGGTCGACCGCCTCGGCATTCCGCAGATCGTCGTGGATTCGCGCACTGCGAACCTTGGGGAATCGCGCATTTCCGGGATCGATTACTCGCTGCAGTACCGTATCGACACCGGCATCGGCACCTTCACGCCGGCGATTGCCGGCACTCACGGTATCAAGCTGGACCTGTCCAACCCGTCGGGCGCGCCCTTCGTCAACCAGTTCCTGAACGGTAATCCGCGCGATGCCTTCACCGCGTCGCTCAACTATTCCAGCGGTCCGGTCAAAGCGCGCGTCGCGTGGGATTACCTTGGCGGTTATCCGGTGCTGGGCGTGACCAACCAGACCTATGTGGAATCCTTCCAGACGGTGAACCTCTACGCCAGCTACGAGCTGCCCAGGCAGGGAATCCTCGAAGGAACGACGATCTCGGTCAACATCGACAACCTGCTCGATGAAAAGCCGTCATTCATCAACCGCGCCACGGGCACGGGGCAGATTGGCGGCGTTGGCCAGGGCTCTTTCATCGGCCGGTTCTTCAGCGTCAGTCTCGAAAAGAAGTTCTGACCGGCAATCTTCGATAATAGCGGCCTTCCCCCGGCGGGGAGGGCCGCTTTTTCGTGAGCGCCGGAAATGAACTGGCGCCGGCAGTTCCTCCCCAGGATACGTGCCGACGCCAGCTCCTGTTCTGGTTAGCATCGCTGCTGCGCCTTGCCAGTCCGATTCCGCAGTTTCGGTCAAATAATTTGACCATGATTTCGCGGTCGTCTACCCCGCCGGCTTGCCAGGCGCGTTCGCATGATGAAATCAGGTGGAACGATCCTGCCGCGGCTTGATGAAGGGATTCGGACTTTGGCGACTGACAAGCAAATGTGGTGGGAACAGCCCTACCGCATCGTGCAGACTAACCTGCGCCTGATCGATGCCAGCCTCGATCCGGCATCGCTGGCCCGGCAGGCGCGGGACTTTGGCGCAAGTGCTATTACCTTCAACGTGGGCGGGATCTATGCCTTCTATCCCACCGAGCTGCCGCTCCACGCCCGCAACCCCTACATCACCGGCGACCTGACCGGCGAAATGCTCGCCGCCGCGCGCCGTGAAGGCCTGCGCATGGTCGGTCGCTTCGATCTCTCCAAGGGAACGAAGCTGGCCTACGACGCGCACCCCGAATGGTTCGTGCACAACAGGGCAGGCGAACCGCAGGAGTACAACGGGACCTATCAGGCCTGCGTCAACGGTGGCTGGGCAAAGGACTACGCCCTGCAGATCCTGCGCGAAGGTATTTCGCGTTACGACCTCGACGGCGCCTTCTTCAACATGACCGGATACCAGCCGGTCGATTACAGCGGCCGGAACCGCGGCATGTGCCATTGCGCCAATTGCCAATCCGCCTTTGCCGGGATGTTCGGTCGGGAGCTGCCGGAGCGCGAGGACTTCAGCGATCCCGCCTATGCCGATTACATCCTGTTCAAGCGCCGCACGAGCCAGGCGGCGGCGCAGAACATCTACGACACGGTAAAGCAGCTGCGCCCCTCCACCGGGATCATGGGCAACGGCAAGGGTGCCTGCGATTTCATGCGGCTGGAAATCCAGCGCGCCGTCAGTCGCCCGGCACCCGAATGGCCGCATCAGCCGGGCGAACTTGCCCGCTGGGGCGCGGCGATCGGGCGGGGCCGTGCCTATTCCTGCGCCTCCACCAATTTCCTCGATTACCAGTGGCGCTATGCCTCGGAAACGTCGCACAACCACATGCTGCGCTTCGGCCAGCAGATCGCGAATGGCGCGCAGATCGACTATTACCTGCTTGGCCTTTTCGACCAGCCGAACCGCGAACCGCTTGAGCCGGTCCACCGCTTCATGGAATGGCACAAGGCCAATGGCGAGCACCTGACCGGCACGCGATCCGCCGCCCGCGTCGCGCTGTACCATTCGCGCACGGCGGACCTTCACGCCGGGGCAACCGCCAGCGGCAAGACGCGCAACCAGTGCTTCCGGGGGGCATACCGCCTGCTGCTGGAAGCGCGCATCCCGTTCGACTTCGTCAGCGACGAGCAGATGGAAGATGCCGACATTGCCGAGCAACTCGCCCGCTATGACGTGATCGTCCTGCCCAACACCGCCTGCATGAGCGATGCCGAAGCCGCAGCGTTCGATGCCTATGTCGCGGCAGGCGGCACGGTAATCGCCACGGGCGAAACCGGGCTTTACGACGATCGCGGCAACCGGCGCGGCGAATTCGCGCTTGCCTCTTTCCCTGCCGGGGCGCCTCGCGAAGCTATTGCCGGTCTTGAGACCTATTTCGCCATCGGCGAGGCTGAACTGGACTTTCCCGAAACCCGCCTTGCCCATCTCGACGGATGGTATTTCCCCGCCGCGGCCAAACCCGGTGCAGAAGCGATGCTCTCGCTGATGCCGGTCCAGCAATATGGCCCGCCCGAGCTCTGCTTCCCGCAGGATCTGGCTTCCGCCGGTCCGGGCGTGCTCACGCGGGCGCATGGCGAGGGGCGCGTTGTCTGGCTGCCCTGGCTTCCCGAATGGCTCTATTTCCGCGATGGCCTGGCCGAGCATCGTGATCTGCTGGCGCAGCTCATCAAGCGGGCAACTCGCGCACCGATTAAGCTTGAGGGTGCGGGCGCGATCGAGGTTACCGTGCGTGACAAGGGTGATTGCCGGATGGTCCACCTCGTCAACTACGCCGGCCAGCGCGGCAGTGCCTATGAGGAGCCGCCGGCGATTGCGGGCCTGCGACTTGGCGTGCGCGATGTCTCGGGCACCGGCAAGGCGCTGGTCAGCGGAGCGGAGATCGCGTCCGGGTCTGTCGATGCCGAAGGTTATTGCTGGATCGATGTGCCGCCGGTGAAGTACTTCGAAGTGCTCGTCCTGCCGCGGGCGAAAGCGTGAGGGACGCCATGCAAGGGCACACGGTCGTTACAACACTGCGCTACCAGGGCGCACATTGGCAGGGGCTGCGCGATGCCCTTGGCGAGGCGGAGGTGCTGCGCTTCGACAGTCCGGAAAGTCCCGGCTTCGCCGAGGCGCTGGACCGCGCGACGATTGCCATCCTGGCCAAGGACCCGGGTATCGACATCCTGTCCGCGCCCAATTTGCGCTGGATCCATGTCGATCATGCCGGCCTCAACCGGGCAGCGAAGCCCGAGGCTTTCCGCGAGGGACTGGTCGTGACCGGGTCCTCGGGCCGATCGGCGCCGGTGCTGGCGGAACATGCGCTGTTCTTCTGCCTGGCGCTTGCCTATCGTTATCCCGATTTCCTCGATGCCCAGCGCGCGCACCGGTGGGGCGTGCCGGGGCAGGAAGACCTGCGCGGGCTTTATGGCCGCACCATGGGCATCGTCGGCCTGGGCAATACCGGCAAGGAACTGGCGCTGCGGGCCAAGGCCTTCGGCATGCGGGTGCTGGGTTACCGGCGGCGCGATGCTGAGGCGCCGGCCGGCGTGGACAAGGTATTCAGCGCAGATGCCGGCGAAAGCCTCGACACGCTGCTGGCCGAAAGCGATTTCGTAGTGCTGGCGCTCGGCTTGTCGGACAAGACCCACCGCCTGATCGGTGAGCGTGAACTGCAGCTGATCGGGCCCCGTGGCTATCTCGTCAATATGGCGCGCGGGCCTGTCGTCGATGAGGCGGCGCTGGTGCGCGCGCTCCATGCCGGCACGATTGCCGGGGCGGGGCTCGATACCTTCAAGGTCGAGCCACTGCCGCAGGACAGCCCGGTCTGGGACGCGCCGAACGCCCTGATCACCCCGCACGTCACACCTGCCGTGCCAGACCGCACGGCGCGTTCGCTGGAAATCATCGTCGAGAATATCCGGCGCTTCGAAGCGGGCGAACCGATGCTCAACCCCCTGACCCCCGAGGACCTTTACACCCGGGGGTAAGCCGCTTCAGCGCTTGCCCTTGGGCGTGGCGAGAAGTTCATTGCGCGCCAACCGGCGGATTGCCGCTTCGAGCCGCTGTTCCTCTTCGTGGATTTCGCGCTGGGTCTGCATGGTGGAAACCATGTGCTGGCGCGAAGCCGCTTCGGCTCCGGCGGCGTCGCGGGCCATGATCGCCTCATAGATCGCGCGGTGTTCGGCCAGCTGCTCCTCGCGGTCGCGACGATGTTCGTAGAGGTTGCGCCGGTTCATGTAGACGTTGGAGCGCAGGATCGATTCCAGGCTGCGCATCACCTGCAGCAGCATCACGTTGTGCGCTGCGCCATAGATGGCGAAGTGGAAATCGCCGTCGGTGGCGGCAATTGCATCCATGTCCCCGTTTTCGTGGGCGGCTTCCATCTTGCCGAAGCAGCGGGTGATTTCCTCCCGGTCCGCCTCGGAGGCGCGCTCGGCGGCAAGGCCGGCAGCCGCAGCTTCGACGACAGCGCGAAATTCCATGCAATCGAACCGACCGCGGGCATCGTCGAACAGGTGCATCAGCGGGTCGCGGATCGACTTGCCGATCTTGTCGCTGACATAGCAGGCCCCGTTGGCATCGGTCATCAGCATGCCGCGCTCGACCAGTTGCTCCAGCGCATCGCGCAGCGAAGGGCGCGAGACATCGAGCTTGGCGGCAAGTTCGCGTTCCGGCAGCAGGCGTTCGCCGGGCGGCAGGGCGCCCTCCAGAATGAGCTCCTGGATGTGCCGCGCGACGGCGTCGGCAAGCTTTTCGGGCCGGATCGAGGTGACTGCCATGACCGGTTCGTAGCGCGTCAGCGCCGGCGAACCAAGCCGGTCATTCGCCAAGGCTGAACTGCCCCAGCGTTTCGATGGCCTTGACCAGTCCGGAATGATCCCAGCCCGCGCCGCCCTGCGCCACGCAGGCGCTGAACAGCTGCTGGGTCGATGCCGTGTTGGGCAGCGACAGGCCAAGCGCGCGTGCGCTGCCAAGTGCCAGGTTCAGGTCCTTCTGGTGCAGTTCGATGCGGAAACCCGGATCGAAGGTGCGCTTGATCATGCGCTCTGCATGAACCTCGAGCACGCGCGACGAGGCAAAGCCGCCGAGCAGCGCCTCGCGCACCCGCGCCGGATCGGCTCCGGCCTTGGCGGCGAAGACGAGCGCTTCGCTCACCGCCTCGATGTTGAGCGCCACGATGATCTGGTTGGCGACCTTGGCCACCTGGCCATCGCCGACCCCGCCGACATGGGTGATGTTCTTGCCCATCGCCTCGAACAGCGGAAGCGCCCGGGCAAAGGCTTCGGGTGTGCCGCCGCACATGATGGTCAGCGCGGCATTGCGGGCACCGACTTCGCCGCCCGACACCGGTGCATCGACATAGTCCGCCCCCAGTTCGGCGATGAGCGAGGCGAATTCACGCGTCGCGATCGGATCGATCGAGCTCATGTCGATCACCAGCTTTCCCACCGCCAGGCCATGGACCACGCCATCGGCCCCGAACAGCACCCGTTCGACGTCGGGCGTATCGGGAACCATGGTGATGATGACGTCGGATGCTTCGGCCACTTCGCGCGGATTGGCGCAGACCAGCGCGCCGCCTTCGACCAGTTCGGCGGGCAGGTCCGAACGGTGCTTGACCACTGCGAGGCGGTGTCCTGCGGCGAGCAGGTGGCCCGCCATCGGTCGGCCCATGATGCCAAGGCCGATAAAGCCGATATTCATTCCCATTACTCCTGGATTGCTTGGCCGAGCGGGGTCGGCAGGACGAGAATCGCCCGGAAATCGTTGACATTGGTGAAAGTCGGCCCGGTGCGGACAAGGTCCCCCAGGGCATCGAAAAATGCCCCGCTGTCATGCCGCTGAAGCGCATCGCGCGCGTCCAGCCCGGCGGCCCTTGCGCGGGCAAGCGTATCGGGCGTGTAGATTGCTCCGGCAGCACCAAGGTTGGCGCCGTCTTCGCCGTCGGTGTCGGCGGCAAGCGCCCAGACATGGGCGTTGCCGGCAAGCTCGCCGGCAAGGGCGAGCAGGAATTCGGTATTGCGCCCGCCCTGTCCAGCAGGTCCGTTGCCGACGGTGACGGTCGTCTCGCCGCCCGAAATCAGCACGACAGGTCCGGTGGTTGCCGCCACTTGCCGCGCCATGGCCCGGCCCAGTTCGGCAGCTTCGCCTTCCAGGTCGTCGCCGAGCAGGATCGGCTCCACACCATGCCCGCGCGCCAGCACTGCCGCCGCCTCCAGCGATGACGCCGCAGTTGCCACCAGCCTGACGGGATCGGCATTGGACAGGACAACCGGCGGTCCCGGATCGAGCAGGAGCCGCGCGACCGGGGCGGGTAACGCCGAGCCCAGCCGTTGCACGACATGGCTCAGGTCAAGCGCGCCATCTTCGTTCGGCGCCGTCGGCCCGGAAGCGATGGCCGATGGGTTGTCACCCGGAATATCGCTGATTGCCAGGGTCACCACCCGCGCCGGTGCGGCGGCAGCGGCAAGGCGGCCGCCCTTGATTGCGGACAGGCGGCGGCGCGCGGCATTCATCGTGCGGATATCAAGACCCGATGCCAGCAGCAGGCGATTGGCGGCCTGCTTGTCGGCAAGGGTCAAGCCCTCGGCCGGCAGGCACATGGCGGCCGAGCCGCCGCCGGAGATCAGCGCGAGGACAAGATCGTCCTTGCCCAGGCCCTTGACTGCGGAGAGGATTTCCCGCGCCGCCTTGACCGAATTCTCGTCCGGCACCGGATGCCCGCCTTCCAGCACGCGGACGCGGGTACAGGCCTTGCCATATCCGTATGGCGCAACCACGCAGCCGGAAATGGCGACATCAGCCCAGGCCGCTTCAACGGCTTCCGCCATCGAAGCCGCAGCCTTGCCCGCACCGACGACGACGCAACGACCGGCGGGCTTTGGCGGCAAGTGTTGGGGAAGCACCTTGGCCGGATCGGCAGCCGCCACCGCCGCATCGAACAGCTGCAGCAGCAGCTTCCTCGCCCGGCCGTCAAGCCCGGCAGGACTGGCCGCCAAGTGTCCGGCTACATCGGTTTCGACTGTCGTCACGCATTCCCAATCAACTTCGCCTGCCCATGCCCGCAGGCAGTCCGGCCGGGCGCTATTGCCCCATCCGGAATTTTGGATAAAAGTTTTTACCAGAATGCGCAACAGTGATAGCTGTGGCTCCGAAAGAATCATTTCCCGGGAGAATCCGAACGTGCGAACTGCAACCTGCCTGACAATGATTTCGGCGACCGGGGCACTGGCCTGGGCGATTGCCGCACACAATCCGGCCATCGCCAATGGCGGCCAACCGGCGCGGATTGTCGATGCGAAGAGCCTGCCTTTCGTCCGCCAGACCGACGAGCGCTTCCAGTCCTACCAGATCGGTTTCTCGCACCTGACGGGCGGGGAAACCTGGAAGTCTTTCGACAAATTGGGCGGGCAGCCGGCCAAGTCGGTTTCCGACGCGCGAGAGGCAAGGGCCGCAACGGACCTGACCAATCGCCGCCTGCGCAACCTGACTTCCGCACTGGCGCCGTTCTATCTGCGCTACAGCGGTACGACGGCCAACAACGTCTATTTCCAGGACAATGACCTGCCGAAGCTTGAGCAGGCGCCCAAGGGCTTCAAGGTGGTGCTTACGCGCAAGCGTTGGAAGGAAGCGCTCGATTTCGCGGCAGCGGTCAATGCGAAGGTCGTGACCTCCTTCACCATCTCCACCGGGGTCCGCGATGCCAACCACGACTGGACGCCCGCCATGGCGGCACCGTGGATGGCTTATACCCGCTCCATCGGTCGCTCACTCTACGCCGCGGAACTCTATAACGAACCCAACGCGCCGGAATATCCCGAGCTGCCCAAGGGCTACAGCGTTGATCAGTTCGGCCGGGATTTTGCCGCGTTCAGCACATTCATGGGCAAGGCCGCGCCGACCACGCGGCTTGCCGGTCCGGGCAATGCGATGCTCGGTATCCCCGGCGTCGAATCGATCATGAAGCCCACTCCGGAGGACTATGCCCAGGCACAGCCCCGGCCGAAGTTCGGGATCTTCTCCTACCATTTCTACCCGGTGCTTTCACAGCGCTGTGCGCCTGCCAATTCACCGCAGAGCATCACCGCGGACAAGGCCTTCGATCCCGAATTCCTTGCCCGGCCCGAGCGGCAGCTGCTCAAGATCAGGACCCTGCGTGACAAGTATGCACCCGGCGCCCCGATCTGGCTGACGGAAACCGGAGGCGCGGCCTGTGGCGGCCTGCAGTGGCAGCCGACCTTCCTCGACATGTTCCGCTATCTCGACACGGGAGCGCGCCTTGCCAAGAACGGGCTCGATGCGATCTTCACCCATGCGCTGATCAGCGGCAACAATGGCGTGATCGACGAAAAGACGTTCGATCCCAACGCCAGCTACTGGGGTGCGGTGCTTTGGCGGCGACTGATGGGCACGCGCATCCTTGATGCAGGCCCGACCGAGGAGGGGCTCCATACTTATGCCCATTGCCTGAGGGGCAGCCGCGGCGGTGTCGCCCTGCTGGCCCTGAACATGAAGGACCGCGCCTATGCGGTTGCAGTAAAGGGCCAGGCGCAGGTCTATGCGCTCACCGGGCCGGAGTTGCAGGGCAAGACAGTTCTGCTGAACGGCAAGGAACTGGCGGTCGGCAAGGATGATCGCCTGCCGGCAATGAAACCCAAGGCCACATCAGGGAAGATCGACCTCGCTCCCTTCAGCGTCAACTTCATCGCCCTGCCGCAAGCGAACAACCCGGCCTGCCGGCGATAAGAGTCGAACGGGGAAACGCATTCCCGTCCGATACCGCGATCAGCCCGGTAGCAGCGCCGGCCATTACCGGCCGGCGCTGCCTTAGCCGATCTCTTGCCCCTCAATGTGGACTGGGATTCCACATTTTGACGAGACTATTTGGCGCTCGCAGGAGATGCGTTTCGCGCGGCTTCCACGTCCGCTGCCACGCTTTGGCGCAGGCCTTTCCAGTGGAACTCTGCATCCGGGTTCAGGGCTGAACTCTGGCCAGTGAAATGGGTGAGCAGCATCGGCCTGTAGAGCGGAGTGGTGATCTTCACCACTTCGTCCCATTCGGCCAGGGCCGTCTCGAGCTGGCTGACCGCTTGCTGCTTCGCACCAGCATCGCCGCCCGTGCGGAAGGTCTGCAAGGCCACGCCGCCGCGAATCTTGGCGGCGAGGTGCAGGCCGAGGTGGGCCCAGGTCCGCACATCGGCCACCTCGTAGGGCAGCGCCAGGTCCTTGCCGGGGTCAATGTCCTTCACGAGTTGCAGGGCCCTGCGGCTGTCAGCTTCAAGGCGATCGGCGATCATGGGCGGTGTCATCCGTCCGGCGGGGAAAGACTGCCCCTTCGCCGTCGTGGCGACATAGTCTGCGATGTTGACATAGGTCGGATCAAGCACCGGCTGCCTGATGAGATCGTCGACGCTGATGTATTGCATCGTGCGGCCGTCCAGCCACATCATGCCCTCGCTATAGAGCGTGTGGTCCCACTGTGAATAGAACAGCGAGGCCAGGCGCAGCGGCGTCGCCGAGGCGTGCTCGAAGGCCCCTAGCAAGCTCTTCCCCTTTTCGCCGTAACGCCGGGTGAACTCGTCCGAGAACACCTTGTCCGGCGTATCCGGATTGTAGAGCAGCCGGCCCCAGAGCATGTAGAACAGCCATTGCCGCTCGAAGGCATAGGTCCACTGGGCGTGGCTGTCGGCCGCGGTGAAATAGTCGCGTGCCGGGATGTAGGTTTCGCTGCCCACCGTATAGCCACCGACGTAGGCGGGCGTACCGTTCGCCTTCACGTGCTCACGGACGAAGGAGGGGACGCCCCAGCGCAAGGCGAATACGTCCTCGTTGCGAGCAATCCAGTTGATGCGGTAGTTTTTCGGCAACGGCTTGAAATAGGTATCGCCCATTCTGCCGCCATGAATCTGGGCAAGCCGGGTGGTCGACAGCGCGTGCGACCAGTTGAACTTGAAGTTGATCTGGATCGGGCCGTCGACGAAATCGATCTTCTCGATCGTGTCGCGCAGCATCTGCTCGTCGATCCTGGGATCATGGCCGGTCTGCTGCCATTCCTTGGTCTCGACGGAGTTGATGCTCCAGATCAGCTTCACCGGCCTTCGGGCATCGCGGATGGCGGCAAGATAGGTGTCGTTGACATAGCCGATCCGCTCGGCCGCCGTCATCTCGCCCATGCCTTCGCCAAGGTTGATGCCCAGGCCCGTCAGGTCCGGATATTCTTCCAGCACCTGCCCGATGCTCGCGCGGACATAGTCACGAACAATCGGCGATTTCTCGCCCTTGGTGTTGTAGCGCGGATAGGTGTTCAGCTTGCCGACGCCATAGGCCTCGGCGAATTCCTTGCTGACGAAGATGTTGAAGGGCAGCAGGTAGGTGTCGATTCCGCGTTCCTTGGCTAGGCGGAAGATCGTCTTGTGGAGCTGTTTCCATTCTTCGAGCTGGCGATCGTCGAAAGGGTTGGCCGCCGGATAGCCCTTGGTCCGCACCATGTAGGGCCAGGGATGCAGGTTGCTCAGCGTAATCGCATTGAAGCGGTTGCGAACCAGCATGTCGAAGAACGCTTCCCAGTAGCGGGGATCGCGGACGGTATCGCTGTGCTGGCCGATTGCGGCGCTGGCGCGGTAGGAATCCCACGGGAGGTCGAACTTGATCGCGCGGAAGGCGACGGTCGGCTTCTCGCTTGCGCTTTGCATCCTGCGGACCGGCACGCCCTTGTCGAGCTGTTCGACGACCGCCAGCGCGCCATAGATGAGCCCGCGGCCATCACCGCCCGTGATCGTCAGCGAACCGGGCCGGGCATCGATGGCATAGGCTTGCGGGGCGAGCCCGCCCGTCTTGATCGACAGGACGATCGGGAAGCTTCCGACCTGACCGGCCTCAACCACCGCGACCTTCCGGCGATCGAGTGCGGCACGCAGCTGCGCGGCGGCATAGCTCGCCTGGACATTGGCAGCATCATGGCTGACCGAAACCTCTTCCGCCCGTGCGGGCGCGCCAAAGGGCCCCAGCACGAGCGAAAGCAGGCAGGCGAGCGCCCATCCGGGCAGAAAACGCGAAGCCATTACTTGCGGCCCGCCGCCGGTTCGAGAACGATGAGCTGCAGGGCATTGGGCGTCAGCGTCACCGTCATATCATGCCGGCGGCCCGGCTTGACCACGCTTTCGCCGACCTGTTGCAGGTTCGCCGTGGCGGGGTTGGCCCAGTAATTGCTGATCTTGTCATCGATCCGGTACATCCGCTGGCGCAGCGGCTTGCCTGCCAGCCTGGCGGGAAGCGCGGCCATGTCGATTCTGACCTGATACGATTGCGTGCCGACATGCTGGTAGTTCCAGACCATCACCGCCACGCCGCTCTTGTCCTTGGTGGCCAGGGCGTAAACTCCCTTGCCCTTCACCAGCGCGCTCGATTGCGCCGGCACCCGCACGTCCTTGAGCTTGGCCATCATCGCCATGGCATTGCCATAAGGGGTGAAGGTGTTGGTCAGCGGGGTCTTGCGGTCAGCACCGCCGCGCGTGATCAGCTGGTCCTTTCGCTCTTCGCTGAAGTGGCGCAGGACCCAGTTGAACGGCACGATGCGCGGGCTTTCCATGTACCAGTAATGGAGCGCCGGCACGCCCGCAGCGCCGATCAGGTAATCGGGACGGGCATCGCTTGCATTGTCGAACGATGGGCCGGGGTAGATCCCGGTTTCGGTGATGAAGCCGGGGATGCGGGTATCCAGCCCGCGTGCCTTCAGTGCCGCCTCCAGCATGCCACGCTCCGATGCGACCTCGCTCGGATCGGTCTTGTAGAAGTGATAGGCGCGCGGACCGTTGGTTGCGCCCGTTCCCTCGGGGAACCGACCGTACCCATGCCAGGAAATGAAATCGAGCCGCTTTTCCGGGGACGGATCCGCCTTGTAGCGGTCAAGGAACGGGTTCAGCCACTCGTTGGAGTATTGCATGAAGCCGGGCCCGCCAAGCTGGAGCGGAACCTTGGGCTTCAACTCGCGATTCACCTGGTTCACGGCCTCGTAATAGACCTTGTAGAAGTCATAGAGGCCGGACGGTGTCAGCACCTTGGCAAGGTTGTGATCGGGTTCGTTGAAAGCTTCGATGTACTTGATCTGCGGATATCGGCGCTTCAGTTCGCGCATGATGTTCAGGATGACGGGCTTGACCTTGTCGGGCGTCGCCTTGCCGTCGCGGATCATGACCCGCGTATCCATGACCATCAGCAGGTTGTCTGAAAGCCGGCTGACGTCGGACAGGTAATCGGCAATGGCGTCGTAGGTGTAGGTGCCCTTTGCCTCATCGAAGATCAGGTGGGCATCCACCCAGACCTTGTAGGTGTGGCCATGCAGCCCCTGCTCATTGAAGAACTGGACGTCGGCATCGCGCTGTTCGGGAAAGGTCCGCGCACGGCTGAGGTTGTTGTAGCGTTCCGGGTGCAGGAAAGCACCGCGCGACTTGCTGAAATCGACCTTGACTGTCGCGGGCTGGGAAGTGGCAGGAACCGCGGTGCCCGGCTCGGCACCGAGAGGGGCGGCAATACCTGCGGCCAGCAAGGCAAAGGTCGCGGAAAAGCGGAAGGTGTTATGAAGCATTTGCGGGTTCCAGGATGAAGTGGGTAGCGGGTTGGCAGGGCGGCAGATCACTTGCCTGCGGGCACCTGCATGATTTCGTACCGGTAGCCGTCGGGGTCGGTCACAAAGAAGATGCGCTTTCCGGCGAGGTCCGGAACCGCAAAGCCGGCCGCGGTCAGGCGCGCAGCAGCCTGCGCGGCATCGGGCACCCTGATCATGATGCGGCTGAGGCCGTCACCCAGGACGACTGGCGGTGTAACGCTGGTCTCGGCGCTGCGCTGGCGCAGGAGGATGAAGGGCGAGCCCGTCGTTCCCGGTGCCGTCAGCACCGCACCCGGCCCGGGTTTTCCGGGAATGCGCGAGGCCACCTGCAGGCCAAGGCCGTCGGTGTAGAACTTCAGCGAGCGTTCGAGATCGGTTACCATCAGCACCGGCCCGGCGATCTGCGGTGCCGTTGCAGGGGCGGGCGTTTGTGCGCTGACGGCGGCGAGCGGCAGGGTGACTGTTCCCAGCAGTGCCGCACAGATCGTGGCGGATTTCATCAGGATCATACTCCTTGCGCAATTGTCTGACGGGCGGCCCGATTATGGCACATCATGCCCCGGGCGACATCATACCTGCTTCTCAATCCCAAAGCCCTTGCCATTCCGGGCCTTGAGGGCGCTCGGCTCTGGTGGCTGGGCTTTTATCTCGTCCGTGCGCCGTCCGTATTTCACTCCAGCAACAAACCGCCGCGCCGGAGCGGTTCATTTCCGGCGAGCAATACTTTCCATTGCCAATGGATGTAGCAATGCGACATCGTGGAAAACACCATGCCAGACAAACCCGCCGGACCGTCCATCCTTATCGTTGATGATGACCCCTCCGTGCAGGCAGCGGTTTCCGATTTTCTCACGGCCAATGGCTATCGCGTTCACGTTGCAGCCGACGGGCCGGGAATGCGCCGCGTGCTCGACAGGCACGAGATTGCGGTCGTCCTTCTCGACGTCATGCTTCCCGGGGACGATGGTCTCGCGCTGGCGCGGGAATTGCGCGACATTGGCGACATCGGGATCATCATGCTTTCCGCCCGTGGTAGCGAGGCCGACAGGGTCAGCGGTCTCGAAATGGGTGCGGACGATTACCTGCCCAAGCCCGCCGCCCCGCGCGAACTGCTCGCCCGGATCAGGGCTGTGCAGCGCCGATACCAGGGCGATCGCGCCGGCCGGGTTCAGGGCACCGGCTTCTCGTTCGAAGGCTGGACCTTCGACCCGGTGCGCCGGGTGCTTCGCGATCGTGCCGGGCTGGTGGTGAGCCTGTCCGAAGGCGAGTTCGAACTGCTCCTTGCCTTTGTCGAGAACCCGGGACAGGTCCTCAGCCGGGACCAGTTGCTCGAACTGGCGCGCGGTGAGGAATCGGAAGCATTCGACCGCGCAGTCGACGTGCAGGTCAGCCGCCTGCGCCGCAAGCTGGGCCAATGCCTGAACGGAGAAGCCATCCGCACGGTGCGGGGTGAAGGCTATCTCTTTGCCCCCGTGGTAGGTCGCTCATGATGGGCCGGGCCCGCTTCTGGCTCAATTCCATGCAGGCCTACATGATAGGCTTCGCCTTTTGCGTCATCGCACTGCTGACCGCCGTCAGCATGGTCGCGGTGGAAGTCGCCGGGCCGCCGCGCCTTTCGGCCATATCGGTCTATGACGTGGGACGCGTGATCCTTGGCAAGGACACGGTGCGCCCGTCAATTGTCGAAGAGTTTTCACAATCCGGCTCGATCGCTCCGGCAATGCCGACGACCAGTGTCGAGCAGCGCATTTCCAGGCTTCTCGCAGAGGAGACCGGACGCTCCGTCGACGGCGTAAGCGTCTATCTGGGCAATCGTTCAGCCCGATATTTCGATTACGTCGAACGCCAGCTTGATGCTTATGATCGTGACGGCAGGGCAAGTCCGGTCATCAGCGGAACGATCATTGCCCACGTGCGCGAAGGCGACGGCACATGGCGGACCTTCAAGCGAGAGAGCGGAAACGGCTTTGTCGACATCTGGTTTCTGCTGCGTGCCAGCCCGTGGATCGGCGGCCTGATCATACTGCCGTTCAGCATGTGGTTTTCCACCCGCATTGCCCGCCCCGTCCGCGCCTTTGCGCAGGCGGCCAGCCGTGTGCGAGACGGGCACCAGCAATATCCGGTCCCTGTGATCGGGCCCAATGAAACGCGCATCGCCGCCGTCGCGCTGAACGAGATGCAGGCCCGTATCGGCGCCTTCATTCGCGAGCGCACGACGCTTGTCGGGGCAATAGCGCACGATCTGCGTACGCCGCTCAACAACCTGCGGTTCCGAATTGCCAACGCCCCCGAGGCCATACGGGCGGGAGCGGAATCGGACATCTCGCAACTCGACCGGCTGATCAGCTCGATCCTCGACTATGCCGAGACGGACGGCAAGGCGCTTGCGATCGAGACCATTGACCTCACCTCGCTGCTGCAAAGCCTGGTGCACGACAACGGCGATCTCGGGCGCGACATCAGCATCGATGCTGTGGAGGCCCGGATCGAAGGCGATGTGGTGATGCTAAGGCGCCTGTTCACCAACCTTATCGAAAACGCGTTCAAGTACGCCGGAAAGGTCGCAGTGCGATTGGCTTGCGATGAAGAAACGGCCACCGTGGAAATCCGCGATAACGGCCCGGGCATGTTACCCGATGATCTGGCGCGGGCGTTCGAGCCGTTCTTCCGCGCCGAACGATCGCGCAATCGCGACACGGGCGGTATCGGTCTCGGCCTGCCAATCGCTCTTTCGATTGCCGAGGCGCATGGCGGATCGCTGACGATCGAGAACGCGCCTGACGGTGGCCTGCTGGCGCGGGTAATTCTGCCCCGGGGCCGCGCTTAAAAAAAACGGCCCGCCTCGCAGCGGGCCGCAGGTGCCAGGCCTGGTCGCAGGAGACTGGAGGTTCTCCGCCAGCCAGGCCCGACCCTAAATCAGCGCGAACCGATCGCCAGCCGCAGGCTGATCCCCACCTCGCGCGGTGAATTGACCGAAACGCTGTAGTAGTCCGACACATAGTTGATCGTGCCGCCGGTCGATGTGCGGATTGCACTCGAAAGCGGGGCCCCGCCCTGGCTCAGGATGCGGCGTGTGTTGAAGACGTTCTTGGCGAAGGCCTGCAGTTCCCACGATCCGTCTGATGCCCTGAGCCCGGCATAGACATTGGCCAGTGCATAGGCAGACACGTCGTCATTCGTGTTGTTCGGATCGCCCTCGTTACGCGGCGTATAGTTGACCAGCGCGCGCACGAACCCGCCTGCCGCATCGAACACCGGGAAGCTGTATTCGGACTGCAGGTTGGCCGACCATTTGGGCGTGGTCAGCGTCCGACCGGAATAGACGCACTGGGCAACGTTTTCGCCCGGGCCGACTGCCGCCTGCAAAGCCGCAACCGTCGGCAGCGCGGCATTGGTATCGGGCTTCCCGTCGGCATTGAGGTCGTTACAGGCGATGGTACCGTTCTTGATCTTGCCATCGGCGTAGCTGAAATTGCTGCTCACCGACCAGCGCGGCGTGATCTGGAAGGCTCCTTCGACTTCGACACCCTTCACGGTCGCCGGGACCGCAGCGACGAAATTGAAGTTGCTGACCGAGGACCGCACCACGCCGCCCTGCAGGGCATAGTTGATGAAGTAGACCCCGGCCCCGCGGTAAACGTAGTTGTCGTAGTCCTGCTTGTAGAGGCTGACATTGAAGCGGCCGCGCTTGTCGAGGAAGGACGTTTTCATGCCGATTTCGTAGGAGGTTGATTTTTCCGGCGGCAGGTCGAAGAACGACCGTTCACGAACCGTGGGCTGCAGGTTGAAATCGCCGACGGCGAATGCTCCGGGCCGCCACGAGGTTCCGACCGTGCCATAGACCATGAAGTCGTCACTGAAGCGGTACTTCGCCGATGCCGACCAGACGGTTGCCTCAACCGTATTGTTCCGGTCGGGAATCGTGCGGTTGCCGTTCTGCAGGAAGCTGGAGAAGTTGCGGTAATTGATATGGCGAAGCCCGCCGGATACTTCCGCACGCTCGCCGATATGGGCGATGACGTTGCCGAACCAGGATTTTTCCGTGGAATTGGCGTCGCGGATAATCGAGGTGAGGTTGATCGACGATACCGCCGTGCCGGTGCTGTTGAGCAAGGGCGTTTCCTGCGTCAACCGGCTCGGGGAGTTGTTGCGGTCATACAGGAACCCGGCGACATAATCGAAGATGCCCAATACGCGTTCGTCCGAGGCCAGTCGCAGTTCGTGTGACTTGCGAGTGGCAGTGCCGTGGGTGCACTGGAAATAGGCCTGGTTGGTTGGCGTCAGGTTGGCGCGCCGGCCCTGTTCGCTGCACACCGCTTCATATCCCGTGGGATCGCGGAAGGCTCGTTCCACAAGCGAGAAACGCGGCGGGCCGAAAAAGTCGGCACCATCCGAAGCGGCCAGCGAGAGAAAGTCCTGCTTGTTATAAGACCCGGTGTAGCTGAACTTCTGCCCGGCGAAACGGAGCTCCCCGTTCCAAACGTAGATCTGCTGGTCCTGTCCCTGCCGCGATCCTGAATCCTCAAGGCTGAGCCGGTCGTAAGGCTTGATCACCGGTGTCGCCACCGAAGGCAGGCCGGTGACGAAGGTGGCCGATTCCACAGAACCGTACTGGACCTGCCGGCTGCGCAGGGTCTGGTACATGAAGTTGAACGAGGCGAAGTCCGCCGGCTCGAACCGGGCACTGGCGCGCAGGGCCTTGGTCTTGCGGAACGGCGCCGGGGTGTAGGTGCCATCTTCCTTGATCGAACGGATCAGGTTGCCCTTGTTCTCGTCGATCACGCCGGCAAGACGAATGCCCAGCACGTCGGAGATCACAGGAACGTTCAGCGCGAAATCGCCCTTGTAGGCATCGGTATCGGTTGCCGTGGCGCTGAACGAGACCCCTGCCTCCCGGAGGTTGGGCTTGCGCGTCGTCACGGTAATCGAACCCGAGGGCGATGCACGGCCGCGCAAGGTCCCCTGCGGGCCGCGCTGCAGTTCGAACTGGCCCACGTCGAACGAGGACTGGAACAGGAAGTTCGACGAGATCGGCGCCTCGTTCAGGTAGAATTCGACCGTGGCGTTGTTGCCGCTCGCTTCGGGATTGAAGGCCACGCCGCGGACTGTGGCGGAGGTCGAGAAACTGCCGCCGCCCGACAGCGTCAGGCCAGGGACGAGCGCCTGGATGTCGGTGAAATTGCGCAGGTTGAGCTTCTCGATCTGCTCGGAGGTCACCACGTTGACGGTCTGCGGCACCTCTTGCAGCGCTTCGTCGCGGCGGCGGGCAGATACGACGATCTCGTTGCTGTTCGCCGGTGCTTCGACGCCGTCCTCGGCAGTCTGGGCCAGTACCGGACCCGCGGGCAAAAGCATTCCCGCAGCGAGCACGGTCGAAGTGAGCAGGACTTTCATGGCAGCCTCCCAATTTTATCGTTGACGGATGGCAGGCCCCGATCCTCAGGTTCAGGTATCCGCCTCCGCTCGCGAGGCTAGCATCGGGTGTTGCGGATAGTATTTCCGCCCGGAAACATTGGTCGGTGCGTTGGTCCGGGGCGCGATCGTGCTGCCCTCGTCCTCTCGAGGGCAATGGCGCCGGTCAGCGCTCCGGCTTGCCAAAAAAAATGCGGCCCGGCTGGGAGGAGCCGGGCCGCTTGCCAGTTCGCTATTGCGAGCGGACTAGAACTTCTTGCTGATGCCCATCTTGAGCATGCGGCCAAGGGTCCAGCCGGCGTAGGTCACCAGGTTGGCCTGGCCGCGCGGCGTGATTTGCGGCTTGGCATCGAACATGTTGTCGACATTCAGGCGCAGCGTGGTGCCCGAAAGCGCGCCAGCCGATTCCCCAAACTCGTAACCGAGGGCCAGGTTGAAGGTCTGGAACGGGTTAATGGCCTGGCCGATGAGCCCCGAAACGTTCGGTGCCGAGTCCTTGTACGAGCCCGAATAGTTCCAGGTCAGCCTGCTCGAGAACCCGCCGGTCTTGTAGCCCACGAAGCTGATGAAGGTGAATTCGGGGCCGCCGTTGCCAAGTTCGTCCGTCGGAACGCCGAAGTTGGCGGTCGACTTGGTGGTCTTGGTTCCAGCCAGGCCGAGCGACAGGTTTCCGTTGCCCACGATGGCATCGTAGTACACGTGGAAGTCCACGCCCTGCAGCTTGGCCGAACCGATGTTCGAGGTGCGGCGGTCAACGAACAGGCCAATGCTTCCGGCACTCTGCTGCGTCTTGAGGGCGGCACCGTTCGTCAGGCTGGCGAGGATTTCCTCGTAGAGGTTCGCAAAGCCGCTGGTGGTTGCAGGACCGGTGAGCTGGGCGTTGTAAATGTAGAGATCAGGGTTGGTTATGTAGGTGTTGAGGTTCTGCGGGTTGACCGCACCCAGCACGTCCCGGAAGTCGATCGAGTAGAACTCGCCGCCGACGCGCAGCCCTTCGAGCGGGGTCAGTTCGAGACCGATTGCCCAGCTTTCCGCAGTCTGCGGCTTGATGCCCGCCTTCACGCCTTCGGCGATCATGGCGAAGGTGCCAAGGCCGTTATCCTTCTTCGGCGTATAAGGATCGTACGGACGGCTAGAACCGTAAGCGGCGGCAAAGCGGCCAACGCCAAGGCCCAGACCGTCAACGGCCGTCGGAGCGTTGAACGACTTGTTCCAGTGGCCGAAGATCTTCAGCCAGTTGGTCGGCTTCAGCGTGGCACCGAAGTTGGGGTTCGTCGTCGAGCCGAAGTCGCTGTACTTGTCATGACGGACCGAGGCCGAAAGGTCGAGGAACGTCAGGACCGGAAGCGAAAGTTCACCGAACAGCGAGTAGGCATGGCGGCCGTAGCTCTGCCAGGGCAGGGCCTTCACCGCATCGACGCGACCGGCCAGAAGGTGGCTCTTGGCCTGGTTGTCCTGGTACTCGGCACCCACGGCGACCTTGGCGTCACCGCCCGGCAGCGCGAAGAGCGGGCCGTCGGCAACCGTGCGGGCAACAAACAGCTGCTGCTCGGTTTCCTGGGCGTTCTCGTAGTCGATCAGGTCGGTGATCACGGCAGCGCTGGCCGCCGCAGCGTTCAGCGGGTTCAGCTGGCCGGCAGCGATCGCTGCGCCGGTGGGCGAAGCGGCGGCCGTGCAGCCCGTGATGTAGCACTGGGCCAGAACCGTGTTGATGCCCGGGAACTTCTGGTAGTTGAACGAACGGCCGAAGTGCGCGGTCGTGCGGACCTGCCAGTCGCTGCCCAGTTTCACGGTCAGCTCGGGGGTGACACCCCAGGTTTCGAAGCCGACCTTGCTCGGCGTGTTCACATAGGCCGCGTTGGGCGCCAGCGAGAAGCCGATGCCTTCGGTGATCGCCTGGATCGTGTTGAACGCCGGGCGGCCATAAAGGGCAAGCACCTGCGAGCCGCTGGTGATTCCGCTGCCGGCCGAGGTTACGCCGCGCGGGAAGACCGGAAGGCTCTGATCGCGCTTGGTGTAATAGGCCGTCATGCGCAGCGAAACGGTATCGCTGAAGTCGTTGGTCACCTGACCGAAGACGTTGTAGCGCTTCTGGCCGGCAAGATAGGCGCTCGGTCCGACGCTGTCGCAAGCCGTGCCGACCGCAAAGGTGCCCGCACCCGAAGCGCGCGCGTCATTGGTCCAGACGCCGCCGGCGCTGGCAACGTACTTCCAACGGGTTTCGGTTCCGACCGGGGTGTTGCACTGGGTCCCGGTGAAGCTCGGCACCATGGAGGGGCTGAAGATCTGGCCGCCAGCCCAGCTGGTTTCGTTGTTGAGGACGGAATCGCGGCTGGCGTAGCCACCCGAGATATAGGCATTGCCGGTCGACCAGCTCTTGCCGACGGTCAGCTGGGCGTCCCACTGGTCGAAGTTCTTGATCGTCGTGCCCATGCCGTAGTTTGCATCGACCTTGATGCCTTCGAACTTGCGCATGGTGCGGAAGTTGATCACGCCGGCAACTGCGTCCGCGCCATAGAGCGAGGTGCCGCCATCGGTAATCACGTCCATGCCGGACAGGACGGCGGCAGGGATGATGTCAACGTCGATCGACGACTGGTTGACGCCCACCGGGGTGAAACGGAAGCCATCCAGGATGACCAGCGTGGTGCCGCCCGAGCTGGCATTCGCGCCGGGCAGGCCGCGCAGGTTCGGCTTGGTGATCGAGATGCCGGCGCTCACGCCGCGCGGATCGCCTTCGAAACGGCCGTTGAAGGTGTTGGAAATCTGCGGAACCAGCGCGAGCAGCTCGTTGGTCGAGTTGGCGGCCTTGGCGGTCAGCGCTTCGGGCGTAACGGTAAGGGTCTGTGCGCCGATCGTCTCGCTGCCGCGGATCAGGGTGCCGACAACGACAATGCTGTCGTCGCCCTCGTCAGCGCCGTCATTGGACTGGGCTTCCTGAGCGAACGCGGGCGCGCTCACCACGGCGGCAAGCGACAGGCTTGCAATCGCAAGGCTACGATATGAAATCATTTTCCTCTCCTCCCAAAGGCCGAATTTTTTCCGGCCCGAAAACTTTTCGAGGCAAATCAGAGCCCGACGCATTTTGCGTTTCTCAGGCCGAGACCTCCCCGGCGTCCACTAGCAGAGTACTGCCGGTCATGAACATAGACAAATCGGAGGCGCAGAAAAGCACCACCCGGGCGATGTCGTCAGGAACGCCCACTCGTCCCAGCCGGGATGTCAAAGTTGCCGAGATTTCTTCACGAACCCGGTCCGGCAGTTCCGCCAGGGCCTTCGAATTGCCTTCCGTAGTGCAGAAGGTCGGCGCGACGCCCAGCACCCGGATGTCCTTCGGTGCCAGTTCCACCGCCAGTTGCTTGATAAGGCCCAGGACGCCGTGCTTGGATGCGACATAGGCTGAAACGCCGGGGGCCATCCCGCCAAAACCGGCAGTCGAGACCAGGTTGACGATCACGCCACCCTTGCTGGCAGCGGTCATCCGGCGAGCCGCCTCCTGCGAGCCCAGGAACGTGCCCTTGAGGTTGATGTCCATCACCTTTGTCCAGAGCTCGCTGGTCATGTCTTCCAGCAGGACGTTGGGGTAGATGCCTGCATTGTTGACCCAGATGTCGATGCCCCCGTCCAGGCCGGCAGCCATCTGCGCCGTCGCGGCAACCGAGTCCGCGTCTGTCACGTCAAGCAGGGCGGCGCTAACCTTGCTGCCGGTTGCGGTCGCAATCTCTGCGGCGGCTGCAGTGGCGACATCGAGGTTGAGGTCTCCGATCACGACTGTCGCGCCGGCCTCGGCCAGCCGGCTCGCAATAGCCCTGCCAAGCCCCTGCGCGCCGCCCGTGACCACGGCGGTCTTGCCTGCCAGCGACACCAGCTGTGCTATCGATTTTCCCGTTACGTCGGCGACTGCCATGCGATACTTTCCGAATTCAGGGGTGGATGGGGCCGGGGCTTGCGGCTGCCGGTCAGAACATGGTCGATCCGCCATCGACGCCGATGGTCTGGCCGGTGACGTAGTTCGATTCATCGCTCGCCAGGAAGATGGCCGTTGGCGCGATGTCCTCCGAAGTACCGAACTTGCCAAGCGACACCTTCGACAGTTCATGGTCGTAGGAATTGCTCTCCTTCATGTACCAGATGGCCTTGGGCGAGAGAGCGGCAGGCAGGATCGTGTTGACCCGGATCTTGTCCTTGCCCCATTCGCGGGCCGCCGTGCGCGTCAGGGCGCGAATGGCCTCCTTGCTCGCGGCATAGGCGAGGAAGCCGGGCTCGCAGCGGACACCGTAGCTGGAGCCCATGTTGATTACCGAGCCGCCGCCGTTGTCCCGCATCGAAGGATAGCAGAGCTGCATCAACTGCAACGAACCGATGAAGGCGGACTGCATGTCGATCAGGCAGTTTTCTTCCATCTTCGGGTCATCGAGGGGCAGGTAATCGGTGAAGGTGTGCGCGTTGTTGACCAGCACGTCTACCCGGCCCCAGCGCGACAAGGCCTCCGACACGACTTGTTCGGCGTGTTCGCGGTTGCCGGAGAGGGCTTCCATGCCAAGGACCGTCGAGCCGCTGCTGGTTGCCTTGCCGGCCACTTCGTCAAGCTTGCTCTTCGTCCGGCCGGTGATGATGACGTTGGCGCCTTCGCGCGCATAGGCAAGGGCAATCGCTTCGCCGATCCCCTGGCCGCCACCCGTGACGATTGCCACCTTGCCCGCCAGCCTGTTCCCCGGATTCGTCATGTTCTCTCTTTTCGTATTCAAAGTGTGAATTGCGCCGGCGCGATCGCTAGGCCAGGCCGGTTTACGCGCCCTCGCATCAGGAAGGACCGTTGCTCGGTGGGGGCTTCGCCTTCCTTGAGGCCATCGCCGGCATCGAGCGGCACGCAGTTGAAATAGACATCGCAGAGATCCGCCCCGCCAAAGCGCAGCTGGGTCACCGCGTCGGCAGGCGTATCCAGCATGCCGAGGATCGAGCCGTCCGGAGCCATGCGGACGATGCTGCCGGACTTGTAGCCGGTGACCAGCACGTTGCCGTCACCATCCATGGCCATGCCGTCGCAGTCTTCCTTCTTCAGCAGGCATCTGCGCTCGCCCAGCAGTCCGTCGTCGAGGATGTCGAAAACGTAAGTCGCATCGAACGTGTCGTTGAAGAACAGGCGGGTGCCGTCCAGGCTGCGCATCAGGCCGTTGGCAAAGCCGACCGGCCCCGTGGCGAGGCGAACTTCGCCGCTGGCCGAGAGGTGGTAGAGCAAGGCAGGCCTTGTCTGCTCGCCCTTTTCGATCTGCTCGACATCAACCGTGCCGAAATAGATGCCGCCCGACCCGTCGGGGGTCATCTCGTTCACTCCGATCAGCGGCTTTCCGTCCACTTCACGGATCAGCCAGCCCCGGGTGCCGTCCTCGGGCCGATTCCACATGATGCCTCCCGGACCCGATGACAGGACCGCGCCATCGGCGTTCATCATGATGCCGCCGGTCCACATCCGTTCGGGATTGAGAGAGAACACCGGCGTGCCATCCGGCCGGACGCCGTGCACGCCGCCGGCGATACAGTCGCTGTACCAGACGAGGTCACGCCCATAGTCGACTGCCAGGCCCTCAAGATAAAGGCCCGAAGCGATGACTTTCGTGTCTCTGACGTCTGCGCCTGCAGCGTTCATGCATCCTCACCCTTGGACTTCGGTTATTTCGTCACAATGGTAGCGCGGCACGGTTGGCTGTCAAGGCCATCCTCTGCCTCGCTTTACGCGCCCCGGAACGCAGGGTAGGGAACCGCTATGAGACGCGCGGAGAAGAACGCCACAACACGGCGGCTGGGGCCGGTCGGGTCGGAGAACTGGCATGCGATGCTCGACGCTGCGGAAGAGGCCCTGCTCGAGAAAGGCGTCGCCGCGCTGACAGCCGCCCGGGTTTCGGAGCGACTGGGGATCAAGCGCAGGCTCGTGTATTACTATTTCCAGACGCTGGATGATCTCATCGTCGAGACCTTTCGCCGTATTTCGGTTCGCGAGCTGGCGCGCATCGCCGATGCCGCCGCTTCGGACAAGCCGCTGCGCGAAATCTGGGACGCCTGCATCCACACGATGCACCCCCGCCTGATTACCGAGTTCATGGCCCTGGCGCACCACATCGATGGCCTGCGCAAGGAAGTTACCCATTTCATCGAGGAATCGCGCCGCCTGCAAATTCAGACCCTGTCCGCGGCGATCGCCAGGGTTCCCGGGCTGACCGGTGCCGATCCCGAAGTGCTCGCTGTCCTGGCAACCAGCACGGCCCTCAGCCTGCTGCGCGAACGCGAGCTGGGTGTGACGGAGGGACATGATGAAGTCCTCCTGCTGATCGAGAACTTCCTTGCCGCTGCGGAACCGCAGCTGGCGGAACAGGGCCAGGTGGTCCGTACCTGATCTGCGGGCGGCCGCGGGCAATCAGGCGATAACGCCCTTTTCCTTCAGCCCCTCAAGCTCATCCCATTCAAGGCCCAGGTCGAGCAGGAATGTTTCGGTATGCTCGTTTGCCTGGGGCGCGCGGACTGCTGTCTGCGGTTCCCGGTTGAACTGGACCGGGCCGCGCACCACGCGGAATGGCTGGCCGCCGTCGGCAGGTTCGAGATCGACCACCATGTCGTTCGCCAGGGCCTGGTCATCCTCAGTCAGTTCGAGCAGGCTCTGCACCGGGGCCCACTGGCCTCGCATCGTCTTGAGGTGTTCGCGCCAGTAGGCGAAAGGTTGCGCGGCAAAGGCCTGAGCGATGCGCCGGCTCGCTTCGGCGGCATTTTCGATCAGCGCGTGCAGGTTGGCAAAGCGTGGGTCGCCCAGCAGGTCCGTCAGCCCCAGGTGGCGGAACGTATCCTCGATGAACGGGCCGGGGCTGGGCATGCACAGCGCAATCACCCGGCGGTCGGATGTGAAGAAGTTGCCGGAAAGCGGGTTTTTGGCCGCGCCGCCCTGGCCGGGCATCGTGTTGCGCATCACCACACCCGTTTCCATGCCCTGCGTGATGTTGGCCCCGCAGGCCCACCAGGCGCTGCTGAGCAGCGACACGTCCACCTCGAGCGCCTCGCCGGTCCGCTCGCGATGGAGCAGTGCTGCCGCGATGCCGCCGGCGATATTCATTCCGCCAATTGAATCGCCGAAAGCGGGCATGCCTTGGCCCAGCACGCCCTCGAGTTCGGGTGGCGTGATGGCATAGGCGATCCCGCTGCGAGACCAGAAAGCCGTCTGGTCATAGCCGCCAAGTTCGCGCTCGGGGCCCTTGTCGCCATAGGCGCTGCCGCGTGCATAAATGATATGCGGGTTGGCGGCACGAATGTGTTCCAGGTCGATGCGGTTCTTCTGGCGCACTGCAGGCAGGTAATTCGTCAGGAAAACGTCCGATGCCTGCGCGATGCGATAGAGAAGTTCCTGCCCCTCGGACGTTGACAGGTCGATCCCGACGCTTCGCTTTCCGCGGTTGGGATGTTCGATCAGCGGATTGCGGTCGGCATCGACCGGAACCCCGCCCATGTTGATGAAACCGCGTTGCGTGTCGCCCCTCAGCGGGTGTTCGATCTTGATCACGTCAGCGCCCCAGTCCGCCAGGATGCCGCCGGCCGCAGGAACAAAGGTGAACTGGGCAACCTCGAGGATGCGGATGCCCTTCATGATCTGGACCAAGCTTCGTCTCCCGGTTCTTGACTGTACCTTGGCGCTATTTCCGCCAACGGTCGGGCGAGGGCGGTGAGGTTGATCGCCCGTTGCAGGTCGCTACCACTAAGACGAACCACCGGACTGTCAATCCACGGGGAGGGCGGCGGACAGGAGCTTTGCCAGCCGGAATGGGCAAGCTACAGGGATCTGCGGCACCTGCTGTGCCCTTGCGGGTGCTGCAATCCGGCGCGCCCGCTGTGGAGACTGCCCATGAAGAAGCCCGTTCAGCCAGTCGAACAGCTTTTGGCCGGCGAAGCGTTCTTTTCCAATCTCGGCCTCGACGTCCGGCATTTCGGGGCGATCTGGCATATCTTCAAGATCGGGCAGCTGATGGCCACGGACCTGAACGCCATCAGCGAGCGCAGCGGCATAAGCATCGCCGATTTCCACCTTCTGGCCGCGCTGATGATGCCCGGCCCCGCAGCCATGCGCGCAACCGACCTTGCCCATGCCCTCAACGTCACCAATGCCGCATTGTCGCCGCGTGTCCGCAAGCTCTCGCAGATGGGGCTGCTGCATGCCACGGCATCCACGGACGACCGGCGGACCAGGCTGCTTGAGATCACTGCGGCTGGCCGCGCAAAGGTGAAGCAAGTCGGCGTCGACCTTGAGCGGAGCGCCCGTTTTATCCGGCATTTTCATCGCCTGCCGCAGGCTGATCGCGATGACCTGAGCCGGATCGGGGCAGAGCTTCATACCTTCATGGCAAGGGATTTCGATCCGGCTCCCAGGGCAGACTGATTAAGGGGTTAAACAATATCGACTTGGCCCGGGCGCCGTTGTGCAGGATCAGCCGGCCAGACTTTTTCTCGGGATCCTGCACATGGCCTTAAGCACCGACAGCCTGTTCAAGCCGCTTCAGATCGGCTCCATGAAGCTCGACAACCGCATCGTCATGGCGCCCATGACGCGCGGCTTTGCGATCGATGGCGAAGTGAGCGATGCCCACGTCCAGTATTATCGCCGCCGGGCACAGGGCGGCGTTGGTCTGCTGGTCACCGAAGGGGTCGTGGTAGACCGGCCTGCTTCCCGCAACGAACCGAATGTTCCCAAGTTTTACGGCCCGGCCCTGCAGGGTTGGAAACCTGTTGTCGAGGCAGTCCACGCAACCGGCGGCGCGATCGCGCCGCAGGTCTGGCACACCGGAGCGGTACGCAGCTCGACGATGGATTGGGAGCCGGACAGCCCGGTGGAAAGCCCGTCGGGCCTCTATGCGCCCGGCGAGGGGCGCGGCAAGGCCATGTCGGAAGAAGACATTGCGGATACGGTCGCAGCCTTTGCCAAGGCCGCCCGTGATGCGAAGGACCTGGGATTTGACTGTGTCGAAGTGCATGGTGCCCATGGTTATCTGGTGGATCAGTTCTTCTGGGGCGGCACCAATCTGCGCACCGACCGGTATGGCGGGCCCGGCCTGGTGCAACGCTCCCGCTTCGCCGCGGAAATCGTCGCCGCCATTCGTGGGGCAGTGGGGGCCGATTTCCCGCTGATCCTGCGGGTCAGCCAGTGGAAGCAGCAGGATTACTCGGTCCGCCTTACCCACACGCCCAAGGAAATGGAGGCCTGGCTCCTGCCGCTGGTGGAAGCCGGTGTCGATGTGCTGCATTGTTCGCAGCGCCGGTTCTGGACGCCGGAGTTCCCCGAGATCGACGGCGATGACGGGTTGAACTTTGCCGGCTGGGCCAAGAAGCTGACGGGAGCGCGCACCATAAGCGTGGGCTCGGTTGGCCTCGACGGCGATTTCCTTGCCGTGTTCAAGGGCCAGTTCTCCCAGACCGCAGGTATCGACGACCTGCTTGAGCGAATGGACCGCGAGGAATTTGACATGATCGCGGTTGGCCGCGCACTTATTACGGACCCGGATTGGGCGGTCAAGGTTCGCGATGGAAGGCTGGGCGAGCTTGTGCCATTCTCGTCAGAAGCTCTTGCCGAATTCGTCTGATGAAAACCCCGTATCAGGATGTGAGAGACGACCATGGAATTTGAAACGCGTGACCTTTCTCCGCTCGTCGGCACGGAAATGCTGGCCACCAAGGAGCAGCTGCTGGCCGGAAACCTTCGCCAGGAGATCCGGGAACTTCTTGAGCAGCGCGGCGTCCTTCTGGTGCGCCAGCTCAACTTCACGGACGAGGAGCAGTTCGAGTTCGCCAAGACGATCGGCGAGGTCATCGATCAGGGCATCCGCGGCATCTACAAGATCACGCTGGATCGCAGTCTCAACGACACTGCGGACTACCTCCATGCCACGGTACACTGGCATGTCGATGGCGCGCAGGACATGGTCCCGACGCGCGCCTCGATATTGACGGCGCGCGTCCTGTCAAAGGTGGGCGGGCAGACCGAATTTGCCAACACCTATGCCGCCTATGATGCGCTGCCGCCTGATCGCAAGGCTCTCGCTGACCGGCTGAGGGTCGTCCATTCGCAGGAATATATCCAGCGGGCCATGCATCCCGACCCGAGCGAAGAGCAGCTGGCGCGCTGGAGGGAGCATCCGGAACAGGTTCATCCCATGGTGTGGACACACCGTTCGGGCCGCAAGTCGCTGTTGCTGGGCCTCACCGCCGGGCGCATCGACGGCATGGATGAAGCGGAAGGGCGCAGGATCATCGACGAATTCCAGGCCTGGGCCACCCAGCCGCAGTTCGTCTATCGCCACGAATGGACGGTGGGCGACATGCTGATCTGGGACAACACCGGCGTCATGCACCGCGTTGAAGCCTACCCGGCCGACAGCGGTCGTCTGCTGAGCCGCACGACCCTGGTTGGAGAAGAGCCGATCGCCTGAATCCCTGGGCTGTCCGGAGCAGTCGAAACGGGCACCGGTGCGATCCGCCCCTCGGGGCGGGCGTGCCTTGACGCCTGTGCGCCCAATCGCTACCAGTGTGACGAAATATACTGGAGAGGTGCATGGACGTTACCCAAAAGGATTACTTCAGTGATCTGTCGATAGTCAGCGATCCGCACCCCTATTTCGATGCGATCCGCGCGCTCTCGCCGGTATGGCGCGAGCCGCATTATGGCGTGTTCATGGTAACCGGCGCAGCGGAAGTGACCGAGGTCCTGACGCGCAATGACGGCACATTCTCGTCCGCGATGTCCGTGCTGGGTCCGATCCCGCCATTGCCGTTCGCGGTGAACGGCGGCGACATTTCCGCCGAGATCGAACAGCACCGGGGGGACATGCCGTGGTCTGCGCACATCACCACGTTCGATGGCCGCAAGCATGCAGAGCACAGGTCGCTGCTTTCCCCTTTGCTGACCTACAAGCGGCTGAAGGCCAACGAGGAGTACCTCGTCGGCCTGGCTGACCGGGTGCTCGATGGTTTCATCGAAGGCGGAAAGTGCAACGCCGCCAGCCAATATGCCCATGCCGTCGCCACCTTCGCGATCTCCGACCTGATGGGCATTCCCGAGGCGGACCGCTGGGAGCTCGTCGAGCTGCTGGGCGTTCCGCCGAGCCAGATCGAGGGCGAGGCGGTGCACCGCGTCGGCTCCGATCCCCTGATCTTCCTGAAAGAGCGGTTTGACGGCTATCTGCGGGAGCGGCAGGAAAACCCCTGCGCCGACCTGATGTCAGAGCTCGTCGCCTCGCGCTACAAGGATGGCCGGCAGCCCGATTTCGAGACTATCTCGAACCTTGCCCGCTTCATGTTCGGGGCTGGTCAGGACACGACCTCGCGGCTGGTGACGATGGCGCTGCGCGCACTCGGCGATGACCAGGAACTGCAGGCCCGGATTCGCGCCGAACCCTCGCGCATTCCCGACCTGCTGGAGGAAGCGCTGCGCTGGGACGGGCCGGTGAAGGTCGTCTACCGGCTGGCGACGCACGATACGCATATTGGCGGCACTGCAATCCCGGCAGGTTCACTCGTGGGGGCGACCCTTTCGGCGGCAAGCAATGATCCGGCCCGGTTCGCCGATCCGCGAAACTTCGATATCGACCGCGAACACCTGCGCGACCATTTCGCCTTCAGCCGCGGGGCCCATGCCTGCCTTGGTGCCCCTCTGGCCAGGATCGAGGCGCGGGTGGCGATCGAACGGATCCTGTCGCGCACATCGTCGATCCGGATTTCCGAAGAACATCACGGTCCCGCAGGAGCACGCCGGTATCGGTACGAGCCGACCTACAGCTTCCGCAGCATGTCGGACCTTCACATCGAGTTCGAGCCGGTGTCCGCCGATGCGAGGAAGCCTTCGATCATTGCCAGCGTGCCCTCGTGACCCAGGTCGATGCCAAGGTCGCGTTCGCGCAGAATGCTCAGCGCAGCGCTTGAGCCCAGGATGGCAAGCGCCTTGGGGGGAATGCGGGTCAGTTCCGGCTTCCTCGCCAGTGCGCTGGTCAGCGCTTCCACCTGCAACTTGCGCGACGTCCGGATGAAGTCGACCACTTCCTCGCGCAGCGCCTCGATGCGGTTGGCCAAGGCCATGAATTCGGCGATCAGACGCGGATCGAGAGTATAGACGCAAACCTTCCAAAGCTCTTGCAGCCGGTGATCCGAACGGACGGCCAGTTCGAGACGCTCGATCTCGCGATGGGCTACCTTGCGGAAGGCCTCCACGACGAGATCGTCCATGGTCTTGAAGTAATAGTAGACCAGCCGCTGCTTGACCCCGAGCTTTTCGGCGACCCGCCGGGTGGTCAGCGCCCTTGAGCCTTCTTCGCGAAGGATCTCTTCCGCGGCCTCAAGCATGGACAGCCAGTTGGCGGAACCGCGTTGCCCCATGGGGCGCAATGGCTTTGCCGCCGTGCCTGGCATCTTCGAACCCTTTCACCCGGTGCCGAAACGGACGGCCGACCTTTATGCGTTTCGGACCTGTGGGGTGGTCTCGCCACCAAACTATGCCGCCCGCCGCCAGTCCCGGCAAGGTCCTTGGCCATACCGATGCCTTCCAGCAAGCCGCTGATCCGCCATCCGCACCGGAAACCATAGGCAAACCAAGCCCGCCACGGCGTTTTCCTGGGGCCGAGTGCAGTCTGTATTGACACGAATCGCACTAGCTACCACCATGACGAAATAGAACTTGCTCAGTGAGTGAATCGGCAAGGGAGAGGATTTTTGTTCCCGCGACGCCATCAAGTGCGTGCCGGGCTGTCCTCTCCATCCGAAGCGCTTCGCGAAGCCAGACGTGGAGTGAAAGATGATCGAGGTAAAACCAATCGCCGGCGGCAATGGAATTGGTTGCGAGGTACACGGCCTCACTCCCGCTGACATTTCCGATCCGGCAGTCCGGGCCATGCTGATGGATACATGGATCGAGCATGGCGTAATCGTTTTCCGCAACGTCGAGGGCGGAGAGTTCCAGGTAGCGCTGAGCAAGTGCTTCGGCGAGGTGCAACCGCACCCCTATGCTGCCGAAAATCCCGACAATCCGATCTCCGAGATTGTCCAGATCTCCTATGATCCCGACAATGCGGACATCTACGAAGTGGATGGGCAAGTACTGGGGGGGTGGCTGCCCTGGCACCAGGACCTGATCTACCTCGACAAGGTGAGCCGCGGCTCGATCCTGCGTCCGGTCGTGCTGCCCTATGCGGGGGGCAAGACCGGTTTTGTCGACAAGATCAAGCTCTATGAAAAACTCAGCCCTGCGATGCAGCAGCGGATCGAAGGCCTGTCGGTGGTCTATCACTTCGATATGGACGTCACGAAGATGCGCTTCGGGCGGCCTGAATCGCTCAAGGTGCTCAAGCTCTCCAAGCTCTATGCCAAGCTGGTGAGCCAAGCCGCGCAGTATCCGCTGGTGCGGCACCCGCTGGTCTATCGCCAGCGCGAGACCGGGCGGCCGGTGCTGAACATGTCGCCCTATTTCGCCCAGTACATCCCGGGCCTGTCGGCCGAGGAAAGCGATGAAATCCTGACCGAAGTGGGCAGCCTCTGCCTGCAGCCCGAAAACCAGTATTTCCACGATTGGCAGGAAAACGACATGGTCCTGTGGGACAACTGGCGGATGCTCCACGCTGCCGGCGGCGTCCCTGTCGATGCATCGCGCACGATGGACCGCACCCAGATCATGGGGGACTACGGTCTCGGCCAGCTGGAATCGACCGACCAGAACGTTTCCGACGAAATGCGGATCACCGTTTGAGGGCAGGCTTCAGCGCCTGACGCTTTCCATTCAATGCCGGCGATCGCCCCGGGAGGGGCACGGTGCGGCTTCAGAACCAAGAGGCTTTATGGAACACGAATACGATATCGTCATCCGCCATGGCAAGGTCGTGGACGGAACCGGCGCGGAACCGTTTCTCGCCGATGTCGCCATCTCGGGCGGTCGCATCGCTGCCGTTGGCGAGGTCAAGGGCCGCGGCAAGGAAGAGCTCGATGCCAAGGGCCTTCTGGTAACTCCGGGCTTCGTCGACATTCACACCCATTACGATGGACAGGCAACCTGGGCAGAGCGGCTGACACCGTCGAGCTGGCACGGCATCACCACGGTGGTTTCCGGCAACTGCGGCGTCGGTTTCGCGCCGGTCCGCGAGAAGGATCATGAATGCCTGATCGAACTGATGGAAGGCATCGAGGACATTCCAGGCACCGTGCTTCACGATGGACTGAAATGGAACTGGGAGACCTTCGAGGAGTACATGGACGCACTCGACGTGTGCAAATGGGACGTCGATCTGGCCGTGCAACTGCCTCATGCTCCGCTCCGCGTTTACGTCATGGGCGATCGCGCCATCCGGCATGAGGATGCGACACCGGAAGACATCGCGAAGATGCGCGAAATCACCCGCGATGCGATGAAGGCCGGAGCCATCGGTTTCTCCACCTCGCGCCTGATCTCGCACAAGTCGGTCAAAGGCGTGCCGACCCCTTCCTATCATTCGAAGGAAGAGGAACTCACCGGCATCGCACTCGGCGTCAAGGACGCGGGCAAGGGCGTTCTCCAGCTCATCAGCGACTTCAAGGAAGAAGGGCGCGAGCAGGAGTATGCGATGGTCCACCGCATCGTCGAGGCTTCGGGCCGCCCGATGTCGATCTCGGTCGTGCAGTTCCACCACGAGCCGGACAGCTGGCGCGAGCACATGGCGATGATCGCCAAGGGCCGCGAAAAGGGCCTCAACATGCACGCCCAGGTTGCGCCCCGTCCGGTGGGTGCGATCTTCGGCCTTTCCACTTCGGCCCATCCGTTCATGGGGCTGCAGTGCTTCCGTGAAATCGCGAGCAAGACCCTTGAGGAAAAAGTCGCGATCATGCGCACCCCCGAGTTTCGGAAGCGGGCGCTGGAGGAAGCCTCGCTGGGGCCGCAGGAACTGCGCCGCGAAGGTGCCGATCAGTCCGGCGCTGCTCCCGGCATGGTCCTCGCCGGCTCGCGGACTTTCCCGCTTGGTGAAAAGCCGGATTACGGACTCGATCCGGAAACCTCGGTTGCCGCCATCGCCAAGAGAGAAGGACGCGACGAGAACGAGGTCATCTATGACCTGCTGCTTGAAGACGATGGCAAGAACCTGATCTTCAGCGCCATCCTCAATTACCATTCGCACGACTACAGCGCGATCCGCGAGATGCTGACGCTTCCCGGAGCGATCATCGCATTGGGCGATGGCGGTGCTCACGTCGGCCAGGTGGTGGATGCCACGTTCCAGACCACCTCGCTCAAGACCTGGGGCAGCGACATTGGCGTTCCCGAGATCGTGCGGCTTCAGACGTCCGTACCCGCCAAGGCGGTCGGTCTTTTCGATCGCGGCGTGATTGCGCCCGGCATGCGGGCAGACATCAACCTGATCGACTTCGACAACCTCTGGGTGCAGCGCCCTTATGTCGCGCATGACCTGCCGACCGGCGCACCGCGCCTGTTGCAGAAGGCCACCGGCTATGTCGCGACGATCGTCAAGGGCGAGGTGACCTATCGCAATGGCGAGCCGACCGGCGCGCTGCCGGGCCGCCTGATCCGAGGCGAGCAGCACGCTCCGGCCTAATCCCGCACTTTTACTGCTTCCCGGCCGGGTGGGCTTCCCCTCCGGCCGGGGCTCGCATCTTCAATCCGCAGATAAATGAGGTAATCCATGGGGAAGGGGCCCAAGATCGCGGCCTTGCCGCAGTCCGAGTGGACGCCGGCGGTCGAGGCGATTTTTCCGATCCTCGAGCAGCCGGGATCGCCATTCAAGGGGTCGGATTTCAACTCGCTCCTGATGATGGCGCATCATCCGGAAATCTCGGTGCCGTTCCTCCACTTCAACCTGGCCGCCGTGAAGGGTTTCGTGCTCTCCGCCCGCGCGCGGGAAATCGCGATCCTGCGCCTGTCATGGCACCGCCGCTGCCAGTACGAATGGGTGCACCACCTTTACGGCGGTGCCGGTGCGGGGCTTACCAACGAACATTTCGCTGCGCTTGCCAGGAACGGCATCGACGAAATCTTCCCCCCGGAAGACCGGGCCGTAATCCTTGCGACCGATGACATATGCACCGGCGGCAAATTGTCGGACCACGCCTGGGACGTGCTGCGCCGACACTTCAGCGACAAGCAGATCATCGAACTGATCATGCTGATCGGCTGCTTCCTGAATGTCGCAACCCTGCTCAATTCGGTCGGTGTCGAGCTTGAACCGCCCTTCCTTGCCGGAGCTGAAGCCAAGGGCTGGCCCGTGTCATTCGACGACGCGGCCGAATAACCTCGCCACTCCGCACCACGGATTCCTGAAAATGACAAATCGTATTCTCGACTGCTCCGATGTGGAACGCCAGATCGGCAAGGTTCTCGCCTCGTCATCCTTGCGCGAGCCGATTTCCAACAATGACATCCGCCGCTGGGTGCACGGCATGCACTATGCCAACCTGCTGCATTTCGATCCGGACTATGCCGCAGCCAGCAAGTGGGGCCGGATCGTTGCGCCGCAGAGCTTCCCGGTCGCCGCTGACGACAGCAACGGCGCCACCCCCGCCTGCGCGGGCCATATCCCCAATTCGCACCTGCTGTTCGGCGGGGACGAATGGTGGTTCGAGAATGTCCCGGTGGTGTCGGGGGATTTCATCGCCAACGAACGCATCCCCTTCGATTACACGGTCAAGGAAACCAGCCTGGGGCCGACCTGCTTCCAGCGCGGCGACAACTTCTATCGCAACCAGAACGGCGAGCTGATCGCCAAGCAGCGTTCTACCGGGATCCGTTATCTCGCTGAAGCCGGTACGCAAAGTGTCAATGCGGACGAGTTCGAAGAGCCGGACTGGTCGGATGAAGAGCTGGCTGCGCTTGAAGAGCGCAAGTTTGCCTGGGTGCAGGAACTGCATGACCTGGGCCACGGTGAGCGCTGGTGGGACGACGTGGAGGTTGGCGCTGTGCTTCCCGAGCGCGTTTTCGGGCCGCATTCGGTCGCCAGCTTCACGACGGAATGGCGCTCTTTCATCGTATCCATCTGGGGCACGATGAACGTGCGCAAGCTGGACATGGCCGGGCTCGGCTTCGTTGGCGACATGGCAGGATACGAACACGATCCAGACATGCTCAAGATCAATCCGACGCTGACGGACGGCGCCTATTACGGTCCTTCGCGCGGGCATCTCTTCCCCAAATATGCCCGCCGCATCGGCATGCCGCGGGCCTATGGTTACGGCGCATCGATGGGTGCCTGGGTGATCGACTATGTTGCGGGTTGGGCCGGTGAACACGGACGGCTTGTCCATTCGGTTGCAAACTACCGGGGGCCGGCCCTGACCGGGGATGTGACCATCCAGACCGCAGAGGTGACCGGCAAGTCGATCGATGCCGATGGTCGTGCGCTGGTGGAGCTGAAGCACAGGATGACGAACCAGAAGGGGACCGCCATGTGCACCGGCACTGCCACGGTCCACCTGCCGAAACGCAAATGAGAAGAGCGTGCGGCAGCTGAGCCAGCGGGGCAGCTGAGCCAGCGGGATCGAACTGCGTCAAGCATTGCGTGACCGGCTGTGGCTCCTGCGCGATGCCCAAGCGCTTCAGGCACAATACGATCGTGAAAAGACCCGGTCGTTGCGAGCAGGGTGCGGTAGCCGACGCTGCCGGCAAGGCGATCGTTGACCGGCGCGGCGCTCGTCCGCTCCTAAGCAGAGGTGCTTTCGGAGTTCGCCGGCAGCGCGAGCATCGCGCCTGGCACAGAAGTGCTTTGAAGGTTTCCGCCCCAGGGTATACGGGCGCCGGATTGGGTGCTTCGACGGCCACGCGCGCAGCTTTTGCGCCTGAAGGTTCGGGCAAAGGCAGATCGTCGGGATTTTGGATCGCAATGAATTATCGACATTCCTTTCATGCCGGCAACAGCGCCGATGTCGTGAAGCACAGTCTGTTGATCGCTCTTGTGAAGGCGCTGCAGATCAAACAAGGCCCCCTGACCCTGATCGACACCCATGCTGGCTGCGGGCTGTACGACCTTGGTGGCGCTGAAGCCCAGCGTACCGGCGAGGCTGCGCAGGGCGTGCTGCAGGCGCTTGCCGAGCCCAACCCCTTGCTCAGCGATTACCGCGCTGCCGTGCAGGCGGTGAATGCCGGCGCCGAGCCGAAGTTCTACCCCGGCTCGCCGCGATTCCTGGCCCAGCTTCTGCGTCCGCAGGATGTCCTGATCCTCAACGAAAAGCACCCTGAAGACGCCCGCGCCCTGCGCGCCGCGATGCGCGACACGTCCGCTGCGGTGCATCAGCGTGATGCCTATGAGCTCTGGTTGGCGATGGTCCCGCCCCGGACGCCTCGCGGCGTCGTGGTGGTCGACCCGCCGTATGAGCAGCAGGACGAGCGCGCCCGCATCACCGCCACGCTCGCTGCGGCCTATCGCAAGTGGGCGCATGGCGTGACGGTAATCTGGTTTCCGCTGAAGGAGCGACCCACGCACGCGCAGTGGAAACACAAGCTTCGCGCTCTCGGCATCCCGAAATTTCTGAGCATCGAGCACTGGCTCTACGACGAAGATCAGCCCGGAATATACAACGGCGCCGGCCTGTTCATCGTCAATCCGCCCTACGCCTTCACCCAGGCCTTGCCGCCGCTCCTGGAAGCCCTGCGCGCCGCGCTGGCCCCCGAAGGCCATGAGGGCGAGATCGCAAGTCAGTGGTTAGGCGAATGAATTAGCCCCTGCCGTGGCGGCGATCTGGACGAGGGCTAGTTGCCATCGGCATCGACTACGAAAACCATCGGCTTGCCCCTTGAAGCCGGTTCCCAGCCGGCGTTCAGCGCTGCCTGAATGCCCCTGATCACAACGGCGTCGCTGATCTGGAGGCGGCTTCGCGGCAAGCCTTTCATCAGGCGTTTTGGCGCGGGGAATTCCAGCAAGGCGCCGCGCTGGGTGCTTTTGCGCAGCAAGCTGACTGCCATGCCTTTCCAGCCTTCGAACTCGCTCCAGCGCGGCTCGCTCCGCAGCTCCCACTCATATTGAACCCCGTCGACGTCGACGATACCGGAAAGCTTGTGGATGTTGGTCATGCAACCCCTGCCTAGCAGGTCTACGATCACATGCCACCGCACGGTTGCGATGATGTCGGGATTTCTCAGGATCTGCCGTTCCGAAGGGTCGCGGCGATTGGCCGTGTCGTCTCGGATACCGGCTCCCAAAGGGGAAACCCAGCCTTACGACGGGAGACTTGGGAACGGCATCGAAGTCCCAAAGCAAACGGGCCAAGACCGGCGGGTGTCGCCCAGAGCCGGTGGGTGATCTGATATCCGGGGCGACTTCCGGTTAGCGGGTGGGTGCGCCAAGGTCAGCCGGAACAACGGAACCTGGCAAACCGCGCTTTTGCCCTTTCTTAACCTGCCCGGCTCCGTATGAGGCCACGCGGACCGAACACGCCGAGATCCAAGTGTGTTGTGAATCCTGGAGCATGATCGCATACCGCCGGGATGGCGTTCACGCCTGCCATCGCAGTCCAGGGCATACCGTTGGAGCCCCTTGCGCCTTGCCCGTTTCTCGGTCGGCCCAGAGCAATTTCCATCGGTGGATTGCCTTCGAACCGCACACGATACCCGCTCGGACCGGAATCCCATTTCGGCTCGAGGTGCTCGTGCCCCATCACCCAAAAGCAGTGGTAGGTCATTCTGGCAACGCCTTGGACGTTTGCAGTCCATTCATAGTGCTGCCCGGCAACGGTGCCCTGCTTCACCACGCCGCCCGGATATTCGATGTCCTGCGTCGCTGCCGCCACCTCGAGCGAGGTGGTGAGATCGTCGATCGAGCAGCCCAGGCTCTCGAGCACCAGCGCCATCGACTGGGCGAAGAACAGGGGCGCGTCGGCGGAGCGGCTGGGATTGGCCAGCAGTTCCTCGCACTCGCGTCCGAAGCCCATGAAGGGAATGTAGTTGGACGGATTCTCGAGATGATCGACCACCTCGTACACGTGAATGTGGTCTATCCTTTCCATGATGCGGGTGAGTGTCAGGGGCAGGAGGTCGCCAGCAAAGCCGGGGTGTATGCCGCACCCGTGAAAGGAGGTTCCGCCATCCTGACAAGCCGCCTCGATGGCTTCCCAGTCTGCACGGAAACGCTCTGTGCGATAGTACGGTCCGATCGGCGATACGACGTCTTTCCCTGATCGCAGAAGGCGGCAGATCAGGTCGATATCCTGGAGAGCCGGCGTGAAGTGGACGCAATCCGCATCCATTGCCACCAGCGCGTCGATGTCGGTCGTGGCGGCGACGCCCAGCGGCGCGATGCCAGCGATTTCGCCGGCGTCCTTGCCGGCCTTTGCATCGCTCGACACCCAGACGCCGACCAGTTCGAAAGTCGGGTTTTCGGCAAAGTGACGGATGGCCACCTTGCCCACGGCGCCGGTGGCCCATTGAATCACGCGATAAGGCTTCATGTCTCGCCTCGAAAAGGTCTGGAATTCATGGGAAAGGCTCAGGCGTTCGCCGGAGCCACGTTGATCGGTATGCCGGTGTAAAGCACCATCCCGGTCATCCGGTCGACGTTCTCCACGCTGGTCAGCAGGTTGACGTTGGCCGTTTCGTGGCCATGCGGGATCGAGGCGACGCCCGGTCGGATCGTGTCGCTGACGTTAGCGGTCAGGACGATCTCGCCTCGCGTCGTGCTGACGCGCACTGGTTCACCGTGAACAATGCCGTTGGCCTGCGCATCGGACGGATGCAGGATGATATCGGCCGGGCTGCCCAGGAAGCTGAGCGCGGCATTCAATTTCCGCCGCTGGCGCCTCGATATGAAGCATAGCGGGCGTGGTTGGCTGAGCGCAGCTTCGTCCTCGGCCCTCAGCTCCTGCCAGAAGGCAACCAGCGCCGGGGGGGCGAGCTTCCAGCCGCCCATACGATCAACATGATCGTCCACCCATTGTCCCGGGAAATCCATGGGCAAGATGACGGCTCCCTTTGCCACGACCTCGTCGTATCCTGCGCGCGCGCCGGACATCAATGCTGCGAGCATGGCATTGTCGGCACCTTCATCGAGATCGCTGTGCGGCACGTAGTCGGGCAGCGGCATATCGAGCCGCCGCATGATCTCGGCGATCACCCACCAGGCCGAGCGACGCTCGCCTTGTGGTTCCAGCAACGCCGGCGTGTGCATCATCGAAAGGCTGCCACTCAGCGTATCCCAGAACGCGATGTCAGGCCGTTCGACCTGATCCTTGGTCGGCAGGACATGGGTGGAAAGCGCGGTCGTCTCGTTGGCGATGATCTCCAGCGTGACGTTAAGCTCGAGCTCGGCAAGCCTGGGGGCCAGCACGTTCGCGTCGGGAAACGAGCGAAGGATGGCGCCGCCGAAGTTCATCAGGCCGCGGATGTTGCCCGCCTCGATCTCTCCGGGCAGCGCCGCGCAGGGCCAGTCGCCGAAGATCCCCGATACCTCCGGCATCGTCGGCGCTCCCGGCGTGAACGGGTTGTCGAGCACCGGCAGTTCGAAACTGTCGTACTGGGTGATGAAGCCGGGGTGGAACCATGCTCCGCCCTTGCGGTTCATGCGGCCGGTCAGGATCATCAGCACCCACGCCAGCCACTGGGTGACGTTGGCGCTCTTCGACATGGTCACGCCGGTGCCGGTCTCGACCACGACGCCGCCTTTCCTGCGCACCGCGGCCAGCAAGTCCAGCAGGTCCTGTTCCGGGACGCCCGCGATCCGCGCGGCCGTGGCCAGGTCGAATCCGTCGAGGGCGGCGCGCAGCTCGTCCAGCCCCTGGATCGGCTGCGCCGGCGTCATCGGTCCGCCATCAATGATCTCGCGGGCGAGCCAGGCCAGGATCGCATAGTCCTTGCCGGGATAGGGCTGGATATGGCGCGTCGAGAACTTTGCGGTTTCGGTGGCGATCGGGTCGATCGTCCAGACCTCGCCGCGCTTCGCCATGGCGCGGATCGGACCGGCCGGGTTGAACATGCCCGTGTTGTGGCCATGGCTGACCATGGGATTCACGCCGACGTAGACCAGCATGTCGCAGTCGGCGTTGTCGGTCTTGGGATGGAGCCCCGGGAAGCCGCCAACCAGCATAGCGACGAGGAGCTTGGCGGTTCCGTCGATCGTCAGCGGCGAGAACTTCGGCGGGGCGCCCAAGGCCTTGTAGAACGTGTCGACCAGCCGGTAGCCCGAAGCGTCCATGCCGAGTCCGCTTCCGAAATAGACGCCGATGGAGTTGGGCCCGTGCTCGCCGATCAGCTTGCGCAGCTTGGCGGCGATGTCGTCGAGCGCCTCGTCCCAGCTGACCGGGACCAGCGTCCCGTTCTTGCGCATCATGGGGCGCGTTATCGCGTCGGGATGATGGTGGATCCCGCCGATCGCGCGTCCCTTGGGGCAGGAATAGCCCTTGCTAAGAGGGTGCTCTCGGTCTGCCCTTATTTTGACGATGCGGTCTTGCTCGATATCCACGACCATGCCGCACTGATTGGTGCAGATGCGGCAATAGGTCTTTTTGCTGACCGTGTGTGACACGCCACTTCTCTCCTCGCGCCCCGCTAAGTGGTCAATCGCCCACTTAGCGGGGCTTGTCAATGCGAGACGCTCTGATAGGCGAAGGTGATGGAGCTGAAGCCCCCACCAAAGCGTCGCAATCTAGAGTTGACCAAAACCCGGATCCTGTCGGCCGCCGGAGAGGTCTTCACTCGCTCGGGCTACGCAAACGCAGGGCTCAGAGAAATCGGTGAGCTGGCCGCTGTCGCCCCGTCGCTTGTCAGCCGGTACTACGGAACCAAGGCCGCGCTGTTTGAGGAGGCCTTGATCCACGTCCTGCGCACGAACAGCGTCTTTACCCGGAAGAAGGAGGATTTCGGCGAAGCAATGGCTCGGCTTATTTCCGAGCAAAGCAATACCGAAATCACCATAATGCTGGTCACCGCGCTTGCCGATCCTGAAGCCAGAGACATTGTTCGCCGCGTGTCACGTGAGCAAATGATCCTGCCGTTGGCGGATTGGCTCGGTCCCCCGTTCGCGAAAGAACGCGCGATGAATCTGTTCGCGCTGACCACGGGCTTCGTCATTCAGATGCAGGGATTATATCCCGGACCGATGCCTGAGCATTCGCTTCGCTGGCTGGCTCAGAGCCTCCAGGCGATCGTGGACGGGGAAGACGACACATCTGGGCGTTGAGCTGACCCGCGGGATTAAACCAGATACGCAATTGCTTATTCCGAACCTGCAAGGTTACTTTCCCGGTCGTCGCACGGGATAGCCATAACGGGCTTCGATCTGACGTCGGCTTCTAGCCAACATTGCCGTTCGAACAGTGACGAGGAATGGCAATTTTGTCCCAAACCCCGTCTTTCATCAGTGGATGGGCCAAAGTGAATGTATGATCGGTTTCGGTGCCACCGAAATGAGCCTTGCACGACCGCTATGTCAGCGAGAGCAGTCTTCTAACGTCTGCAAAACCAGAAGCTCCAGACCGACAATGCCCCCAGGATCGCCAGGGCCAGCCCGACCACGGTGAGCAACAGGCGGTACGCCAGCCCGCCAACCTTGCCGGCGTGGATGGGGTAGGCCATGTTGAACGCCTGGGTTCCTGGTTGCATCTTCAGCGCATCCCGGCTGTCGAGCAAGGCGCCGCTCGCCGGATCGAACCACAGCATGGTGCGCCCGTTCGGCAGCCACTCGGCGGCGCGCTTCATGCGGATCGTCACCGGGTCGCCGGATTTCTTAGGCACGGCAAGTATGCGAAGCTGTGCATCGGGATAGGCTTGGTGCGCGGCGATGATGATCGCCTGCCAGTCCAGATCAGCAGCAAGAGGGCCGGCCTTGAAGCGCGGGGCCGTGAGATCGGCCTCGATTGCCGCCGGGGAGGATAACGGCGCCAGCACCGCACCGGCGACCGGGCGGAAGATCATCATCGTGCCGGTCAGGGCGACGACGAATAGCAAGGGCGCGGCCATGATGCCAAGGTCACGGTGATGGATGCGGATGGCGGGGCCCGTCATCCGCGCCGGCCAGAGACGGAACCTGTAAGTGCGCCGCGTACGCCACCACAGGATCGTACCCGTGACGATGAAGACGAGCGCGGCAAGACCGGCAACACCGATCACCGTTTCGCCTGCATCGCCGGTGAGCAAGTGGTGGTGCAGGTCGAACAGCCACAGTTCGGGCCGCTCCCACTGACTCGACCAGCGGGCGACGGTTTCACCCGTTTGCGAGGCATAGAGCCCGCCGGTACCTTCGCGCAACTGGACCAGGCCGAAGCGGTCGCTGGCGAAGACGAGGCTTTCGCCCCCGTTCGCCCCGGCGAGCAGGCGGTCGGCGAGTTCGCCAAGCTGCGCCGGGTCGCTCACCCGGGCATCTCCAACGTGCGGCAAGCCGATCCACTCTTCCTTGTGAACCAGGATGGCGCCGCTGAGGCCCAGCACCGCCAGGATCAGTCCTAGCACGCCGCCGCCCCAGCGATGCAAAAGGTCAAGCAGCTTCACCTGCTTAGAACCGCCAGTCCCAGCCGAGCGTGAAAGTACGGCCCTGCCCGGCGAAGTAGAAGGTGTTGTCGGTCGGCCGCTGCGTGTCGCTGGCGTAAGTGATGTATTGGCGGTCAAACAGGTTCTGCACGCTGAAGGTCAGCGCGCCGAAGCCTGTCTGGTAGCGCAGGCTGGCGTCCGTTAGCGTGTAGCCGCCAAAGTCGGCGCGGGCATCGCGCACCAGCCCTTTGAACGTGCGCGAGAAATAGACCTGCGTCTGCACGCGTGCCGAAAGCGGCCCCTTCACATAACTGGCCGCGAGGTTGAGCCGGTCGGGCGAGATGTTCGCGCCGTCAAGGTCGGTGTCGACGATGTCGTCACCGTTGCTGTCATAACGGCCAGAAAGATGGGCATAGCCGGTGCTCAGCTTCAGTCCCTCGATCGGCATCTGTACGGCAAGGTTGATTTCGATCCCTTCGATCTTCACGCGCTGGCGCTGGACGTCGAAGATGCCGTCAGGCCGGGCGATGAGCAGCTGGCCTTTGTCGGACGAGGACCAGAAGTAGGTCGCAGAGGCATCGAGGGGTCCCTGCTTCACCTCGATGCCCATTTCGCGGTTGTTGGATACGATCGGGCTGATGTCGAGGAAGGTGTCGATGTCGACGCCCGTCTGGTTCACCGCGCGGGTGATGCGGCCGACGTCGGGCACGGTATAGCCCTCGGCATAGCTGGCATAGGCGCGGATGCCGGGAATGGGCTCGACGATCACGCCGCCATTGAACAGCGTGTCGGAAAAGCGCGGGCTGCCTCCCGAAACGAGCACGCGGTTCGACGTGGCAAGCGTCGTGTAATCATCGATGGTAATGCGCACGTCCTCGTACCGCACGCCAGCAGCAAGGCGCAGGACCTTGTCGAACAGGGCGAGGTTGGCCTGGGCGAAGGGGGCTAGACTGCGGAAGTCCGTCGGCGGCACCCAGACGCGGTCGGTGGCGATCAGGCGCTGCTCGGTACTGTCCCACAGCGCGTCGAAGCCGACGATGGTGGTCAGCGCCTCGAAGCCGGGCATCTCACGCTCGTAGCTGATCTTGCCGCCATACTTGCGGCTGCGGTTCTGCGACTGGTCGAACAGCGTACCAACAGGGGCGATCAGCGCGTCCTGGAAGGTTGCGATAGGCGCGATCTCGCCGCCGAAGGTGTCGCGGCTCCGATTCCAGAACACCTGGCTGACAAGGTTGCCGCCCCACAGCGCGCTGTCGGTGAGCGACAGCGCGAGGCTCTCGGTCAAGTTGGCGGCGGGGACACCGGGAGGCGTTCCAAGGGCTGCGCTGGTCGGCAGGCCGGTTGTGCGGTTGCCGTTGACCGCGACGAAATCGCCGTCCCCCTTCAATTCGAAGCGGCTGGCGATGAGGTCGAGCCGCGCCGTGTCGCTCAGCGCATAGCCGAAGCGACCGAACAGCGAGAGTGAGGCCGAATCCTGCGTTTCGCCCTGGGTCAGGTTGATGCCGATGCGGCGGCCTTCGCCGTCGTAGAAGACCCCGCGCTTTTCATAGGCAGCGCCGACCGTCGCATCGAAGCGCCCGCTCTTATACTGGACGAGCCCGGCGGTTTTGCCGCTGATGCCATCGCCTGCGAAGCCAGTGCCGGCGGTGCCCTGGAGCAGAACGCGACCGCTGATGCCGTCCTCGCGCGGGGCACCGACGGTGACCTGGTTGACGATGCCGCCCGTGCCGCCGATGCCCTGGAGCGCATTCGAACCGAAGATCAGTTCGACCCGCTCGACGAAGAAGGCGTCGATGGTGAAGCCGTCGCGGCTGCCGTCGCGCAGAGGGGTCGATTGCGGAATGCCGTTGATCGCATAGAGCGGCGAGCGCCCGCGCAGGGTCTCACCCGCACCCGAAAGCTTCTGGCGGGTCGGCGAGAACGACGGGGTGAGCGTGGCAACCGCATCGGTCACCGAACCCGAGATCGAAACCTGCTGGTCAAGATCATCCTTGCCGATCACGTCCACGGTCAGCGGCAATGCATTGGCCGGCAAGATGGTGCGTGCGGCAGTGACGACGATCGCTTCATCTGCATCCGCTTCCCAAGCGGGCAGCGCCTGTTCTTCGGCGGCTTTCGCCATCGCAGGTGTCTGCATCAAGGCGGCGGCGGAAACGAGCAGTTCGAACTTGAACGAATGACTCAAGAGAGTGTCCTCGGATTAGCGAAAATGTGTGGGGCGGCTAGCAACCCTATTTCGCTATTGCAAGTCATTCGCAATAAATTTGATGCAGATCAAAACGCATCCGTTCGTCCGGATGCTTAGGAGGTAGCTAGATTCGCTGAGAGGCCTGAGTGCCAAACGACCGGTTTCGTGAAGTGCTCTCGAGCACGCGAACAGAAGCTTTGTCAGCAACTGCGGTCAGCCGAATTTCCAGCCGAGATACCCAGTCTGGATCTGATCTTGAAATTGACCGCTTGAGACCACTTTGACCGCAGGCGCTTAAAGCCGGCTCGTAACCGACGGAAACGTCGCCCAGATATCGGCCCCCAAAGGGGAAACCATTTCGGCTGCAGGTTCTGCTGAATGACTGGTGCGCGACGCAGTCCCGAGCGAACGGGTCTCACGCCTGATTTTCCCTGTTCCGCGCTATTTACAGGGAATTCTCGCATTTCTTCCGCACACGTTGCGGCCGAATTCCCGCCTTAAGCCGCAGATTTCTGTCGTTCTTAGGAGATTCCGTTGCATCAGGAACAGGGAGTTCATGCTGCGCGAACAGGGAATTGAAACCACCGGAGCAGGGAGGCCAGTGCATCAGACAGCGCCAAACCAGCTCCTTTACCCGGGATTCAGGCAATAAAGCCGGGATTCCGGTCAGCAAATGTGGGATTGGCAGGCTGCTGTGCGGGATTCAGCAGCGCAGAAGCGGGACGGTAATCGCGCTACCCGGGATGCATGTCCAATCTCTTGGGACAGAGGGCGTGCAAGGCGGGACGATCGTTGCCCCACCCGGGACAAGGGTGGGATTGGTGAGCAACTATTGGAGCACGGCTGGGGCCGCTCCTGACCGCCCGCGAATCACATTATGTTCCGGTGTCGGCACCGGGCATCGATGACGGATTTTCTGCGCATCATTACTTGCAGTCACTTCGCCTATATTTGGCCCGATTTATGTTTCCGTTGATATAGATGGTATGTTGAAAATATTTTTCACTTTTAGGCGCGATTTTGAACTGCCGGATATGCGCGCCTCGGCCATATGTATTTTCGATCGAGATTGTATAGCGTAAAATACAGCTAAAGTATCGTTAAGTCACGCGCCTCTAAGAGGGTTCTGAGAAGGTTCTGAGAAGGTCGTTTTCATCTTTTTTCAGTCGCTTGACGCCAAAGTAATCGATTTTCTAATCTTAAGGGGTCGCTGAAGCAGGAGATCCCGATGACCGCCTCCCAACCCCAGATCCATGGCCGGATCGAGATGCGCCGGCTCGATCAGCTAAAGCCCGCAAAGAGGAACGCGCGAACCCATTCGCGCAAGCAGCAGAAACAGATTGCCAGCAGTATCGAACGTTTCGGGTTCACCAACCCGGTTCTGGTCGACGATGCCGGACATATCGTTGCCGGCCACGGTCGGGTTGCGGCGGCAAAGCTGCTTGGCATGCTTGAGGTGCCGGTCATTGCCCGCGATGCCGGACGCTTGTTCAACTTCATCACCGGCTATGTCGAACCGCCGCGTACTGAACTGCTCTCGATCTCGCCGATCGGTCTGCGCGAAAAGCTCTATGATTGTATCGACAAGGAGATCGAGAACGCCCGGAAGGGCAAGCCGGCTGCGATCTGGGCAAAGCTCAATTCGCTGACGGACTCGCGCCTGATTGACCGACTTTACGCCGCGAGTGCAGCCGGGGTGGAAATAGATCTGGTCATCCGCGGCATCTGTTGTCTGCGCCCGGGTGTCCCCGGGCTGTCCGAAAACATCGACGTCAAATCGATCATCGGGCGTTTCCTTGAACACAGCCGCATTTGGGCCTTCGCCTGCGGCAATCGGCTTCCGAGCCCGCGTGCAAAGATCTTCATTTCCTCGGCCGACGGCATGACCCGCAACTTCGATCGCCGGGTCGAACTTCTCGTGCCGATCCGCAACCGCACGGTGCACGATCAGGTGCTCGACCAGGTGATGATGGCGAACCTGCTGGATACGGAGCAAAGTTGGGTGCTTGAACCGGATGGCCGCTATCGCCGGGTTGGGAAGGTGGAAAAGCCCTTCAACCTGCACCGCTATTTCATGACAAACCCGTCGCTTTCGGGCAGAGGAGCGGCCTTGGAAAATGGGCGGCAAGTCCCCAAGTTGGCACTCAAGCGCGATCCTGCATGAATGCTGCGCCACGGCCGAGCCTACATACCCGGAGCAGACCTCGCATGGGTGAAGAACAGGCCGTAATCGATATCGGGTCTAATACCGTCAGGCTGGTGATCTTCGGAGGCCCGCCCCGCTCGCCTGTCGTCCTGTTTAACGAAAAGGTCACTGCACGCCTCGGTCGGGGTGTGGCCGAAGACGGCCGGATTTCCGGCCGGAGCAAGGACGCCGCGCTCGCGGCGCTGGCGCGCTATGCTGTCATCCTTCGCGCGCGCGGCGTAACGCGGATTACGACGGTCGCCACGGCCGCGACCCGCGACGCCGCCAACGGCGCCGATTTTTTGGCGGCAGTAGCCGCGCTCGGTTTGCAGCCCTGCCAGTTGAGCGGGGAGGAGGAAGCCTTTGCCAGCGCCAGCGGCGTTGCAGCAGCATTCCCGCGCGCGTGCGGTATTGTCGCAGACCTTGGCGGCGGAAGCCTCGAACTCGTCCGCCTTGGCGGAAAGGGCTGCAAGCAGGGCATCACCATGCCGTTCGGTACGCTGCGATTGCCGGCCCTGCTTGCGCAGGGGCAGCAAGGGTTCCGCAAGCGATTGACGAAGCAGCTTTCGGGGCAGGGCTGGAGTGGTCGAAGCGGCGAGACACTCTACCTTGTTGGCGGAACATTCCGCGCCTTTGCGCGCCATGTCATGCATCGGGGGGGCTTGCCGCTGGACGATCCGCACGGGTTCGGGATGGATCCTGAAGAGGCCCTGTCCGCGTGCCGAAGGCTGGTGCGGTCGAAGTCGCAGCTTTCGGTTCCCGGCGTCTCCGCTTCCCGGCTGGCGATGGTGCCGCAGGCCGCCGCTCTGCTGGCTGCGCTTATCCAGGCATTGCAGCCCCACCGGTTGATATTTTCCGCATGGGGGCTTCGCGAGGGGCTGGTCCATGCCACTCTTTCGCCGAAGATGAGGGAACGCGATCCCCTGCTCGACGGAGTAGAGGCCTTCACGCTCCAGCTCGGCATTTCCCGCGATCTTTCCGATGCATTCACGCGATGGATCGATCCCTTATTCGATGCGGAGCGGCAGATGCCGCCCCCTATCGCTTCCGCGGCGATTTCCCTTGCGCTGGCTTCCATGCGGATCGAACCGAACCTCAGGGCGGATACGATCCTCGAATGGGCCTTGCACAAGCGCTGGATCAGCCTGGACACAGCGCAGCGGGCAGCCCTCGCGGCGTGCCTCCTGGCGCATTGTGATCGCAGCCTGCCGGAAGTCGTGACACGGCTGGTGCCGGCCGGCCTGTTACAGGAGGCTGTAACACTTGGCCTCGCCATCCGCTTGTGCCGACGCCTGACGGGCTGCGCCCTTCCGCTGATCCGGGCGAGCGACCTGACACGGACGGCCCATTCGCTCGTTCTGGAGCTGGCTCCGGACGCCGCGGCCCTTGCGGTTGAAGCCGTGCAACGCGACCTTTCGGCTCTGGCCAATCACCTTGGCCTCGAAGCGGTGCTGCAGACACGTAAGGCGCTTGACTAAAGCAGGGGTGAGGCGGACATGCAGGTGCAGTCCGCCCCTTCGCACGAGGCGATCAGCCCTTCTTGGCGACCTTCAGGAAGATCGGGTTGGTATAGAACCACAGGTCTGCCCACGGGCTTTCACCTTCGGTGTCCGGTTGCGGCTCAAGCTCGTTCGTGTTCGTGCCGCGAACCCTGACGTAGGCATCACCGGACAGGCCGGGGATTTTGTGTTCGATGACGATGTCCTCGCCGTCACGGGTCCAGTTCGCTGCAGTGAAGCGGGCAACAACCGAAGTCGTCGGATTGCTGTCCACGCTGCGATCCGCCAGCGGCTGTTTGACCCGGCCAAGGATCACGTCCACCCGCGAGAGCACAGGATTGTCGCCGTTCGCGTTGGTACCGGAAGGATCGCGAAGCCTGATCTTCAGGACAATATCCTTACCCTTCTCGAAGGCGAGCGAGCCACCCGTAATCGCGCTCGACGAGCCCGCATGCGCGGAAAAATCGACGCGAGAGACAAGGTCGCCGGTCGTTACGAAGATGCGTCCGGACCGCATGCTGGCAAGAATTGAATCGTGCGTAGCTTCGGCAAGGACATAGGTCTTGGAATATTCACCGGGCCAGAAATCCGCGCCGCCGTCGGTCCAGTGAATGTGCGAATCCGAATTGGCCGTAATCCACCACCGGCGCCCTTCGCCCAGCATCGAGTCCCAGAAACCGCCAACGCGGGCAGTCATCTGGTCATAGCCGCCCATGGTTGGGAACTTGCCATAGGCACCGCGCGGGCGACCTTTGAAGAAGGCGGCATGGGCCGATGCGCCGAAGCGCTGGCGCATCTGCGCGGCTGCCTGATGACCTGGCGCCCCCTCCATGCCGATGGCGACCTCGGGAGCAGCATCGTTCCAGTTGCGCAGCTCTGCCGGTGTTGTTGCACCGTACTGCCCCAGCGCGGTCGCCGATCGCGATGGATGGTGTGCGAACAGGACAGGCTTGGGTCTTTGCGCATCCATCGCTTTCAGTGCTTCGACCATGCGCGGTTCGGTGTCGCGCGCAGGGTCGGACGGAAACGCTTCACGGGCGTTGAAGGCCTCCTCGATCGAACGCAGTCGAGCAGCCTCGTCCGGACCAGCAGGAACAACGATGCTGGAATGGTCGGCGGCGGGACTATCGAATTCCATTCCGAAGAATTGCACGAGGTCCGGCACGGCAGCGCGCGAGCTCAGCAGTTCGGGGTAGGCGTGGTCATGATTGACCTTGCTGTGAAGCGGTCCGCCGTGATCGGTAGAAACCATCCACGACAGGCCATGGCGGCGCGCCATCACTGCGTTCATCGGAATGGGATAGGCTGCGTCCGCTCCCATGATGGGCGTCGGCGGTGTCGTCTTGGCATCGTAGCCGACGCTGAAGCGGCTGTGCACATGGTGATCGCCGGCGAGCCACCGCGCATCTTTCGGAACCGGCAAATCGCTGGAGACGGTCGCAGGTGCCGAGCTTCCCTCCGCAGGCGACGGCACATGGCGACCATGCGCGTAGGCAGCCGGCGCAGAGGCGATGGCAATGGCAAAGGCGCAGATTGCAACAAGGCTGCGTGCTCTGGCGTTGGTGTTCACTGGAAGCATCCTTTCAGGGAAAATCGATTTCTGGGGCCTCTTCGGCACAAGCGACTAGGGGCTATGGTGAAAGCTCATTCCGGTTCTTCAGAAGTTGAACCGGACGCCGAACATGTACCGAGCCCCGATTTGCTCGACTTCGGTGGGCTTATCCATCGAGTCCTCGTACGCGACGTACATCGCATTGGTCAGGTTCGAAGCATCGGCAAAGACTGTGAAATTGTCCGTGACCTTGTAACGGAGCGAAACGTCGAGGTTGTCATAGCCCCTGCGCGATTCCCCGCTGCCGAAGCCGCCGAGGGAATCGAACCAGTCGCCTCGCCACTGATAGCTGACGCGTGCCGAGAGGCCGTACTTCTCAAAATAGAGCGATGCGTTCGCGATCGTGTCCGAAAGGCCGGGAAAGGGAATGCCCTTGCGCTGGCTGCCGTTTACCAGCTGCGTATCGAACTTGCCGCCAAGCAGCGTCAGGTTGCCCTGGAACCCGAACCCGTCAAGCGGCGAAGGCAGGAAGGTGAACCGCTGCTGGAAGTTCATCTCCACGCCGTAAAGGCGACCGTTGGTGCCATTGAAAGTGGATGTCAGCAGATAGCTCGAGCGATCCACCCCTCCGCTGTTGAACACATTGGATCCGACAGCCTGGGTGTTCTGGTAAAAGACATTGTTCACCCAGCGGTGGAACCCGGAAACGGCAAGAATGCCGTTGCCCGGAAGATACCATTCAAGGCTGGAGTCCAAGCCCCAGGTATACTCCGGTGCCAGAGCCGGGTTGCCCCCGCCGACCGTGCCCGGCGATGCCGTGTCGTTGATCGAGCTGCCGATCCTGATGGCGCCATAGGCCGGACGCGATACGCCGCGCTGCCCACCGATCCGGAAGACCAGATCATCGGCCAGTTCGATCCGAGCATTAAGGCTGGGGAACAGGTCGGTGTAGCTGCGCTGGTCTGCCAGCGGGGTGTTTACCGCGCCAATCCGTGCGGTGCCGCGATTGCCAAGGACATAGTGTTCGACCCTGACGCCGCCGGTGATCGAGGCCTTGCCAAGGTCTGCCGATGCCATGACATAACCGGCATAGGTCTTTTCGGTCTGGCTGTAGCGGTCCGTCAGGGGAATATTGCCTTCGGGATCAAAGCGACCGGCGGCCACAAGCTTTGCCACCAAGCTGTCAATGTCGCGGCGCATGCCCCGGTTATCGATGTAGTTCAGCGCAAAGCCGAGCGGGAACTGGGTGTTCCACGGCTTGTCGGTAACATAGGCATTTACGTCGAAAGGCTGGTTGACCACGCTGCCCAGCGCACCCAGCGCAGCGACGTTTGAGAACGAGAAGTTATTGCCTGCGATCGTGCGGTCAGCAAACAAGCCGCCTGCGGATAGCGTCAGGTTACCCAACTGCTTCTCGATATCCAGTTTCACAGTGTAGCTGTCGGAAACGGTCTGCTGCTGGGCGGCGATCATGATGGCACCGGCCGCGGAAAGGCTGCGCTGGTTGAAGCCCGTCGCTGCGGTGCCCCGGGCGAAGGTGCCTGCAGTCGGCCCCGCAATGGTGTTGTACAACGTGACAACGGGGAAGCGCGGGTCGCTGCGGTCATAGGTAAGCGAGGGTGAGCCCAAGCCGGAACCAGTGCTGGCCTGCACCAGCGGCAGGTAGGTCTGGTTATCGGTGCGGGCGTAGTTCAGCTTGGCAGAAACCTTCAGGCCACTGTCGGTTTCCAGATCGCCCCCGATCGTGCCGATATAGTTCCGGTTCCGGTACTCGCCGTAATTGAACGAGCCGCGCACCGGCACCGATACGAGGTCACCGGCGGAAAGGTTGCGAAAGCCGGAAGCGGCCCGGTCAAGCCGCAATTCATACTGATTGCGCTGTTCGTCGTCGCTGAATTCCGTGAAGATAGCTTTGGCATAGATGCGCTGACCGGCAGCCGGCTCATACTCGATTCCGGCGAACAGACCGTTGTTCCATCGCTCGATCTGGTATTGACGGATATCGATCTCGGTCGGGCCGAAGGTGGTGTCGGACGGACTTGTCGGCTCGTCATACAGGCCTACTTCACGGTTGTCGGTAAGCTGCTTCCTGCGATAGTGCGAACCGCCAAGAACAATCCCGACCACATCGTTGGCCCAGCTCAGCCGCAACGATCCCTGACGCTGCTCGCCGTTGCCATGGTCCATGAAGCCGTAGCCGATGTCGCCATCAATGTGCAGGCCCTTGCGGGCCAGCGGCGAATAGGTCTGCAGATCGATTGTCGCGACGATGGCATCGGCCTGAAGCGCCGGGGTGAGGGATTTATTGATCACCATGGACGACAGGAGCACGGCTGGCACCGCATCGAACCGGAAAGCGCGGGAATCGCCGCCCTCGTCCACGCCTATCATCGGAACGCCGTCGATCATCACGGAGGTCCAACGGTTGGGCGCACCGCGAACCTGGATATAGCGCTCCTGCCCCTGATCGCGTTGCACCGCGACTGCCGGCAGGCGCGAGAGGGCGGCTGCAGAGTTCTGGTCGGGAAACCTCCCGACGGCATCGGCGGCAGCCACATCGACAAGATTGAGCGCCTTGCGCTTTTCCTCGACCGATGCCGCCTGCGATTCACTGATGGAGCCGGCAACGACGATTTCGGCATCTACCGAGGCCTCGGCAACCTCTGCATCGTTGGCCAGGGCAAGGCTGGGATAGAGAAGGGCGCAGGCAATAGCTGCGGACGAAACAAACGGATTGAACTGACCCTTGCGCACAATGAATTCCCCTGCGGACTCGAAGTGCCGCGCAATTAGGAGGCCGATGTTGCAGGTTGGGGTCGTTTATATTGCAGTGCAGCGATGGTTTTGTGCTGGGCTGGTTCAATGGGCCGCCGTTGCGCCAGGACAAACTCCGTTCTGACCGTTTCAGGCCACCAGTCCCCCACGCCACAGCCGCTTCAACCGCTCCAGCCCGAACAGCAAGGCCAGGGCGCTGCCCACGATCAGCAGGATCACCGGCCAGCCCACCGGCGCAAAGCGGAAAAGCACTGCAATTTGCGGCACCAGTTGCGTCGCCGCTACAATGACCGCGACCACGGCCAGAACCCATGCCAGCGCCGGATTGGGCCGGGCCAGCGCCGCGCTGACCGAAGGACTGAAACGCCGGTTCACCAAAATCAGGCCTATGATGCCCAGCACCAGCGCCATGAACGTGCCTGCGCGCACCACCTCCTGACCCGCTCCGCTGCGCACAAGCGCGGCGGTCCAAAACGCGCTCATCAACAGCACGCAGATCCCCTGCAGCGCCGACCAGGCGATAAGGCTGCGCGAAACCAGCGGCGTCGTGCGGGCACGCGGCGGTCGTGTCATCACATCTCGCTCCTCGGTCTCCGCCTCGAATGCGAGCGAACAGACCGGGTCGATGATCATTTCGATAAACGCGATATGAATTGGCCCGAGCAACAACGGAAGGCCGGTGACAAGCGGCAACAGTGCAATCCCCGCCACCGGGATATGGACCGCAACGATGAACGCCATCGCCTTGCGCAAATTGTCGTAGATGCGCCGCCCCATGCGAACCCCGGTCACGATCGACCCGAAATCATCGTCGAGCAGCACAACCGAAGCCGCCTCGCGCGCGACGTCAGTGCCGCGTCCGCCCATTGCAATGCCGATATGCGCCGCCTTCAGCGATGGCGCGTCATTCACCCCGTCGCCGGTCATCGCCACGATGCCGCCTTGTGCCTTGGACGCCTCTACCAGCCGCAGCTTCTGGTCAGGCATGATCCGAGCGCAAACGCTCACGCTGTCCAGCCTCTGCCGCAGCGCTACGTCGGTCATGGTCGCCATGTCCGCACCGGTCAGCACATCGTTAGTTAGCCCGTCATCAGAAATTCCGGCCTGCCACCTCAAGGCCGCCACAGTGTGTGGGTGGTCAAGCGCTCGCAAAACTTTGGATGATTGTAGAAATAGAGTGCCAGCGACTTGCGGGACTGGTTGGTGGGGCAGGTCAACGGTTGCGGATGGCCGTGAAATGAAGTGGCGGTAGTGTCGAAGATCACGGCCCGGTTGAAGCGCGGCATGATGCGCGCGGCAAGGCCGCGCATATCCGGATGCCACAATTCAAGTTCTCCTCCCCAAGTTTCGTCCCAATCGGGCTGGAGATAGACAAGGAGGTTGATCCGACGCGCCAGCCGACGCTTGGGGTGTTTGCTAAAATCGGCATGAATGGACAGGTGCCCGCCTTGCACTGTCTCGTGAAACCCGCCGCCAATCGCTTCGGCATCGGGTCGAAGATCGCGATGGCCAGTTAATGCTTGGAGAAAGCGGGCCATCGGAACGGAATTGCACAATTCGAGCAAGCGCAACGATTCTTGTCCCGCCAGGGTCTTGGGCCGGTATCCGAACTTGCCGTTCTGCATAGCCCCCTCGCGCACTACGCTGGCTCGTTCCCGCTGCGGAAATGCTGCGTGCAGGGCATAAGCCAGGGTAGCATCGAGGAAATCATCAATGACCACATGCGGGAATGGTTCGGCGAGGCGATAGGATGCATGCAGACCCTGCGCGGCAACCAACGCGGCCTCGATTTCCAGCACCGCCCCGTCTGGGCCGGCACTGACCCCCAGCAGGCTCATGTTGCCCTAGGCCGCGGCAAGGGCCTACCCTTTGGCGAAATCATGGCCGAAAGTCGCGAAGTTATCGCGCACCGCAGCGCCCGCATTGAGGGCCAGGCCGCGATGTTCGACCCAGGCATGGGCACTGAATTGCTCCGACCGCCGATCAATGCCGATGCACAGTTTCGTATCGATTCCCCGCAAGCGCAACAGCCACCACAAGGTGACCGATTGGGACAGGCAGTTGCCACGAAACCGAGAAGGTGCGCGCTGCCTCACCCAGCGCCAATGTAAGGCAAGTCCTCGCACGATCTCAGCCTCGCGCTCGGTCGTGAGCGCGGGTGCCAAGGGATGGAACTTTTCCAGCAGACCGCGCACCGCCGCAAGTCCGAACCGATGTATGGCAGCATGCACGCCAAGGATCAGCGCCAGCTGGCCTGTGCGCAGCACCGTCCGCCCCGGCGCGCGCAGCAAGGCGGGCAAGTTGCCCCGCATGTCAGTGCCGCACCACAAACGCAGGCAGTGCCGCCTTGACCCGACCGCGCAGACGGGACAGCAGTGTCGGCGATGAGACAGGCGGGATCGGGCATTGCGCGCACAAGGCAAAACGGTGGCGCTCCCCCTTTTTCAGCGCCTTGACGATCTCGACATGGCGATCGGAAAACCACAGATCGGCGATGCCCGTGGAAAAGGCGTTGCCGAGGTCGAAGCGGGTTTCCATGTCTTCGCAACAGAGCGGCACCATGCCATCGTAATGCACGATCAAACGCATCAGCGGTCGAAGGCAGGGCGCGCCCGGGTACGTCTGCTTTTCCCGGAACATGCGCGTGTCATGCGGGGTCATCACCCGGGGAAACACATCCCCGCCGAGGCTGAACCGCAACCGCGTCCCGGCCAGGCGATCTTCCCAGAATGCCATCTCCTCGCGCAGTTCGTCCTCCGACTTGTAGTCATAGAGGCCAACTACGATGTGATCGAACACTTCGGCTGCGGCCCGGCTCAGTGCCTTGTCCTGCCGCAGCACGTCACCGTTGGTGTGCTCATAGGGCACCATGCCCCGTTCCCGCGCGGCATGAGCCATGTCGATGATGCGATCGTCCAGAAACGGCTCGCTATAGTGGTGAAAGGCTACATTTCCGGAGAAGCCCATGGCTTGCGCCTGGTTGAGGATCGAGATCGCCTGTTCGGTCGGCATGCGCCGGATGACCTTGCGGCGATCGGCGTCATACCGTTTGCCCGAGGTGTCGAATTCACGATTGCAGAAAAAGCAGTTGCGATTGCAGTTTGACTGCAATTCCACAAGCAGCCGCTTGAACAGCGGGATGGGCATCGTCATCACAAGACCTCCCGCCCGCGTCCGGGCTCGCTGGCGTCGACCTGGCTCGATGCTTCGATGCCAGCCGGCACGGGCATCGCATAACCCGCCAGCGCCTGGATGGCCGCGCTATCCCGAGCGATCCGGTCAAGCTGGTCAGGCGACCAGGATAGGCCCTCGCGGGTCTGCCGCGCATCTGCAAAAATCAGCCCGGCGCAGCTTTCCGCATAGCGCCCATCGGCCACGATTCCCAGAAACCGCGCGAGCTCGGCCAGCGTTCGCCGGGGCTGCGCAATCAGTTCCTCCAGATACACGCTGTGACAAGCGTCCGGCCCTACTCGCTCGCAAATCTGCGCGGTCTCCGCCTCGCGCTGGAAATAGAGGTCGATGTTCTCATCGAGCGTCATCGCGTTGCGCGCGGTCTTGGTGGCGATCACGTCGAGCGGATGGCGTACGCAGTGGATAAATTTCACCGGGACCGGGCACCATGCCAGAAACGCCTCGAGCAGCTCGGGATGCCGGGCGAACAGCAAAGTGGTGCGCCCCGCCTTCTTGTCACCGATCACCCGGATCGCGCTGGCAGGCGTTTTGCGCCTTGCATTTATGCGATAGTCATACCCCTGCCAGACCGGCTTGGCATCGAACCAAGCGGCATGGCGGCGTATTCCGCCCAGTACCCGGCGCCAGTCACGCTCCCCTTGCTGGAATGCGGCAAGAATATTGAACTCGTTGGCGATCACCACATTCGGGTGGGCATTGAGCAGGCTGCGCACCAAGGTCGTGCCGGATCGCGGATTGCCAATGAATACCACGAAATTCCGTGGTGCCGTGCCGATGCCCAGCAGCCGCAGCGCCAGGCCGCGAACACTGTCGGGAAAGGCAGACGGCTTCGCGATCATCGCGCGTCTTCGCGACCGTCTTCGCAAGCCGCGCTGGCCAGGCCGTTGGCGCACAGTTGGTCCCACAAGCGCACCAGATCGGCGCGCACCACCGCTTCATCCGCGCAGAATTCCTGCGCGATGCAGGCCACCGCCCGCTCGGAGGATCCATCCATGGCAATCAGCGACCAGAACCGCCCCCCCACTGCATTCAGGCTGAAATAATGCTCGCGCGCGGTGTCTAGCAGTATCGTCTCATTCTTGACGATCGTGGCAAGGACCATGGGGTTTGGACGGCACTGGAGAGGCAAGGTCATGATCAGACCTCGGTTAGGTCCCACCCCCAAGCGAGTCAAGCATCCGGCCGTGCCCAGTTTCGGGCAAGGATTCGTCCGATAAACTCGGCCCCATCCAGCAGATAGCGCCGCAGCCCGAGAGCTATGCTCCAGACCAGCAGGGGTGGGAGCACCAACGGATTGAGCTGGCCGCGCCAGACGAGCAGGACGTAATTGCGCATCTGGCTCAGTCGGGATCGCAATCGGCGGCGCGACAGGCTGTCCCGGTCGGCGTGGGCGGGTGGCGCATGCGGCGATCGACCAGCCAGATCGATCGCCAGCCCCAGCATCGGCTGGTGCGCCGCGATCATGAAATTCATCAGCATGTCTTCACCGTTCCGGAAACGCTCCGGCCCCCGCGGCCATGCCGCCCGCCGGATCATCACCGTGGTGGGGATGAAGCGCGGGCGCCACAACAACTGTCGCAACGACACCGGCTGCGGCCTGCCCGCATGCATGATGCGGGGCAAGATCCCCGCCAAGCCAGGAGGCCGGCTGCCATACTGGTGCCCGCTCGCGATCTGCTCGGGATAGCTTCGGTGCAGGGCCAATTGCAGAGCCAGCTTGTCAGGATACCATACATCATCGTCGTCAAGCATCGCCACCAGTTCGCCCGAACACAGCGCCCAACCATGCGATCGGGCCATGCCCGCCCCCAGGTTTCGCCGCAGTATCGCCAGCGTTGCAGCAAACCGATACGGCGTAGCGCGAGCATCGAACAGGCCGGCAATGGCATCGGCATCTGCCTTCAATCCATCGACAACGAGAATGACTTCGATGGCGACGTCACTCGGCAGGCGCTGTGTCTCGATGCTGTCGAGCGCGCCGGCGATGGTCCGCGTGACGCGGAAGCAGGGGATGATCACCGAGATCAAAGGGACCTGCCCCGTTCCCGAAGCCGGTGGCCAGCGGCGGACCGCGGCGACTTCGGACGCATCGAGCCGAGCCCGAAATGGCGGCCGGGCGGTCACGACGGCTCGCTCGCACCGCCGGCCAGCCAGGCATCGATTTCGCGCATCCGTACCGTCCGGGGGGCGTGGTTGCTGCGGCGAATGAAGCGCCAGATGCTGGGCAATCTGCTGAGCAACAGCCGGCTCCACAGTCGAGCGCACAGCACGACATAGCGCGATCCGTCCTCGCCGAATTCCGAGATCAGTTCCTGGCGGCTGCGGAACAGGCGGCCATTGAGCATGCGCGCGGCCGATGCACTCCCGTTCCCGCCGCTGATCTGGTTGGACAACGCATATTCCACGCGATCTTCCTGGGTCCGGGTCAGCGCGGGCAGTAGCCGGACGATCCATGAATCTGGAACGTCGGGAAGGGCGACGCGATCTGGGGCGTCGTCCAGAGTCCGATCGATTAGGGGCTGCCCGCAGATATATTCGGCAATCCGGAGCGCGAGCACGGCGCCGCGCTCATGCTCTCCTTCGCGACACATCCGCCAGAATCGCGCCCAATCGAATGGCTGGCTACCGACGACGCTGGCGATATCGGTGAAGGCCAGTGGCCCATTGTCGAACTTGTGCTCATAGACTGCGTGGATGATTAGATGCAGCACGAGCCGCTCGCGATCGATATAAGGGATCGGATCGCTGGCCTCGCGAAGGGGCGCGCAGGCCAGTACCGCCTCGCTCGCCAGCCCTGGCGTTGCCTGCGCGGGCGCAAGCAGATGGGTGTGCAGTTCAACACAAATGTCGGCCTTGGCGAACAGGATCGGCGGCATGTGCTTGCGATTGGTCGCCAGAAATGCCTCGGGCTCACCAGCGATGTTGGCCAAACGACTGCCTCCATTGGCCAGGAGCATTGCAAATGCCTCACCGACCCGCGATTCGGGCACGAGGAGGTCGAGATCGCGCATCGGTCGCAGTTCCGGCGCATCGTAAGTGTGAAAGGCGAGATATGCACCTTTGAGTGCTCGCCAAGGCAGTTCCGCTGTGTCGAACAGGCTGGCGATGCGCCCCAGCAGGCTTTTGATCGCCAGCGCCCGCATGGCCTGCTGCCGCCGCACCATCATCCAGTCGCGGACCACGGCTTCCGGCAGAACCAGTGCTGGCCGGTAGCTTTCCAGCGACCAGTGGAGCAGCGGTTGCAGGCGATGCGCATTGACCAGGCGCGCGATCTCACCCCAGTCGGCCTCTTCCAGCACATCGATATCTGCCTGCATCAGCGGCGCTACTGGCGACATCAGTGCCAGCACGACTTCCCCGGCGCGTTCGGGGTGGGCGCAGCCGTTGGTCTCAGCCATGACCCAGCACCCTGTCGAGCAGCCGAGCGGCATGCTGTCGCAACCAGCCAATCCCCTCAGGCAGCGAGACCTTGCAGATCGTGATCGACTGGCTCAATTCCCCCGCACAGGCCAGATCCCGCCCGCGCATGGCGATGCCGCCCGCCCGCGGCGCATAGACATTGGCCAGTAACGCGGCAATCGCCGGCCCCGGCGCCAGTCGCTTGATCACTGCATCCTCGCGGTGCTGGCGCTCGCCAAGCACGACCAACGCCCGCAACGGTCGGGAGTTCGCCTCGAAACGCAGTGGTGCTTCGTCCAACGCAACATAGTGCTTGGCTTCGAAAGTGACGACTGGGCCAGCGAGCTCGTCGGGCTGAAAGCCAACTGCAGCCTGCGTATCGTCCCAGACGCGCAGGCATGGATAGCCCGATGCCACCTGCCATCCGCCATGCCCATCGCGGGCCAACGCGCCGACGTCGTCAGCCAGCACCGCCACGCCGGTCTTGGCGAGAGCTGCCACCAGCGTGGATTTGCCACCGCCCTTGCCTGCCAATACGCCCACCCCCTGGCCGCGATGCGAGACAAATCCGCCGTGCAGCGCAACCTGCCCCCGCATGCGCAGCAGATGGCCCAAAACCGGACCGGTGAAATAGGCGGCAAGATCACAGGGCGCCACCTGAGTATCGCGCCATACTGTAATCGAGTTGCCGGCATCGAGCAGGAAATCTATCGATCCGGCTTCTCCATGGTGTCTGATGAGCCATGGTGAACCTCCCTCCGCGTCAGCCATGGCTACGTCTAGATACGGCATGCCAGCGGCGTTATGGCCGGGGCTGCGATAGACGGGTGCGCAGAAGTTTGCACGATTGGGTCGTGGCCCCCGCCCCACCTTCACAATGACATCGGCCGGGCCTTCCGCGCCCGGCGCCAGCAATGGCCATGAAATCTCCGAGGCGATCTGCAGGCCATAAGCGATATGGCGGCTGAGTGGCGTCATGGGCGCAGTTCCTGCGCCAGAATATGGTTGGCACGAAGCGCATCGGCAGCCTCGTGAAGGCGCGTGGCGATGTCGGCGGGCAAGTTCGGAGGCGGTGTCGGCTCGGGCGCTCCGCAGGCCTGCGCGCGCAGGAATTCAACGAAATAACGCCGCACCCGATCGCGGCGATCGATCCGGCGGCGGGCCGTCTCCACGGCCTCGCGCTGACTGCGGCCGTGGCGATAGCGCCATGCGCCCAGCAACGCTCGGAGCAGGCCCGGCATTTTGCTGCCACTATTCGGCTGTGTCCCTGCCACGAAGCTGAAGCCGCCGATATGGTGCAGCGTCGGCGTACGGGCCATCGTCAGCGTGCCCGGCAGCAGCGCGTTGACCAGTTTGCCAGTGTCGAAATGTCCGGCCTCTAGCCTGCGCCCAACCAGTACCTGCCGGGTTTCCTGAGGAAGGTCCAGCCATGCTGCTTCGGCAAATCCCGCGCCATGGCGGGAAATCGTCCCGGCCAGCGCGTCCGGCCGGTAGGCCGCAACATACGTGCAGCCTAGGCATTCACCCGTAGGCCGCCACAGATATTCGCCATCAAGCCGGCGATAGCCCTTCCGAAAAACGCCATCACGTTCTCCCAGCCACACCGGCGGCCCGGAAAACACCGCTGAAGATCCCTCGAACCCCGCATGCAGCGACGCCATGAACGGGCCTGAAGCCACGATATCGGAATCCATAAATGCGAACGGACCGGTGACTGGCAGCAACCGTAGGGCGTCGAGCACTTCGCCATGGGGCAGGCAACGTGAAGCGCCGAGCTCGTGGAATGCTAATCGCGGCGAAGCCTCAGCCAGCGCCGCCAACAAGTCGCGCTCGGGCGGCATGCACCCATTATCGACCAGGCGGAAGCAGGCATCCGAGTGGTGCAGTAGCGAATGCACCAACGGCGCCAAATAGGCCACCGTGCCCGGCGTGTAGATGATGTTGAAAGTCCACGGACCGGTCATGGACGATCCACCCACGCTTCGCCCGCCTCTAGCCAACGCGCGAAGCCAGTGCCGAGCAGGGCCGCTGATCGCTCTATCGCTTCGGAAAAATAGCATTGGTTAATGCGCAACTCATCGTCCTGCGACAGCCGTCTGGGGAGCTCACGCAACGCTGCAAAGTTGCCCGCGAACGCTTGCAGCTCCGGAGATGGCGCGCGCACTTGCACGGGCGCGCCGGGAACCGCGCCATGCCCGCTCAATGCGCGCCAGAGTCCCCGCAAGCCGCCGCTGGTCACCGCACTCGTACCTTGCAACAAATGCACACGCGGAGCGCCTTGCAGATTGTCAACCCAGAGGCGCATGTCGCCGAACGAGGCATGGCCGGCATGAAAATGCTGCGGCAGCGCGCGAGGCTCCACTTCAAGAAAACGGAAGACGCCGGCTGCCACGGCCGTTTGACGGGCCACAATCTCCTCGAAGTTGATGACATAGCATCGCTCGCGGCCAAACAGATCGAAATAACGCTCCAGTTGCGCCGCATAATCGCCCCTGCCGATATAGCCGAACGGTGGTGCCACGAAGCCGCCGGCGCGGATTGTTGCCACTTCATCCTCCAGCACATCTGCAAAAGGCCGGGCTTCGCGCAATTGCGCGATATTGTGCCGATAATGCGCATAGGCCCGCTGTGCCGGACTGCGCAGGCAGATCAGGAATTTCAGCTCGCCGCCCAGCGCCCGCAGGACTCGTTCCGGCACATGCGGCAGGTAGAGATATTCCGGGCACTTCTCACCTACGGCGCGCTCACCCCGCCAATGGGCAAAGTGCCGGAGCTCATAGGCGGGCACGCCTTCGGCATGGCGCACATCCTCGCTGAAGAAGCGGGTTTCGCGCGGGCGCGCCATGCAGATATCAGGATGAGCATCTAGCATGTGCCAGAGCGTCGTCGTACCGCATTTCTGCGCGCCGATGCACAGGAAATTGGGGAGCATGGCTAGCCTGCCTGCCTGTCCGGTGCGGCATGGCCGAGATATTGATAGAGCTGATCGTAGTCGTAGGCGGGATAATCGAACAGATTGAGCAGCGAGAGGTGGCGGTGCACCACCCGCGGCGTAATTCCCACATCATGGCCGGTCGTTTCGATCGCCTCGCACAGCCGCCGGGCTCCGATGATTGCGCCGGTCTGGTCCAGCACGGCGGTGCGGGCCATCAGCAGCCGTCCCGCCGGGGGATATGGATTGATCACCGATGCCAGCATGCGCCTGGGCTGGCGTCGTTCCGCGCTGTTTGCCTTGATCAGTTCGCGCAAGACCGGTTCGGGCAAGTCTGGTTCCAGGGCGCGCGCCTGCTCCAGCGTTACGAAATCTACAGGGTCCACCACCGATCCAAGCAAGGCCAGGCTCGGCCGCGCCGCCATGATGCGGCGCATCCGCCGCACCCAATCGCCCGAGCTCGGGCATAAGATGACATCCGCATCGGCCAGCACCACGTACGGGCCGAATTCGGCCCGGTGCCGATCGTAGATGACCTGCTGGTTATCCGACTGGTTCTCCGACATCCGATATACGGCGACAAACATGCCCCGGCGCTCGAACGCGTCGATGACCTTGTGCGTCAGCGGGTCACTCGACGCATTGTCGATCAGGATGAAGCGGCAGGAGGCCGATGACTCGCGCCACAGCGAGTCGAGCGATGCCCACAAGTGCAACGGCCGGTTCCAGCTGCGCACAAGGATGGTGATGGGTATGTCGGGCGCAGCTTCCGGACGCCAGCGGGGCAGCATGCGATAGCGCCACTTGCCGTTGTCGATTGCCCGCTCGAGACGTTTGCGGAGACGATCCGGAATCATGCTGAACTCTCTTGCGGACCCGCATGGTGCAACAGATAGTCGTAAAGCGCCGCGCAGGCTGGGGGAACCTGCGCATTGCGCGCGGCCACTTCGTGATCCAATCTAGAAGATACGAACCGCCACAAACCAAAGCGCGACGGGCGCAAGCCGACCGCACGGGCAAGCTTGGCCAGCGCAGCCCGATAGGCCCCCGGATCAGCAAGATCGTAGGCAATCAACCGGAATGGCGTGCGCCGGTGGGCCTCGACCAGACGCGAATTATATTCGCGCCAGAGCTCCAGTCCCTGCGCCATTGTCAAGCCGTTGCGGCGGTGCAGGGAGGCCGCCACTGCCAGCGGATGCCGGAATGTGCCGACCAGCCGCATACGTGGCCCGGCCAGTTCCATCCATGGCTTGAGCAACAACAACAGCCTGGGGTCCTTGATTCCGCAGGCGGCGTGCGCTTCTGATGAGCTGGTCAAATTATCGATCAGCACCGCCAGTTTCTCAGCCAACACGGGATGGAGGGACACTTCGGGTGGCGGTTGATGCCAGCTCCCGCGATTGTGCGCTAGAATCTGGTCGTGCAGCCGCACCAGTTCGGCCGGTTCGAAATAACCCTTGCGATTGAAGTGGCCGGTGCGGCGCACATCGCCCAGATACAGCCCGCAGCGCTCCAGCCCTCCCGCCAGGCAACTAGTGCCGCTACGGTGCATGCCGAGCACAAGTACCAGCGGCGGAGCTTGATCCAGCCGGGTCATTTCGCAGCCACGTCGTCGAAGCCTTGCAGGAACATCATATAGGTCAGCCCGCGCATCAGCAGTCCGGCATCCATCACATCGAGTGACTGCGACCCATCCAATCCGAGCCGTGCGGCCCGGGCCTGCAGCCACGGCAGATCGAGCGCTTCACGTGTGAGCGGACAACGTGCAGCAGCGTCCAGCAACGCGAAAACCTCCTCCTTCTCGGCGGCCAGCGCTTGCACCACGTCGCCTCCAGACAATCCACGTTGCCGGTTCCACAGCAGCGTGTCGGGCAAGCGCCCCACAAACGCGCGACGCATCAGCAATTTCGTCTGTCCATGCCGAGCATGTTGCTCGGACGGAACACCACAGCAAAAATCAACCATACGCCGATCGATCGCGGGCATGCGCATTTCGAGCTGCATCGCCTCGCCCAATTCGCATTGCAACGATGCGCCACCGGATTGCAGGATGTTGTAGAACGAACGCAATGGATGCGAGGCTTTGCGCCAACGTGCGGTCAGCGCGGGATCCTGCGGCGGGCAATCGGCCAGCATGCGCTCGACGAAGTCGGGGCGGACCAGCATCCGGGCATGAGTATGGCGCCCCAGGTGCCGGTTTCGCAATCGGTGCCGGAATGCGTGGTAGCGATCGCGCCAACCGGGAACCGCATGATTGCGGCGATCCAGCGAAACAGTATAATTACCGAAATCGCCGGTCAGCAGAACGCCGATACCATCGGCGGCAGCGCGGCTCCACACTCGATGATACCAGTGCCAGCCGGCCAATGCATTGCTTGGCTCTTCCACGGTTTTCAGCATCTGGCGTATTGTCGCCAGCAATCCACCGGAATTGCCTTCTACAGTGGTTACGTCGATATTGCCGATCCGTGCAGCCAGTTGCGCTACTTGCGGTCGCTCGTCCCAAAATCGGCCCCGCGGTGGCACAGTGTTGATCCGGCGACCCGGTGCCCAGCTATAGGCTTGCAGACGGTAGCCAGATGCCGCCATTCGCGGCGCAGCCAATGCCGCGATCGAGCTGGAATCTAGCCCGCTACTCAATGCGATACCCACCTTCGCACCCGGAGTCAGCGCATTGTTGACCACTTCATCATAGAGGCCGGCAAACGCCTCCACATAATCCTCGTCACGCGGGTAGCGCAGTTTGGGCACGGCACCGGGGTCCCAGTATCGCACCCGGCGCAACACTGAACCATCGGCACCGACGGATAGCACCTGCGCCGCGGGGGCCTTGGACAAGCCAGCAAAGAACGTGCTGGTATCGCGCTTGTGGCCATAGCCCAGTTGGGCCAGCGCCATCGGGTTGAGTCTGCGCCCGCCACCTTCGAGCCAGAGCAGGTCGGGTAGGCGCGATGCAAAGGTCAGGCGATTGCGTTTTGCCGCATAATAGAGCGGCGCGAGACCTAGGGCATCCCGGCCGAGCGTGATAGTGCCAGTTCGCGCATCGAGCGCGACGAAGCACCACGCGCCCAGCATATGCTCACCACATTGCGCACCCCATGCGCCATATGCGGCACTCAGCAGTTCGCTATCGGTAAGGACCCGCGCTTGGTCGGAGGAAAATTCCAGCCGAGCCGCAACGTCTGCACGATTATCAAGGCGAGCGGAAGCGAACAGCCAGCCATTCTCGCCCGGCAGCAGCACCGGTGCAGCGCAAGAGGTTACGTGCCAGCAGCCGAGTGAACCAGTAAATGGATGACTTGCGAAATGGCTTGGCTCAAATCCCGGAAAGGACTTGTTCCACACAACGATGCTCGTCACGGCGAAATGTCCTCAGTCCGCCAAATTACCTGATCAGGCAGAACCAAGGATGCAGATTTCAGGAAGATCCCCGATCAAAGGGTGCAGACGAACGCCTGCCAATATTGGTGTGCGCCTCTAGCGAACCGAGATCACTCAATTCGGGAGCTACATAGTCCTGGGCAACCTCTTGCGCCCCGAAAGTGGCCTGCTCGTTCTGCGCTTGCCCTGTTTCGCCGTAATTTTGCATATCGTCCACCTTATGTATTTTTCGCGCCCCGAACAAACGTATCCCGTTTGCTGGTAGACGCCAATAAATCAACCTCGAGCGATTGTCCAATTGATGCCCGAGGACGACGCTGCCGTCCTCACCTCGGAAGGCCGGCTGGAACTAGCTTGGTGCCGGCGCCGCGAAATTCGAGTAGGCTCAGGAGACCCCGGTTCCTATCGCTAAAAGGGTGAACATGTGAGGTTGCGGGTCTTCAGCGAGGCCCCGCCGAGCCCAGCGTGATATCTGATTTCATCAGTCGATCGCAGGTTCACGCGCTGAATGTTGTCGCGGCCGGAATGGCGGATATAAGTGTTGTTGCATCGCAAAGCCGGCGTTCCGGAGTGCCCAACAAAGCTGACGATTCACTTGATCATCAGCCAAACCCAAGCATTGCTGTTGTCACTGAATCGCCGGGCCGATCAGCAGCAGCATCCCTGACCAGCTCGACTGGCAGGGCCTTGGGTGGTGGGAGCAGCCGGTGCTGTCTCCCGACGGAGACCACCCATGGAACACACCAACACGTCCGCGGCTCAACGCCCCCGCCGCATGGCCCGCGAGCCTCAGGCCGATGCAGGGACCCAGGTCGAGGCGCAGCCCGCTATCCCCAGCAAGCGCGATGCAGTCATCGCACTGCTCAGTCGACCGGAAGGTGCCAGCATCGATGAGATGGTCGCGGCAACCGGCTGGCTGCCCCACACCACCCGCGCGATGCTGACCGGCTTGCGCAAGAAGGGCCACGCCATCACCAGGGACAAGGTCGACGGCATCACTCGTTATCGCATGACCGCGGCGGCGACCGCATGAGCAGGCTGGCAAAAGAGCTGGCCGCCATCGAGGCGATGCCGGCGCCAGACCTGCCAGCGGCATGGCAGGCGGCAGGAGCGGGGGCAGTGCCCTCGCTTCCGGCAGGCCTGCTGCGCCGCCTGCTCGCCCAGCACTTGCAGGAGAAGCGGCTGGGCCGCCTGCCGGCGGTCGTGTCGCGCGAACTCGAACGCATCGCCGCAGGCGAGAGGGCCGCGCCGGTAATCCAGCGCGCACCGGTCCTCTCGCAAGGCACCCGCCTCATCCGCGAGTGGAACGGCCGTACGATCAGCGTCGAGGTGCTTGAGGAGGGGTTCCTCTACGAAGGGCAGACCTGGCGCTCGCTGAGCGAGATTGCCCGCGCGGTAACAGGTGCTCACTGGTCAGGTCCGCGCTTCTTCGGACTGAGGCGCAATGGCTGAGAAGATCCTTCGCTGTGCGGTCTACACCCGCAAGTCCACCGAGGATGGTCTCGACCAGGAGTTCAACAGCCTCGATGCGCAATACGAGGCTTGCGCAGCCTATGCGCTGAGCCAGCGGCACGAGGGCTGGGCGCTCAACCCCGAGCGCTACGATGATGGCGGGTTCTCGGGCGGCAACATGCAGAGGCCGGGCCTCTCACGCCTGCTGGCCGATGTCGCGGCCGGCAAGGTCGACATCATCCTGCTCTACAAGATCGACCGCCTGACCCGCAGCCTTGCCGACTTCGCCAAGATCGTCGAGGTGCTCGACAAGGCAGGGGCCAGCTTCGTCTCGATCACCCAGTCGTTCAACACCACCACCTCGATGGGGCGGCTCACGCTCAATATGCTGCTCAGCTTCGCCCAGTTCGAGCGCGAGGTCACCGGCGAGCGCATCCGGGACAAGATCGCGGCCTCCAAGCGCAAGGGTCTCTGGATGGGTGGCACCGTGCCGCTAGGCTACGACGTCGAGAACCGCAGGCTGATCATCAACCCGGCCGAAGCAGAGCTCGTCCGGCACATCTACCGGCGTTACCTTGAGCTGCCGTCGGTCGATGACCTCGCCGGCGAGCTCAACCGCAACGGTCACCGCACCAAGGTCCAGATCCGCGCCAGCGGTCCGCACCGGGGCGGCTGCGAGTTCCGTCGTGGCACGCTTTACCACTTGCTCGCCAACCCGATCTACATCGGCAAGATCGTCCACAAGGGCGAGGCTTACCCCGGCGAGCACGCCCAGGTGATCGAGGCGCCGCTGTGGGAAGCGGTCCAGGCCAAGCTCAAGGCGCAAGCGCAAGGCACCTCGCGGCGCATCCGCGCGCAGCAGCCGAGCCTGCTCACTGGCCTCCTGTTCGACGGTGAGGGTAGGGCGATGACGCCCAGCCATGCGACCAAGACCGGCAAGCGCTACCGCTATTACAATACCCGGCCCGACCTCATCGATGGCAGACCGGCATGGCGGGTGGCGGCAGGCGATGTCGAGAAGCTCGTCTGCACGCGTCTGTCAGACTTCCTGTCCGAGAGCGCGGACCTGTGCTCTCTGGTGCCGGGCGCCACTGCCGAGACCATCCAGCGCATGCTCAAGCGGGCGGATCTCATGGCGGCCAGCTTGCGCAGCGGCAGCGCGCATGACCGGTTGGAGGTCATTGAGAAGCTCATTGAGCGGGTCTCACTGACCTCTCAGAGCATCGAAATGAGCCTCTCACGCGCCAGACTGCTCGCGGCGCTGGAGGTCGCGCACGATCACCAGGTGCAAGCTGAACCCATCCTGCTCACCTTGCCGATCGCCAAGGTGCGCAAGGGGCATCAGCTCCGGCTCGTGGTGCCAGGTCCCACATCGCTCGCACCGGAACCGGCAAGGCACGACACCAGGCTGCTGGCCCTGCTCGCCGAGGCTGCTGCCGCGCGCAGGCTCGTGCTCGCCAATCCGGAGAAATCGCTCCACGCGCTTGGCGCGGAGCATGGACGCTGCCGGACGAGGCTGGGCAAGCTGGTCAGGCTCTCCTGCCTCGCGCCGGACATCGTAACCGCCATTGTCGAGGGCAGGCAGCCTGCAACGCTGACCGCCAAGCGGCTCAGCGAGATCGAGCTGCCGATGGATTGGAAGGCGCAGAGGGCGTTGATCGGGTGCCGGTGAAGGCTGATTTGTTGGGCGGTCCGGAAAGGCCCCCTTCAGTAGCGCAGATTGGGATAGCCGATACTCCCGTCGGAAACGGGGCGTCGACTTCGCGCCTTTCTGAAGAATCTGCGCATTGATTGAAAAGAGCAGCAGTGTTTATTTGTATCCATGGCGGATGTGGAACCAAGTATAGTAATCGACCGGAGGCTGGAACGCGAAGATCCCACTACGCGCGTGTCGGTCATCATCGATCAGGCGGCGATCCTTGATCTTGATGGCCCCGTCGTCATCCTTGGCGATCCAGGCATAGGCAAGAGTGTGCTGGCACAGGCCATCGGGCGACAGACTGGCTTCGTCTATGTCCGCGCGGCAAGTTTTGTGCGCAATGCTCAGCCTCAACACTTGATCCCCAACGGCGAATGCCTTGTCATCGACGGTCTGGATGAGATCGCGTCCGCGACCGTGGGGGGCGGCGTTGATGCTATCCTCACCCAGCTCTCGAAGCTTGGCTATCCACGCTTCATCCTTTCGAGCCGCGAGGTTGACTGGCGCGGGGCGGCCGATCGAATCAAGATCGAGGACGACTATGGGCGACCGGCAATCCTCCTCCACTTGTTGGCATTCGACCGCGGTGACGCGACGCATTTTCTTCGACGTAATTTTCCTTCCGTAGATGCCGATGGGGCGCTTACCCATCTCGCCGACCGTGGTCTTGAAGAAATCTACAAAAATCCACTGACGCTGCGGCTAATCGGCGAGGTCGCAGCGAGCGACGAGGCATTGCCGATCAGTCGCGCGCAGCTGCTTGAACGCGCGTGTCAGCTCCTCGTGCAGGAAGAAAACCCGCGCCATCACGATGCAGCGCACGCGCATGCCGAGGCCGAGAAACTGCTTCTCGCCGCAGGTGCCTACGCCGCCACCCAATTGCTATGCGACCTTGCGGGTCTGTTCAACGGCCCGGCGGGCACGATACCTGATAGCTGCATCCATGTCGGGAGCATCGCCGCGCTTCCGCACGCTGAGGCGATCGACGCAGCGCTCCACACGCGTCTGGTCGAAGCGGAAGGTGGTCAGCGCTTTCAACTCCTGCACCGGGTCATCGCCGAGTATCTCGGCGCGAAGTGGCTTGCGCGCTGTTTCCAATCCGGCGTGTCGGCGCGGCGGCTCTTCTCACTGTTCGGCCAGGGCCACGGCGTACCGACATCGCTACGCGGGTTGCACGCTTGGCTGGCCCATTTCGATGATACGCTGGCGGAGGTCTGAGTCGCCGCCGATCCTTATGCGGTTCTGCGCTATGGTGATGCCGAGATGATGCCCGTCCATGTCGCGCGCGGCTTGCTCGGCGCCTTGGCCGCGCTATCCGATCGCGACCCGTTCTTTCGCGCGGAGGATTGGGGCCGGCATCCGGCAAGCGGCCTCATGCGCGTCGAACTCAAGGACGACATTCTTGCCCTGATCGGGACGCCCGATCAACATACGCACCTCACGCTGCTGCTGGTCGAAGCGATGGTCGGAAACCAACTGACCGCCGCGCTGGAACCGGAATTGCGCGCGATGATGTTCGACACGGCGCGCTACTACGGCGAGCGCAGCCGCGCCGCTGATGCGCTGCGGGAATTGGGCCTCATCGGTGATCCCTCCGAGATGATCGAGCGGCTGCTCGCGCAAGGTGGCGAGGACGATCGGCGGCTAGCTTGGGAGGTGCTGCACGATCTCGGGCTTGGCGCTGTGGCTATGGAATTGGCCGTGCGCACCCTCTACGCGCACATCGGCCTAACGGTCAGCGGCCGAGACCGGAATGAAGACCGCCTCGATCTTGCGCACCTCAGCGACAGCTCGCTCGAAGCGCTGACAATCGATCAACTAACCGCGCTGCTCGACGCGGCTCGGGAGTATGGCGAGTCATTGGTCGAGAACAGCAATCACTCTGCGAAGGCACAGGTCGCTGATCTAGTGAGGCTGGGTGGGCTTCGCGCGTTAACACTTAACCCCGAGATGGAGCCGGCCGACATTTGGCGGCGCCTGCATTGGCTGGATCATCATCACGGTTACAAGCGCGGGGCGATCGATGCCCTGATCAAATGGTTCGGCGCACATCCAGCCGTCCGGCGCGGGATCCAAAGACATGTCGTGTTTGATGCCGGTTACGAGCATGTGCGCGATGCGGCGTTCGCATTCTACGAATGCGGGCTTGGCCTTTACCCAGATGTGGACGACGTCATTGCGCTGATCGAGGAGTTCGACCGTCGCCGTGGAGACGCAGCCGCTGATCTGGAAATGCTCGAGGAACTTGTCCTGCTCGCACCGCGCCGAGACGGGATTGTCGCGAATGTAAGGGAGGCAGCAGCCAAGATCGGAGCTGATTCGTCGGCATTCTTGGCGAGGCTTGAGGAGCTGTCGAAGCCGCTTGTCTATCAATGGGAAGAGAAGGAAACGGCGGCGCAGAAAGAACGCGAGGCGCGGCGGGCCGCAATCCATCAAACCTTTCGTGACAGCATCGCCAAGGATCTTCTGGCGGTCAATGCGGGCGCACCGAACCTGCTGTACAATCCGGCCAAAGCCTATCTGGGCCGCTTCAGTGATTTCGATCGGGAAAAGCCGCCCCAGACGCGCGTAACGGACTTTCTGGGCGAAGACTTGGGCGAGCGGGCGCTACAGGGCTTCATGGCGAGCTTTGATCGTAACGACAGACCGTCCGCAAGCGACATCGTCGACACGCACCTCAACGACAAAATCTACTTCGCCGAACTCAGCCTGGTGTGTGGGGTGGCCGAGCGGCTGCGACGCGGCCTTGGGGTCGATGGACTGACCGTCGAGGCGCGGGAGGCGGCCTTCATGGCCTGGAGGCGCGCGACCGAATCCCAGATTTCCGGTGGCACTGACATGAAGCCGTTGGAGGCCGCTGTGTTGCGCGACGACGCCGCGATTGAGCGGTTTTTCCGCACGTCAATCGAGCCGCAACTCGAGCGACAGGCCGGCCATGTCTATGATCTCTATTTCCTCGGCAATGATCAGCGCTGGCGGCCATTGGCGGGACGGCTAGCGGTCGAATGGCTGCGCCGCTTCCCCTCGCTTCCGGCATCGGTCGAGGCCGAGCTCCTCGGCCATGCGAGCCGTCATGCCGAGCTGGCTGACCTGCAGGCATTGGCAAGGGAAACGCGCGGTCGGCTCCATCGAGACTATGAAACGATGCTGGCATGGCTCGCGCTCGATTTCCTTGTCGATTTCGATGCGACCTTCGACAACCTCGTCGAAGCCGCGGCCGATGATCGTGACTTTCTCTGGTTCATCCGAAATCGCGTCTCCGGAGAGCGGGACGATGCTGAGCGCAGGCTTTCAGTCTCGCAGCGCCAATTCATCGTGGAACGTTTCAGCCACGCGTGGCCGCGAACCTCGCGCCCGCAGGGCAGTTCGAGCGGCGATACCAATCCCTGGGATGCGACATCGATGATCGAGAATAGCGGCTATGCCATTGGCGGCGACCCGTCTCGCGACGCGACCACCGCGCTTGAACATCTAATTGCCGTTGCCAATCCGAGCTATGTCGATCCGCTGCGGCATGCATTGGCGCTCCAGCTACGCGCCCGGCGTGATTCTGAATTCACGCCAGTATCCGTTGCGGGTCTTGCCGCCGTCCTCGGCGGCGGACTGCCATCGACGATCGACGATATGCGTGCCTTTTTTGGCGACCGCCTCAAAGACCTAGACGACCGGATGCATTCAATGGCAACCGACATGTGGGAGGCCTATTGGGACGGCGCAAAACCATGTGGTGAGAATTTCTGCCGCAACCGCTTGGTCGAGCACATCTCCGGCCAGTTACCCGACCCGATTCGCTTCGCGCCGGAAATGCACATGCCGCAGCAGAAGCGTGCGGACATTGCCGCGATCCTTGGCAGCATCGGTCTACCAGTCGAGATCAAGGGGCAGTGGCATCCCGACGTCTGGACCGCGCCGGTCGAGCAGCTTGCCGCGCGTTATCTGCATGATTGGCATGCCGAAGGCCGGGGAGTCTATGTCGTCCTGTGGTTCGGTGATGTGCCGGGAAAGAACCTGCCCTCGCATCCCGACGGGTTGGCGCGACCGAAGACCCCGGACGACCTCCGTTCGATGCTCATTGACCGGCTGCCCGAAAACCTCCGCGATGTGATCGATGTCTATGTCGTAGATGTCTCGCGACCCGCTGAGAAAGCATCTCCGACCACATGATCAAACCCGCCTTTCTCAAATCGCAGGTGACGAAGGCCAAGGTGCGTCGCAGACCGCCAAAGTTTTCTTGGTCTATGGCCGCGATGAGGCCGCCAGGCATGCTGTCGCCCGCATTCTAGAGACCAGCGTTGGACTCGATGTCGTCATCCTTTCAGAAAGACCCAACAAGGGCCGTTCTATCCTCACGAAGGTCCAGGAAGAAAGCGGCGGTACTGCCTTTGCTGTGATCCTCATGGCCCCTGACGATCTGGGACGTCTGCGTCAAAAGTTACTGCCGTCAGGCTCGCCGGCACCTGTTGCGAAGTTTCGTAGACTTGGGTGGCAGGTTACTTAGGGGAATCTATGCCCGTTTGGGAGACATGAATGAATGGCAGGTACCAAGTTAGTGGATGCTCAACTCACATGGCGGCTCTGTCAGCGTCTGCGGTCAGCCGAATTTCCAGCCGAGATACCCAGTCTGGATCTGATCTTGAAATTGACCGCTTGAGACCACTTTGACCGCAGGCGCTTAAGGCCGGCTCGTAACCGTCGGAAATGTCGCCCAGATACCGGCCCCCAAAGGGGAAACCATTCCGGCTGCAGGTTCTGCTGAATGACTGGTGCGGTCGAGAAGACTCGAACTTCCACGGGCTTTCGCCCACAACGACCTCAACGTTGCGCGTCTACCAATTCCGCCACGACCGCTAAATCATCGGGGGACGAAACCGTGCGGTTCGCATGCCCCGGGGGGGTAGGAGGGCGCCCCTAGCAAAAGGGGAACCGGGGGGCAAGCGGTGATGTTGCAGGTTTTTTGCCTGCCGCGCGATCAGCCCGGTTTCCAGCCCACATCGGCATATTTGGCCGTGCGCGGCACGCCGGTGACGGCTTCGTTCACGGTGACGCTTTCGCCCGGATTGAGCTGGCGCTTGGAGACGATGACCACCCACGAATAGACGATGCGTTCGCGCGAATCGCGCAGGACGATCAGGATCGGCGGCACGGTGCGGCGCTGCTTGCCGATATTGGTGACCTTGCCGCTCGCGCCGAAGTATTCGACGCCGTTGGGCAGGGTGCGCCGATCGAGCCGGTTCGGCGGAAAATCGAGCTGCAGGTCGGCCTGGCCTTCGGCGAAGGTCTGGTTGCCGAAGGGCGCCCAGTCCGGCAGGCCGTAATACCACACTGCCGCCATGGCCGAGCAGGCCACCGCCGCAAAGACCGCGGCGGCCATGGTGTACATCCTCAGCGGATTGCGGCGCGGGCGGAACGGCGGTTCGTGCTCGAAGCTCGAATAGCTTTCCTCATAGCCGCCGGTATCGTCGTAATAGGGCGGGGGAGGGCTGTCGGGGATCGGCGGATCGCCGCGGAAATCCTCCGGCTCTGCTGCAGGTGCAGGCTCCGGTTCCGGTGCGGCGACAGGCGGTGCGGCCATGGGCGCGGGCTCGGGCGCCGCGGCGGCCACGGGCTCCGGCACGGGCGGCGGGGCCGCAGGTGCGGGGGGAGGCGGCGGCGGGGGGGCGGCGACAGGGGCGACCGGCGGAGCGGCGACCGGCGCGGCAGGGGCCTGCGCTTCCGGGCCTTCCTGGAACCATGAATGGCGGCACTTGGCGCAACGCACGGTGCGCCCTTCCACGCCGATCGCCGCGTCGGGCACGACGTAGCGGGTGTTGCAGGCGGGGCACGCAATGATCATGACAGAGGGGTTAAGCCCGTGCGAGGGGGCAAGGCAATCCCCCCGCAAGGCCTTTGTGCGGCAAAGCGGGAGACTATCGCCCTTTTTTCCACATGGGATCGCGGCTATAGCCCGCCGGTGCAGCCGAATGGACCCCAAGCCGAGTGACCAGGACAGACAATCGATGACCCAGTCCGGCAGCGGCGAGATCGTGCAGTTCGATAATGTCGGCCTGCGCTATGGCACCGAGCGGGAGGTGCTGAGCGACGTTTCCTTCACGCTCTACCCCGGCTCGTTCTACTTCCTCACGGGCGCCAGCGGCGCGGGCAAGACCTCGCTGCTCAAGCTGCTTTACCTTGCCCAGCGGCCATCGCGCGGGGGCATCCGCATTTTCGGCACCGACGCGATCACCCTGCCGCGCGAGCGGCTTCCGGCCCTGCGCCGGCGCCTGGGGGTCGTGTTCCAGGACTTCCGGCTGGTGCCGCACCTCTCCGCCTTCGACAATGTCGCCCTGCCGCTGCGGGTTGCCGGCTTCACCGAAAGCGATCTGGCGCGGCCGGTGGCCGACATGCTCGAATGGGTGGGGCTGGCAGACCGGATGCAGGCGCGCCCGGCCACGCTTTCGGGCGGTGAACAGCAGCGCGTCGCCATTGCCCGGGCCGTGATCGGCCGCCCGCAGCTGCTGGTCGCCGACGAACCGACCGGCAACGTCGATCCCGACATGGCGGTAAAGCTGCTGCGTCTGTTCGAGGCGCTGAACCGGCTGGGTACTACCGTGGTGGTGGCCACCCACGACGTCCATCTGCTCAAGAAGGTGCCCGACAGCCTGATCATGCGGCTCGACAAGGGGCGACTTTCCGATCCCACGGGGGCGCTGCGCTATCCCCCGCGCCGCCCGGCGATGCCCGCATGAACCGGCCGCTCAAGCTTTTGCCGATCGGCGCGCGCGAAGGGCGTGGACGGGCGGAACTGGTGCCGCAGGCGCGGCTTTCCGGGCCGATCCCCTGGGTCATCGCGATAATGGTGATGCTGACGGTGATCGCGGCAGCGGGCGGGCTGGCCCTGCGCAAGCTCGCATCGGTGGCGCAGAACGAGCTCAAGGGCGGGATCACCGTCCAGATCGTCGAGGCGCGCTCGGACGTGCGCGATGTCCAGGCGCGGCAGGCTGTTGCCGTGCTGCGCGCCCTGCCGGGGGTGAAGTCGGTAACGCCGGTGCCGCAGGAACAGGTCGATGCGCTGGTCGAACCCTGGCTGGGCGGCGAAGTGGGCGAGGCGGGCATTCCCGTGCCGGCGCTGATTGACGCGCGACTTTCGGGACCAGTATCGCGCAACACGCTGGAAGACCTGCGCAGCGCCATGCGCCAGAAGGTGCCGTCCGCGCGGATCGATGCCCAGTCAAGCTGGCTGGGGCCGGTGTTCGGGGCGCTATCCTCGTTGCAGTGGCTGGCGTTGGCGCTGGTCCTGCTGCTGGCGCTGGCGACGATTGCGGCGGTGCTGCTGGCAACGCGATCGGCGCTGGGATCGAACCGCGAGACCATCGAGATCGTCCACCTGCTGGGCGGGACGGACAGCCAGATTGCCCGGATTTTCCAGCGCTCCACCGGCCTTGCCGCACTGGAAGGCGGCATCGCCGGCTTTGCCGCTGCCGTGATCGTCGTCATGCTGCTGGGCCAGCAATTCGCCGGGCTGGGCGCGGGGCTGATCTCCAGTGGCGGGCTGGGCTGGGTCGAATGGTTGATGCTGGCGCTGGTTCCGCTTGCCGGAGTGGCGCTGGCCACGCTAACGGCGCGGCTTACCGTGCTGCGTTCGCTGGCAAGGATGCTATAGAACCCCACCCGATGACTCGCCTGAGCCGCCTTGCCGCAAGCGCGCTGCTTGCCTACCTCCTCGGGTTCCTGTGGTTTGCCTTTGTGCCGCCGGCGCCGGCGGGCGCGCAGAAGACCGATGCCATCGTCGTGCTTACCGGGGGCGAGGGCCGCATCGGCCGCGCGCTGAAAATGCAGGCCAAGGGCTATTCGCGCCGGATCTTCGTCGCAGGGGTGGACAAGAAGGTGCGCCCGCGCGAATTCGCCGCCGAATACGGTGTCAGCGGCGGCACCATGGCCTGCTGCGTGGTGCTCGATTTCAAGTCGGTCGACACGATCAGCAACGCCAGCGAAGCAGCGTTCTGGATCGCGGCGAACAAGGTGAAGTCGGTCCGGCTGGTCACGTCCGACTGGCACATGCGCCGTGCCGCGCTCGAGCTGAGCCGGATTGCGCCCAATGAGCTGACCATCGTGCGCGATGCCGTTCCCTCTGCCCCCAGTTTCGAAACCCTGGTGCTGGAATACAACAAGTTCCTCGCCCGCTATGTCGCGAGCTTCGCCGGCGCATGATCCCCATCGGCGCTGCGCTGCGCAGCCTTGCCTTTTACCTGGCCTTCTATCTCGGCAGCTTTTTGCTGGCCCTGGCCTCTGTCCCGGCGAGCTACATGGACCGCCGCCGCATGGTCTGGCTGGCAGAGGGCTGGGCGCGCTGGCACCGCTGGTGCGTGGTGAACCTGCTGGGCATCCGCGTGGTCGTGCAGGGCGAAGTGCCGCAGGGCCGGGTCCTGGTGGCGGGCAAGCACGAAAGCTTCTTCGAGGCGATCGACCTGCCCAACCTGCTTAACCGCCCCGTGCCATTCGCCAAATCGGAGCTGCTCGACATCCCGCTGTGGGGCAAGGTCGGTGTGGCCTATGGCATGGTCCGGGTCGAACGCAGCGAGGGCGCCAAGGCCCTGCGCGCGATGATGCAGTCGGCCCGCGCCTTCGGCCAGGAAGGCCGCCCGCTGGTGATCTTCCCCGAAGGCACGCGGGTGCCGCACGGGGAATGCCCGCCGCTGCGCTCGGGCTTTGCCGGCATCTACAAGCTGCTGAACCTGCCGGTCGTGCCGATGTCGGTCGATAGCGGGCGGTTCTATCACCGCTGGATCAAGCGCAAGGGAACGATCACCATCCACTTTGGCGAAACCATCCCGGCCGGGCTCCCGCGCGAGGATATCGAGGAACGCGTGCGCGTGGCAATCAACGCGCTCAACCGGGAAGCCCGGTGAAGCGCCGCAACCTGTTCGACGTCCTCGGCCCCGGGCTGGTGACGGGGGCGGCGGACGACGATCCCTCCGGCGTCGGCACTTACAGCCAGGTCGGCGCGCAGTTCGGCTATTCGATGGGCTGGACGCTGGTGTTCGGCTTTCCGCTGCTCGCCTCGATCCAGTCGGTCTGCGCGCAGATCGGCGCCACCACCGGCATGGGCATCGCCCAGAACCTGCGCCAGCACTATCCGCGCGCCCTGCTGCAGGCCGTCGTGGTGCTGCTGCTGGTGGCCAACATCATCAACCTGGGTGCCAATCTGGGAGCCATGGCGGCGGCGCTTGCCCTGCTGCTGCCCGGGCCGATCATGGCCTATGTCGTCGGCTTCGGAGTGCTCTGCGTATTCCTTGAAGTGTGGTTGAGCTATGCTGCCTATGCCCGGGTGCTCAAGTGGGCAACGCTTTCGCTGTTCGCCTATGTCGGCGTGGTTTTCGTCGCCGATGTTCCGCTGTGGCAGGCGCTCAAGGGCATGGTGGTGCCCAGTTTCACCTTCGATCGCGAACACGCGATGGCGCTGGTCGCCATCTTCGGCACCACGATCAGCCCCTACCTGTTCTTCTGGCAGGCCGGGCAGGAAGTGGAAGAGCAGCACCGCCGCCACGTGAAGCCGCTGATGGTCAGCCCGCGCCGGGCCGGGGCCGAGCTCAAGCGCATCCGCACCGATACCCTGGTCGGCATGGGCTTTTCGCACCTGGTCGCCCTGTTCATCGTCGTCGCCACCGCGGCAACGCTCCACGCGCATGGCGTGCGTGATATCGAAAGCGCGGCGCAGGCGGCCAATGCCCTGCGCCCGATCGCGGGAGACCTTGCCTTTGCCCTCTTTGCGCTGGGCATCATCGGCACTGGCCTGCTTGCCGTGCCGATCCTGGCGGGCAGCGCCGCCTATGCGGTGAGCGAAACCTTCGGCTGGACCGTGGGGCTCGACCGCAAACCGCGCGAGGCCAAGGCCTTTTACGGAATGATCGCGCTGGCCACCATGGGCGGGGTCGCGCTCAACCTTGCTGCGATCGACCCGATGAAGGCGCTGTACTGGGCAGCCGTGGTCAACGGCCTGCTCGCCCCGCCGCTGATGGTGGTGACCATGCTGATCGCACAGAACCGAAAGGCCATGGGCCGGCTGACCATCTCGCGCCGCCTTGCCATCGGGGGCTGGCTTTCCACCGCCGTCATGGCGCTGGTCGCCGCGGTCTTCCTGCTCAGTTGATCCAGCCCGGAAAAAGTACGGCCCGGCACGCCCTGGAGGAGGCGGCCGGGCCGAGTCTGTCCGCCGAAGCGGAGAGCGTCAGAATTTTTTCGATGCGCCCAGAACGAACATGCGTCCCAGCGTGAAGCCGTTGGCGAAGCCGTTTTCGTTCTGGCCATTGCGGCGCAGGACCGGCGGTTCGGCATCGGTGACGTTGTTGACGTTGAGCGTGAAGCTCAGGTCCTTGAACATCCCGTCGCCCGGCACGTCATACTTGAAGAACAGGTTTAGCGTGTTGAACGAGTCCACCCGCGACTGCGGCACAACCGCAGTGGTCGGGGTGATCGGATAGCCCTTGCTGTGGTTCCAGGTAGCCTGGGCGCGGAACTTGCCCACGTCGAGGCCGGCAACCAACTGCAGTTGCAGCTTGGAGGTATCGCGCTGCAGCTGGTTGGATTCGGCTGCGGTCGGGCTCGCCTGCTGGACGCGCTTGAGCGGGGCATTGAAGTTCATGCCCATGTCGAAGCCGCCCCAGTCGGTCTTGTGGGCATAGTTCAGCGCGAAGTCGATGCCTTCGACCTTGAGCACGCCGAAGTTGCCGACGCGGAAGTCGACCAGTTCGACGATGCGCCCGCCGCCGGCGGCAGCGATTGCGGCCGTCAGCTGCGTCTGCAGTGCCGGAGCCAGGGTGCCGAAGAAGGCATTGATCTGCGACGAGGTCAGCCCGTTGACGTCATAGGCGACGTTGCTGGGGAACTCGGCGAAGATACCGGTGCCCGGCGTCGGCGTGCCGAGGATGTTGGTGAACTTCACGTTGTAGTAGTTGGCGCTGACGCGCAGCCCGTCCATCGGCTCGATATCGAGGCCGATCGACCAGGTATCGGCTTCCTGCGGCTTCAGGTTCGGCTGCGAACCCTGGAAGGCGATGGCGTTGTTGGTGCCCGGCAGAGTCGTCGTGCCCGGCTTCACGAAGGGCACGAAGGGGAACAGGCTGATCGAACCCGACAGCGAACCCAGCTGGTCAAGCGGGGTCGGCGCGGTGAACGAGGTGCCCCAGTTGCCGCGGATCGTCAGCCAGCTGGCCGGCTTCAGCGTGGCACCGATCTTCGGATTGAAGGTCGAGCCGAAGTCGCTGTAGTGATCGTAACGGCCCTGCGCCGACAGGGTCAGCATCGAGCCGCCGTTGCCGTCGCTGAGCACCGGCAGCACCATTTCACCGAACAGCGAGTGGACGTCGCGGCTGTAGGTGTTGGGAGCAACGCTGCCGAGCGTACCGATGCGGATGTCGCTGCCGAAGCGCTTCGTCAGCTTGTCGTTCATGAACTCGTAGCCCATGGCGACGCGGACATCGCCGCCGGGCAGTTCGAGCAGCTTGCCTTCCGCGATCAGGCGGCCGTTGAGCAGCCGGTCCTCGGCCCGTCCCGCGATCATGTTGTCGAGGATATCGGCAACAAGCGCGGCATTGTTCGAGGCAAGGTTAAACGGGTTGAAGCTTGCCGCGGCAGTCGCCGGGGCCGACGGCGCACCGGCTGCGTTCAGGCGGGTGCTGTTCGGGCGGGTCAGCTCGAAGCGGCTGTCGCTCTGGCTCCAGTTGGCGAGAGCGCGAAGCTGCCAGTCGTCGTTGAGGTCATGCTTCAGTTCGGCATTGGCACCCCACTGGCGGATCATCGTGTCGGCGCGGGCGCTGTCCTTGCCCGACAGCGGCTCGAAGCTGAAGTTGACCGCGGCAACCGTGGTCACCGGCAGGAAGCCGAACAGCACGCCCGGTCCAAGCGCCACGCCGGCCGGCAGCGAGCTCGCCACGGTCGGGTTGTTGGCGTTGATGTTGACCGAGGCGTTCATGATCGAGGAGGCGTGAGTCTTGCGCTGGCTCCAGTAGGCGCGCACGTCTACCGAGGTGCGGTCGCCGAAGTCCCAGGTCAGGCCGCCGATCACGCCGTGGCGTTCAGCCTCGGGCACGATGGTTGCATCTTCGCCAAGGTCGCAGCGGTTGGCCGTTCCTGCGACGAGGCCGGGGAAAGCGTAGGAGTTCGAGGAGAACACGCCGCCCGTGGCGTTGATCACGGTGTTCACCGCAAGGTTCGGCTTGGCGCAGTTCAGGTCACGACCCGGCAGGCTGGCGACGCTCCAGTCGACATTCTGGATGTAGTCACGGTCGCGGCCATAGAGCGAATCGTTCTTGGTGTAGGAATAGGAAACCCAGGCCGAACCGGTTTCCCAGGTCTTGCCCGCGGTGATCGATCCGTCCCACTGCCAGTAATCATCGGCAAAGCCATAGTGGCCCGAAACCTTGACGCCGTCGAAACGCTTGTGGGTGACGAAGTTGATCACGCCGGCGACTGCATCGGCGCCGTAGATCGCCGAGCCGCCTTCGGTGACCACGTCGACGCGGGCGATCGCGCCGGTCGGGATCAGGTCGGGATCGACCGAGGCCTGGTTGACGCCGGCCGTGGCGACGCGGTGGCCGTCGACCAGGATCAGCGTCGGCGAGCTGGCGGCATTCGGCGAGGACAGGTTGCGGATGTTCGGGCGCGAAATCTGGATCTGGTTCACCGCGATGCCCAGATCGGCAATCGGTACGCGGTTGAAGTAGTTGGTCACCTGCGGGATCGAGGCGAGCAGTTCGTTCGACGACTGCGCGGCAACTTCCTCAAGCTTGCTTTCACCCAGCGAGATCGCGTTGGAACCCACCGGGGCCTGGCCGCGGATGTTGGTGCCGGTAACGACGATTTCCTCGTCGGCAGCGGCTTCCTCTGCCGCATCCTGCGCGCGAGCGGCGGCCGGCAGTGCGATGGCGAGCGCCAGCGTGGACAATGCGATGCCCGAACGGATTGCCGGACGAATGGAATGGTGAGCCTTCATGTTCCCTCCCTTGAATGAGCGGTTTTCCGGACTCTGGCGTTCCGGATTGGCCGGTGTTAGCGCAAACAATACGGCGCCGTCAAGGAAAGTGGACTTTGTCGTCCATTTAAGCGATGTCGTTCGCAGAAGCTGCTTGCACAGGACAGGGCGGCGACCCAAAACGCGCCAGAGTGCCTTCCTGTTCCATCGAGGAGTGGATTTCTTGACCACAATCACGCGCCAGCGCCGGGGCAGGCCGAGCAAGGCGGATGTTGCCCGGATCGACCGGCAGATACTCGATGCCGCCTGGAACACTTTCCTTGAGTTGGGGTTCGAGGGGGCGACGATCGAGCTGATCGCCGAAAGGGCGGGCGTTACCAAGACGACACTGTACCTGCGTCATGCGGACAAGACGGTGCTGCTGCATGCCACGGTCACCGACCGGATGAAGACCTGGTCGGTCCAGTATGATCGTTATGAATGGTTCCGCGGCACTTCGCTCGAGGAGCGCCTGGTCAACCTTGGCACCCGCTTGCTCCATGCGGCGGGCAACCCCGAGCTGCTGGCCACCACCAGGCTGACCCAGGGGACTGTTGGCGAGGCCGGCAGGATCGCGCGCGAACTGGATCGCTTCATTCGCGAGCCGATGATCGAGGAACTGGCCGTCGATATCGCCGAATGCGCCCTGGCGGAGGGGATTGCGGTTCGCGACCCCAAGGCCATCGCCCGCTTCTTCATCGGCATGCTGGAAAGCATGATTGACCGGCACGCGCCGGACTATGACGATCCGGAGCGGCACGCCGCGCTGTCACGCCAGGTCGTGGCCATCCTCTTCAGGGGCCAGAGCGAATGGTAGGCTGAGCGCGGGGGAAGGGGCCTTTTCGCCCCTTCGCCCTGCGGCACTCAGCGGACCCGGCGGTGCTCCGCCTTGACCCAGCGCACGGTGCCGGTGCTGGCGCGCATCACCACGGTGTGCGTGGTCATCGTGCCATCCTTGCGGCGCTTCACGCCATCGAGCAGCGAACCGTCGGTCACCCCGGTGGCGGCGAAGATGCAGTCGCCCTTGGCCAGCTCGTCGCGGGTGTAGATCTTGTTGAGGTCTTCGATGCCCCACTTGCGGGCGCGGGCGCGCTCGTCGTCGTTGCGGAACAGCAGGCGGCCATTGAACTGCCCGCCCACGCAGCGCAGGGCTGCCGCGGCCAGCACGCCTTCCGGTGCGCCGCCCGAACCCATGTACATGTCGATCGTGGTATCCTCGTTGGTCACCGCGATCACGCCGGCAACGTCGCCATCGCCGATCAGCACGACGCCGCAGCCCAGGCCGCGCAGTTCGGCGATCAGCTCGGCGTGGCGGGGACGGTCAAGCACGCAGACGATGATTTCGTGCGGCTCGACGCCCTTGGCGGCGGCCACCGCCTTCACGTTCTCGGTCGGGCTCTTGGCAAGGTCGATGATGCCTTCGGGATAGCCCGGGCCAACCGCCAGCTTGTCCATGTAGACGTCGGGCGCGTTGAGCAGGTTGCCTTCCTCGGCGCAGGCCAGCACGGCAAGGGCGTTCGGGCCGGCCTTGGCGGTGATGGTCGTGCCTTCCAGCGGATCGAGCGCGATGTCGATCTTGGGGCCGGTGCCCTGCGCGCCGCCCACCTTCTCGCCGATGTACAGCATCGGGGCTTCGTCGCGTTCGCCTTCACCGATCACCACGGTGCCGTCGATCTCAAGCTCGTCGAAAGCCTTGCGCATGGCTTCTACGGCGGCGGCATCGGCGGCCTTTTCATCACCGCGGCCGACAAGCTTGCTCGCGGCGATCGCGGCAGCTTCGGTCACGCGGACCATTTCGAGGACGAGGACGCGGTCGAGAACCGAGCTGGCGGGTGTTGCGGTCATGTTCAGTCCGTGTTCAAAGAGGGAAGGGGAATGAGTTTTCGCAAAGAATGGGCGGCGCTTAGAGCGGGGACAGAGGTTTGTCGAGATCGTTGAACTGGCGGCTGGCGCTGATGCTGTTCGGCCTGTCGCTGTGGACCCAGCCCGCGCTTGCCCAGCAGGCCGATGTGGCTGCCGATGGCGCGGCGCAGGATGGCCCTGCCGAGGCCGGGGAACCGCTGGCGCCGCTTAACCTGACTGTCACCTCCACCCGCAAGCCGCGGCGCTGTGGCGGCACCGGCCCGAATGGCGAAATCCTCGTCTGCGGCAAGGACAACGGCGAGGATGTTCGCGTCCCCACCGATGAATCGAACACCGACGATGGCCTGCCGCGCGCGCCGGAAGTCGGCCCGCCATCCTGCAAGAAGACGGGCAACAAGGGGTGCATCGGCTTTGGCGGGGTGCCGCCGCCGGTCTATGTCGTCGATGTGAAGGCAATCCCCCGCCCGCCCAAGGGCTCGGACGCCGAAAAGGTGGCAAACGGGGAAATCAGCGACCGATGATGGTGCGCCAGTCGCAGTCGTGACTGGCTTGCAGCACCCGCCCGCCAATTGCCGTCAGGCTGAAAGGATGTGCATCACCAGCGGCGGCTGCGTCAGGCTGGCGGAGCCTTCGAGCAGGCGCAGCGCTTCGCTGACCGCGCTTTCGGGGCCTTCGTGGGTGACCAGCGATACCAGCACCTCGCCTTCCGAATCGGCGCGGCCCTTCTGGATCAGGCTTTCGATCGAGACCCCGGCATCGCGCATGGCGGCGGTGATTTCGGCCAGGACGCCCGGGCGGTCGGCCACGAGGAAACGGACATAGCTGCGGCTGCGGCGATGGCCGGTCTGCGCCGCTTCCATCTTTTCCAGCTCCTCGACCGGGACGGAGAAGGCCGGGCCTGCTTCGCCACGGGCGATGTCGATGAGGTCGGCGACGACCGCGCTGGCGGTCGGTCCGTCACCGGCGCCGGCGCCCTGGAACAGCAGGCGGCCCGAGAAGTTGCCCTCTGCCACGACGGCGTTGGTCGCACCGTCGACATGGGCCAGCGGGTGATCGACCGGCACGAGGTGCGGCTGCACACGCTGGAACAGGCGCGGCACGCCATCGCCGTTGCTGTCGGTCTCGGCCATGCCGATGAGCCGGATAACATAGCCGAGCGTCCGGGCCTGGGCGATGTCGGCAGCCAGGATGCGCGTGATGCCGGTGGTCTCCACAGCGCGGAAATCGACCTGCGTTCCGAAGGCGATCGAGGCCAGGATCGACAGCTTGTGGGCGGCGTCAGTGCCCTCGATATCGAAGGCGGGATCGGCCTCAGCAAAGCCCTTGGCCTGGGCCTCGGACAGCACGTCGCCAAAGTCGCGCCCGGTGTCTTCCATGGTGGAGAGGATGTAATTGCAGGTGCCGTTGAGGATGCCGTAAACCCGCTCAAACTCGTTGGCGGCAGCGCCTTCGCGCAGGCCCTTGATCACCGGGATGCCGCCGGCAACCGCCGCTTCGAACTTCAGCGGCACCCTGGCCGCCTCGGCCTTGCTGGCCAGCTCCAGGCCGTGGTGCGCGATCATTGCTTTGTTGGCGGTGACCAGCGCCTTGCCCGCCTCGATCGTGGTGCGCGCGCAGGCCAGCGCCGATCCGTCCGACCCGCCGACCAGTTCGACAACCACATCGACATCGGCCCGCTCGCCGAGGATCACCATGTCGTCTTCCCAGGTATAGGGAGAGATATCGACACCGCGCTTCTTCGAGCGGTCGCGCGCGGAGATCGCGACGATCTGCAACGGCCGCCCGGCGCGGCGGGCGATCAGTTCGGCATTGGCCTCGACCAGGCGAATCACGCCTGCCCCCACCGTGCCCAGCCCTGCCAATGCGATACGAAGCGGTTCAGCCATGTGCGTTTCCTGCCCTTTCGAGGGCGCGCCCTAGGCCAGCGGCGGCAAGATTCCTAGCCCCGGTTTACTGCCGCGTGCGCGGACAGTCGCCAAGGTCGGACATGACCTTGCGATAGTCCGCCGCTGCCGCCGCCTTGTCGGCATCGCTGGCCGAGACGTTGACGCCTGCCGGCAGCTCGCGCGGCAGGAAGCAGGCGAGGCGGTACCAGGTCAGGCTGTCGCGCCGGGGCGGCACGCCGGTGGTCGCCACGACCTCGGTGAACGAGACGCCCCAGTGCGTCGGCATGCCCGCGTGATGCAGTACGGAGATCGAGGCCGGCTCGCCGTCCGGCGTCTTCAGGAAGATCTGCGTTTCGCCTTCGCCGGCAAGCGTTCCGGGGACATGGATCGCCTCCTGCACGCCCGAGACGCGGCCCGGGGCATCGGCCGCGTAAAGCTCCAGCAAGACCTGCCGCAGCGTCGCCTCCGTCGCGGAATCCCAGGCAATTTGGGCATCCGGCGATACCAGCTGGATCTCCCCGGGGCGGCCTTGCACATGGGCTGCAAACAGCAGGACCTGCTGCTTGGCGAGCTTTGGCACCCTGCCTCTCGCGTCAAGTTTCAAATCGGCAAGATAGCGCAGCGCTTCGCCCACCGCGGCCGGGCCGGCGAAGAGGTGTTCGGTCACGGCTTCGACATAGACCCGCGCCTTGCCGGGGGCGAGGCCCGACGCTTGTGCCGGATCGAGGGGGATCACCTTCTTCACCCTGGCGCGCAGCACCAGCGGGGCGTTGTCGGCCAGATCGGCGAGGTCGGCATAGGTCGGTGCGGCGACCAGGGGCGCTGCGACCGACTGAGCAGGTGATTCGGCGAGGGCGGATTCGGAAAAGTTTGTCCCCAAAAGGATCAGGGCAAGGCACGAGGCCAATTGGGTTCTGCGCCCGCGACGCATGGGATTCGTCCTTTCCGCTGTCCGCCTGCCATTGGAAAACTAGGGATTTTCCGTTGGCGGTGGGTCTGGCCATTAGATTTGGCATTAACCTGCCTGAATCGCCTGTTAACACACAACCGCCGTGGATTAAGGCGTTGCGTGGCTCCGGACTCGGCGTTAAAGCACCCGGAAAACCGGGCCTAGAAAAGAACAGGGCCCCTTGGTTCGCCCGTCGGGGCTTCGGGGCCCGAACGGGCTTCCGGATTTTCCGGCAGGGTGGATAAGTTAAGATTTCGGCCTCGGCTGGTGCGTTTGCGCGGGCCTGTCGGGGCAGAGCAGGATGTCCGGCTCCGGATATCTTTGGGATTGCAATGGAGTGATGCGTCTGAATGGCTTACGCTGACCAACAGGTATCCGGAAACCGGATTACCGCATTCATCGTTGTCGCCCTTCTGCACGTCCTCGTTGGCTGGTTGCTTGTCAGCGGCCTTGCCTATGAAGGCTTCCAGAAGGTTGTGAAAAAGGTCACAACGATCGACATCAAGAAGGATGAACCGAAGAAGGATGAACCGCCGCCGCCGCCGCCCAAGAAGGTGACGCCGCCGCCGATCACGGTTCCGCCGACCAAGATGCCGCCGATGACGCCGCCGCCGTTCACGGCGCCGCCGCCGCCGCCGCAGGCTCCGCCGCCACCCCCGCCGCCGGTTCTCGCGCCCGAGCCGCCGCCAGCTGCTCCGCGCGTGCAGCCCAAGGCTGCCGTGCCGAAGGGCAACCCCGGTTCGTGGGCGACCACCAACGACTATCCTTCGGCCGCGCTGCGCGAAGAACGCCAGGGTACGACCCGGTTCCGCGTCTCGGTCGGCCCGGACGGTCGCGTGACGGATTGCACCGTCACCGGTTCGAGCGGACATCCCGATCTCGACGCCGTGGCTTGCTCCAAGATCAAGGCCCGCGCCCGCTTCACGCCGGCAACGGACGGAGAAGGCCAGCCGACGACGGGTTCGTATTCGAACGCGATCCGCTGGGTTATCCCGAAGGACTGATTTTCACAGGCGGGCCGGAGGGGCCGGACCGCCAGGCTACACTGATCAAACTGTTTTACTTGAGAGGACTATCGCATGGTTTTTGAACTTCTCGCCAAGGCTGCAGAAGCCGCGCCGCAGAACAAGTTCGGCTTCTGGGAAGCCCTTGAGCAGGGCGGCGCCATTGCATACGGCACCGTCATCATCCTCGGCGTCATGTCGTTCGGATCGTTCTTCATCCTGATCACCAAGTGGGTCGACCAGAACAAGATCCTCAAGCAGTACCAGGGCCTGGGCAACTTCTGGCGCGCTGCGTCGCTCAAGGAAGGCGCCGCCAAGCTCGACAAGAACAGCGCATGGCGCCAGATCGTCGACGACGGCCTTGCCGCCGAGGAAGCTCACGGCAAGATGACCGATGCCCTTGAAGCCCATGACTGGCTGCACGGCTCGCTCGCCCGCTCGGAATCGTCGATCAACGCCCGCCTCGCTGCCGGCCTGCCGTTCCTCGCCACCGTCGGTGCAACCTCACCGTTCGTTGGTCTGTTCGGTACCGTCGTCGGCATCTACCGCGCGCTCGTCGCCATCGGCATCGCCGGTTCGGCCTCGATCGACAAGGTTGCCGGCCCGGTCGGTGAAGCTCTGATCATGACCGCGCTCGGCCTGCTCGTCGCCGTTCCGGCCGTGCTCGCCTACAACTACCTCCAGGCTCGCAACAAGCGCATCGCCGAACTGCTCTCGGGCTTCTCGACCGACGTGCTGGCCTACATCAACTCGAAGGGCGCCGTGCGTCCGGCCACTGTGGCTGCCAAGCCGGCCGCTGCAGCTGCCAAGCCCGCTCCGGCTGCTCCGGCCAAGAGCTGAGCCAATACGGAGAGGACGGCGGGAGTCCATGCGCTCCCGCCGACGGGAACCGGGACAACCCCTCAAGGTTGTCCCAGCCCCGGGCAGAACGAACAGGATAGGAAGTAAACTATGGCGATGGCAGTAGGCGGCGGTGGTGACGAAACCCCGATGTCCGACATCAACACGACTCCGCTCGTGGACGTCATGCTCGTGCTCCTGATCATCTTCCTGATCGCGGTTCCGGTCGCGATCCAGACGATCCAGAAGCTCAAGATTCCGATTATGGAAACGGTCGAGTCGAAGGATAAGGTGGAGAACCTCCTTATCACCGTGAGCACGACCGACGATGCAGGCCGCAGCGCTGGCGACCCCAGCTATGAAGGCGCCAGCCGCAACGGCGAATGCCGGGTCTATTTCAACAATATCACCCCGGTCACGTCTGACGAACTCGCCAAGATCGCCTACGAGCGTCTTGACAAGATCATCAAGCGCGAGGGCGGTATCCAGAACATGCGCAACAACCCGGAGAAGATCCCGCAGGTGCACATCCGCGGCGACGTCAATGCTCCGTGGCGCTGCGTGGCGGGCACGATCTACAACGTGCAGATCGCTGGTTACCCGACCGTCGGCTTCATCTCGACCCCGGTCGATCCCAACGGCTGACGCAAGTCCCGTCCGGATTCAGTTCAGGAGTAAGTTTCCATGGCAATGTCAGGCGGCAAGGACGATGGCTCGCCGATGATGGAGATCAACACGACGCCGCTTATCGACGTCATGCTGGTTCTCCTGATCATGTTCATCATCACCATCCCGGTGGCAACGCACTCGGTCGATATCGACCTTCCGGCACCGGCTCCGCCGTCCAACGTGCCGCCGCCGAAGCGTGACAAGAACATCCTTTCGGTCGATCCGAACGGAACGATCACGTGGAATGGCCAGGGCCTCAACGAGAGCGGCCTGGTCTTCCAGATCGAGGAGTCGCTCAAGATCAAGCCCGAGCCGGAACTGCAGTTCCAGCCCGATGCCCAGGCTCCCTATGAAACCACGGCCCGCGTGCTGCGTATCATCAAGGGTTCGGGCGTGACGGCCTTCGGCTTCGTCGGCAACGAACAGTACTACTACTTCGGCAAGGACGCCGCCGAACCGGCGCTCAAGTAAGCCGAACAGCCCATGCGATAGAAGGGGGTGGAGCGATCCGCCCCCTTTTTCGTGGGCGGTGCCAAGGCAGGAGCTAATCGGCGCGCATGGCCTGCGCGGCCAGGCTTTCGGCCTCGACCAGCAGCTCCTCGTCCGCCAGCCCCGAGGGCAGGCTTTCCTTGCCGATCATCGTCATCAGGGGAACGGCCATCGGGCTGATGCGATCGAGTTCGACGTGCACCAGCTGCTCTGCGGCGCGATCAAGCAGGTCGGCAAGCCGGCCGATATCGGTCATCCTTGTCCGGGCATCTGCCCAGGCTGCTTCGATCAGCACGTGATCGGGTTCGTGCTTGCGCAGCACGTCATAGATCAGGTCGGTCGAGAAGGTCACCTGCCGGCGGCTCTTGCGCTGGCCGGGGTGCTGGCGCTCCACCAGCCCGCCGATCACCGCCGCCTCGCGGAAGGCGCGGCGCAGCATGAAACTGTCCTGCACCCATTCGACGAATTCATGGCTAAGTATATCGGGCGACAGCAGCGGCGCGGGATCGCGGATCGCCCGCAGCCCCCAGACGCCAAGGGCATAGTCGCTGGCCACGTAGCCCAGCGGCATCAGCCCGCGATCTTCCATGCGCCGCGTTACCAGCATGCCCAAGGCCTGGTTGGCGTTCCAGCCCTCGAAAGTATGGAACACGCTGTAATGCTTGCCCGCGTTGGGAAAACTTTCCACCAGCAGCTGGCCCGGACCGGGCAGGCGGCTGCGCCAGTCCTGCATTTCCAGCCATTCGCGCACATCGTCGGGGAAACGCGCCCAGCCGGCGCGATCGACCATCATCGCCCGGACCCGGTCTGCCAGGTGCGTGGAAATCGGCATGCGCGCGCCCATGTAGCTGGGGATCTGCCCGGCCTTCTTGGCCGCCTTCACGATCAGGTCCAGATCGCGCAGGCTTTCCACCTCCAGGTCCAAGCCGGCAAAGCGGAAGGTGTCGCCCGGCCGCAGGGTCGCCCCGAAGCTCTCTTCCACCTTGCCCAGCTCGCGGCCATTGCGGAACCGCACGTGGAGCATTTCGGCATCGACGATGATCCCCGCATTGAGCCGGTGACGCGCTGCATGCTCGGGGTGGGCCAGCCGCCAGGTCCCATCGGGCGAGCGGATGATGCGGCGGAACTTCTCGTAGGCGCGCAGCGCATAGCCCCCGGTCGCGACGAAATCGAGCACCCGCGCCCAGGCCCGGTCATCCACCCAGCCATAGGCGGCGGCCGACTGCACTTCGGCCAGCAGCGCCTGCTCTCCGAACGGACCGGCACAGGCAACGGCCATGACATGCTGGGCGAGCACGTCGAGCGCGCCCGGGCGGAACGCCTCGCCATCGCGCCGTCCTTCCTCCACCGCCTCGACCGCCGCCGTCGCCTCGAGGAACTCGAAGCGGTTGCCGGGCACGAGGAGCGCCTTGCTGGGGCAGTCGAGCCGGTGATTGGCGCGGCCGATGCGCTGCAACAGGCGCGAGGAGCCCTTGGGCGCGCCCATCTGCACGACCAGGTCGATATCACCCCAGTCCACGCCCAGGTCGAGGCTCGCAGTGCAGACCAGTGCGCGAAGGCGGCCTTCGGCCATGGCCCCTTCCACCTTGCGGCGCGCTTCCTTCGACAGCGATCCGTGATGGACGCCGATGGGCAGGTTTTCCTCGTTGGCATCCCACAAAAGCTGGAAGATCAGTTCGGCGAGGAAGCGGGTGTTGCAGAAAACCAGCGTGGTGCGGTGCTCCCGGATCGCTTGGTAAAGCTGCGGGATCGCCCAGGTTGCGGCGTGGCCGGACCAAGGAACCACGCCGGCATCGGGCAGCAGGATCGAAACATCGGGATCTGCGCCTTCCTCACCTTCGACCATCACGACCTGCGCGGCATCGCCGCCGGGGGCGAGCCATTCGCGGAAGGCCTGCGGATCGGCGAGCGTCGCGGAAAGGCCGACACGCTGCAGATCCGGCGCCAGCGCCTGCAGCCGCGCCAGTGACAGGGTGAGCAGGTCACCGCGCTTGCCGGTGGCGAAGGCGTGGATCTCGTCCACCACCACGCGCTGCAACCCCGCGAACAGCGTGGCGCTTTCCGGGTATGACAGCAGCAGGGAGAGCGATTCCGGCGTGGTCAGCAGGATGTGTGGCGGGCGGGCGCGCTGGCGGGCCTTGCGGTCGGACGGGGTATCGCCGCTGCGCGTCTCGACGCGGATCGGCAGGTCCATTTCGGCAATCGGCGCGAGCAGGTTTCGCTGCACGTCATGCGCCAAGGCCTTGAGCGGGGAGATGTACAGCGTGTGCAGCCCCTCGCCGGGTGGCTCGGTCGAGGCGAAATCCGCGAGGGTCGGCAGGAAACCGGCCAGGGTCTTGCCCGCGCCGGTATCGGCGGCCAGCAGCGCGTGATGCCCGCCCTGTGCCACTTGCAGCATTTCCGCCTGGTGCCGCCTGATGCGCCAGCCGCGCGCCGCGAACCAATCGGAAATTACGGAAGGGAGGGTGGCCGCGCTCACGCGCCCAACTTAGGCGAGCCGACGCCGTTTGAAAGGGGGGTAGGGGGACGGCCGGGGAGGCGGGGGGATGGCCGTCCCCCCGGGGTTCAGCCGAACAGCTTGGCAGCCGTCTCGGCAACCCTGCGGCCCAGATAGCTGGCACCGCCAAGGTCGATTTCGCCGGGTTGGCGCGAACCGTCGCCGCCGGCAATGGTAGTCGCGCCATAGGGTGCGCCGCCCACCAGTCCATCGTTGTTCATCTGCCCGGCAAAGCCATAGTCGAGGCCGACGATCGTCATGCCGAAGTGCAGCATGTTGGTGATGATCGAGAACAGCGTGGTTTCCTGCCCGCCGTGCTGGGTGGCGGTTGAAGTAAAGGCTGCGCCGACCTTGCCGTTAAGCGCGCCACGCGCCCACAGGCCGCCGGCCTGATCGAGGAAGGCGGCCATCTGCGAAGACATCCGGCCAAAGCGGGTGCCGGTGCCGATTACGATGGCGTCATAGTTCTCCAGATCGGCAACGGTGGCCACGGGGGCGGCCTGGTCGAGCTTGTAATGGGCGCCGCGGGCGACATCCTCGGGTACGGTTTCGGGGACGCGCTTCACGTCCACCTCGGCCCCGGCTTCGCGGGCACCGGCGGCCACGGCCTCTGCCATCTGCTCGATGTGGCCATAGCTCGAATAGTAGAGGACAAGGACTTTTGCCATGATCGGACGCTCCGCTGTGTATCGTTAGGCTTGCAGATAGGCCTTGCGGTTTATGCATGGAACTGGCGAATTTTGACTTCAGGCCATGCATAAATGTATGGACAAGGCATGGACTGGGACGACCTCAAGATAATCCTCGCCATCGCGCGCGAGGGCACGCTTACCGGCGCGGCACGCGTGCTCGGGCTGACCCAGCCGACCATGGGCCGCCGCCTTGCCGCTTTCGAGGATCGCCACGGCGCGCGGCTGTTGCAACGCATGCCCGGCGGCTATGTCCTCACGCCCCTGGGCGAAAGCGTGCTGGCCCATGCCGAGCGCATCGAGGCCGAGGTGCTGGCGGCGGAGCGGGCGATCATGGGGCGCGATGTGGCGCTGGCGGGAACGGTGCGGGTGACGACGGTAGACCTGCTTGCACCGCAGGTGGTGGTGCCGGTGATCGCGCGGCTGCAGGCGGAGCATCCGGGCATCTGCATCGAACTGGTGCCCGATTCCCGCCTGCTGAGCCTGTCCAAGCGCGAGGCGGACATTGCGCTGCGGCCTTCGCGCTTTCGCGGGGCGGAAATCCATGCCCGGCGCGTCGGGCGCATCGGCCTTGGCATCTATGCCGCGCGCGATGCGCTCGACCGGGGCGAGCCGCTGCCGCTGGTGACGACGCTGGAAGACCAGGGCCACCTTGCCGAGACGACATGGCTGCGCGCGCTCTATCCCGACGCGCCGATCGCCATGCGGTCGAATGACCGGCACGTGCACTTGCAGGCGGCGCTTGCCGGGATCGGCCTGACGGTGCTTTCGCGCTTCCAGGGCGATGCCCAGCCCGGCCTGCGCCGGCTGCACTCCGCCGGGCCGGAACATGATCGCGAACTGTGGCTGGGCGTCCATGCCGACTTGCGCCACGTGCCCCGGATCCGCGTGGTGATAGAGGCCATCGCCGCCGAGATTGCCGCGCAGAAGGTGTTCGGCGCGGCGTGACAGCGGGCGAGCACGCTTGCCGCCTGACCCCCGGGGTGCCATCAGCCGGGGGATGGACAATCCGCTGACGCTCTATCCCGAACTGCTGCCCATCGGGCTGGCGCTGGCGCTCGGCCTGCTGGTCGGCGTGCAGCGGGGATGGGCGCAGCGCAAGGCGCAGGACGGGCGGCGCTTCGCCGGGGTGCGCACCTATGGCCTCGCCGGTCTTGCCGGCGGCTTTGCCGGTGCCTTCAAGACGAGCGATCCGGTGCTGTCGGGCGTGATCCTTGCAGCCACCGCCGGCCTTGTCCTGCTCGGCTACTGGCGGATGACGCGCGATGCTTCGCAGGTAAGCGGCACGGCCAGCATCGTCACCCTGCTGACGCTGGCCTGCGGTTATCTCGCCGGATCGGGTGAGGGCGTGATCGCCACGGTCGCCGCGGGCCTGATGGTGCTGGTGCTGGCCATGCGCGAGCAATTGCACGGCTGGGTGGAATCGCTGGACGAGCGCGAGGTCATGGCCATCGCCCGCTTCGCCTTGATCGCGCTGGTCATCCTGCCGCTGCTGCCTGACCAGCCGATGGGTCCCTACGATGCCTGGCGGCCGCGCCAGCTGTGGGCCGTCGTCGTCATGGTCTCGGGCTTTTCCTTTGCCGGCTACCTTGCCGCCAAGCACTTTGGCGCGACCCGCGGTGTGCTGGCGACGGCAGCGGCGGGATCGACCGTTTCTTCCACCGCGGTCACGGCCTCGCTGGCTGGCAAGCTGCGTGCGGGCGAGGGCGATGCGGCCATCAACAATGCGGCCATCGCGCTGGCTTCTGCCGTGATGTTCGCCAGGGTCATGGTGCTGACCTTCGCCCTGGCTCCGATGGCCTTCGGCGCGCTTTCCCGCTTTGCCGTGCCGGGCATGATCCTCAGCCTGATCGCCACCTTCGTGCTGATGCGCAAGGCCGCGCCCGAGCAGACGGGGAGCGATCCGGCGATGAAGCTGCGCAATCCGTTCGACCTTGCCCCCGCCCTGTTGCTGACCGTCTTGGTCATGGCGCTCAGCCTTGCGGCGCGCTGGGTGCTGGCGAACTATGGCGATGCCGGGCTGGCCACCGTGCTGGCGGTAACCGGCATGGTCGATGTGGATTCGGCGATCATCACCATCGGCAACCTGCCGCCCGGCGCGCTGGAGGCGCGGATCGCCGGGCTGGTGCTGGCCCCGCCGATCCTGCTCAACACGCTGGTCAAGGCAGGCATGGCGGTATCGCTTGCCGGTGATCGCAAGGGCTGGCAGGGGGCCATCGCGCTGGTGCTGAGCGCCACTGCCGCAGCGGGCGGGGCGCTGACCCTGCTTTAGTGCCCGGCCTGCGGCCCGCGTTCGAGGCCGCTGGCGGCAAGCTGCGCGTCGATCTCTGCCATCAGGCGGTCCAGCCCCGCTTCGCTGAGGCTTTCGGCGCGGGCCACGAGTACGTCCTGCGTGTTCGAGGCGCGCAGCAGCCACCAGCCGTCGGCAGTGGAAACGCGCACGCCGTCCGTGCCGTTGACATCGGCCCCGGCGGCGGAAAGGCGCGCCTTTACCTCATCGATCACGGCGAACTTGCGGCTCTCGTCCACCTGGAAGCGCAGCTCGGGCGTGTTGATCATCGCCGGCATGGCGCCGCGCAGCTTCGTCACCGACTTGCCGAGTCGCGCCGAGGCGGCGATCAGCCGGACGGCTGCGTAAAGTGCATCGTCGAAGCCATAGTAATCATGGGCAAAAAACACGTGCCCGCTCATCTCGCCGGCCAGAGGCGAGGAAACTTCCTTCATTTTGGATTTGATCAGGCTGTGTCCGGTTTTCCACATAAGCGGGTGTCCACCATGCGCAGAGACATGGTCGAATAGGGCCGAACTGGCCTTTACATCGGCGATAATCGTGGATCCCGGGGCCATCCGCAGGAGGTCCTCGGCGTAGATCATGAGCAGCTGGTCGCCCCAGATCACGCGCCCTTCGCCATCCACGGCCCCGATGCGGTCCCCGTCCCCGTCGAATGCCACGCCAAAATGGAGGTTCTTGGACGCGACGAGCGCCTTGAGATCGGCGAGGTTTTTTTCCTCGGTCGGATCCGGATGGTGGTTCGGGAAGTTACCGTCGACATCAGTGAAGAGAAGATGATGTTCGCCAGGAAGTTTTTTGACGAGAAGCTCCAGCGCGGGACCAGCCGCACCGTTGCCGGCGTCCCAGCCGATGCGCAGGGAGGAAAGGGCATCGCGGTCGAGCCCGTCGAGCCCCTGCACCAGCCGGTCGATATAGGCGGTGAGGATCTCGCGGCTCTCATGGACTCCCTGGCCATCCAGCCAGTCTGCGGTGCGCGCCATTTCGCCGAGTTTCAGGATGTCTGCGCCGAAGAACGGGCGGCCAAGAAATACCATCTTGAAGCCATTGTAGTTGGCGGGATTGTGGCTGCCAGTTATCTGAATGCCGCCCTGTACCTCTGGAATTGAGGCTTCGGCATAATAGAGCATCGGCGTCGGCCCCATGCCGACCCGCACCACATCGACACCGCTGGCGTTAAGCCCTTCGACCAGAGCCGCTTCCAGCATGGGCGAGGAAACGCGCCCGTCATAGCCGACCGCAACCTTGCTGCCGCCTGCCCGCCGCAGCAGCGTGGCAAAGCCCCTGCCGATGGCATAGGCATCCTCGGCGCCCAGCGTTTCGCCAATGATGCCGCGGATATCGTATTCCCGCAGGACGGTGGGGTGGAACGTGTGTGTCATGCAACCTCAATCCGGAATTTCATCGAGCAGCAGGTCGCGCGCAGCATTGGCTTCGTGGACCTGGTCATTGGTGCCGCCGCGATCCGGGTGGACCATAGCGATCAGGCGCTTGTGCGCCTCGATAACGTCCTGCCGGCTGGCACCGGGGCGCACGGCCAGCAGCTTGCGTGCCTTGAGCACGGCCTGTTCGCGCGTGGGGCTGAGCTTGACGTAGTCCCACGGCCAGCGACCGAAGACATAGCGGCAGGCGAAGGACGCGACCGCAGCGATCATCAGCAGCTTCAGCATCGCGGCGCGTCCCTTTCCGTCAGGCCAGCGTCAGTTCGGCCGGCTTTGTTCCCGGCATTGGCAGGGCCAGCGAGGAAAGCAAGGCGCGCAGTTCCTGCCGGGCGACGAGATGGCTGGTGCCCAGGTCGCCCAGATGGCCCTTGTCGAGCAGGGTCAGGCCCGAAGGGAACAGCTCGCGATAGATCACGCGCTCGGAAAGCCCGTTGGCGATGCGGAAGCCGACGCGCTTGGAAAGCTCGGTCAGCGCGCCTTCAAGGCGCTTCTGGTTGCGCGCCTCGATATGGCCGGTGCGGTTGCGCACCACCACCCAATCAAGGTCGCGGCGACCCTGTTCGATGGTCTTCATCGCGCGCTTCTTGCGGGTTTCCCAGATCAGCTCGGCATAGAAGGACAGCCGCTTCACCTTGAAGGTTTCGGCATCGACCTGGCCGATCAGGTCGAAATCGACGAAGCTGTCGTTAAGCGGGGTGACCAGCGTATCGGCGCCGGTGGCGGCGTGGCGGGCGAACAGGTCGTCACGGCCCGGCGTGTCGAACACCAGGAAGTCCATGCCCTGGCCCACTTCCTCGGCCATGGCGTCAAGCTCTTCGGTCTTGTCGCCGTTGAACACGGCAAAGCGCGCGGTGGGCAGGGTGATGCCGCGCCTGCGCTCCGTGTCGGTGCGGTTTTCGAAATAGCGGTGCAGCGTGCGCTGGCGCGGATCGAGATCGATCGCCCCGACCTTCGCCCCCTGATAGGCCAGCGCGATCGCCACGTGGACGGCCGTGGTCGACTTGCCGGTGCCGCCCTTTTCGTTGGCGAAGACGATACGATGCGGACCATTGGGCGAGGACACGGGAATGGGCAGGCCTTTTTACTGTGATTTGAAAGCGCGACCAAGCCGCGCTAGGTGGCCGCTCTTGTAACGCAAGGGACTCGGGCCGTGCAAATCGTCAATCGCATTGATCCACTACGCGACGCAGTTGAGCGGCTTCGGGAGCAGGGCAAGGTTGCCCTGGTGCCCACGATGGGCGCCCTGCACGAAGGCCACCTGACCCTTGTGCGCGAGGCGCGCAGGCGGGCGGCCCACGTGGTCGTGTCGATTTTCGTCAATCCCCGGCAGTTCGGCGCGAACGAGGATCTCTCCTCCTACCCGCGCCCCTTCGAGCGCGATTGCGAACTGCTGGCGGGCGAGGGCGTCTCGCTGCTGTGGAACCCCGATGCCGCGGCGATGTATCCGCAGGGCTATGCCACCAACGTTTCGGTCAGCGGCGTCAGCGAAGGGTTGTGCGGCGCGGCGCGGCCCGGCCACTTCGATGGCGTGGCAACCGTGGTGTGCAAGCTGTTCAACCAGATGCGTCCCGATCTTGCCCTGTTCGGCGAGAAGGACTGGCAGCAGCTGGCGGTGATCCGCCGCATGGCCCGCGACCTTGACCTGTCGCGCCCGCTGGCCGCCGACATCATCGGCGTACCGACCGTGCGCGAGGCAGACGGCCTCGCCATGTCGTCGCGCAACGCCTACCTTACCGCCGGCGAACGCGCTGCTGCAGCGGCCCTGCCGCGCGCGATGCAGGATGCCATCGCGGCAATCGGCGCGGGCGAGCCCGTGAGCCGTGCGCTCGATGGGCTGAAGTCCGCGCTGATCGCGGCGGGCTTTGCCGCGGTCGATTATGCCGAGCTGTGCGACGCCGATTCGCTGGCGCCGCTGGCCGAACGCGGCAATGCCCCGGCGCGCCTGCTGGTTGCCGCGCGGATCGGCAAGGCGCGGCTCATAGACAACATGGCCGTGGGCGAGTAACTGAACCCTAACAGAAATCGTCATTTGCCACGGCACCGGGTCTGGGCAAAGGAACGGGTCGCACATTTGGTTCTGGCGCCGGTCTGGCTGGAGGGCTTTGGCTCCGGCGCGCCGTTATTGGGGAGTGCGATTCGATGAAGAAGTTTCTCTGTTCCGTTGCCGCTGTCACGCTTGCGCTGGGCGGCACTGCAGCCATGGCCAAGGACAAGGGGTCCTCGGGCCACCAGGCCCAGAAGAAGGGCGAAGCGCAGATCCCCGTCTGCACCCGCAACCTGGGCACCATCGCCATTGTCGAGCCCGACAACCAGTGGTGGCGCGAACTGAACCTCGGCAGCCCCGAGGCGATCATCAAGCTGTTCGTCCAGAAGTCGGGCTGCTTCAGCCTGGTGAACCGTGGCCGCTCGATGCAGAGCCGCGCCATGGAACGCGCGCTGGCTGACAGCGGCGAGCTGCAGGACGGTTCGAACCTGGGCAAGGGACAGGTCAAGGCGGCGGATTATTTCCTCCAGCCCGATATCGTCACCACCAACAAGAAGTCTGGCGGCAGCGGCTTTGGCGGCATGCTGGGCGGCATGCTTGGCGGGCGCACCGTCGGCGGCCTGCTGGGCGGCCTTTCGGTCAACAAGAAGGAGGCCAAGGTCACCCTTTCGGTGGTCAATGCCCGCACGACCGAGGAAATGGCGCTGGTCGAAGGCTATGCCCGCAAAAGCGACCTGAGCTTCGGCGCAGGCGGCGGTGTGGGCTGGGCCGGCGGTCTCGCGGCGGCAGGTGGCACCGGCTATACCGATACCGACATCGGCCAGGTCATCGTGCTGGCCTATCTCGATGGCTATACCAAGCTGGTCACCCAGCTGGGCGGCCTGCCCGAGAACGCTTCGGCAGCAGCGCCGCAAGCCAAGTAAGCGGTTTCACCGGCGGTCGAACGCCGGGGCGAATAGGGGCCTCTTCCTTTGCGGGAAGGGGCCCTTTTGCATTGACAGGCCATGCCCGCAGGCCACCTATGCGGCGGTCTTAACACTGGGGAGTCAGGCATGGATCTGGGCAAGGTCGGCGTTTGGTCGATGGAACTGCGCTTCGGCGACAAGGCCGAGGCAGCGCGCGGCGCGGCCGAGGTGGAAGAGCTGGGCTATGGCGCGATCTGGGTGCCGGGCGGCATCGGCGGCGACATAACCGGCGATCTCGATCACCTGCTCAAGGCCACCAGCCGGGTGGTGATCGCCACCGGCATCATCAACATCTGGAAGCACGAACCGGCCGAAATCGCCGACTGGTTCAATGCCCTGCCGGAAAATCACCGCAACCGGGTGATGCTGGGGCTGGGCATCAGCCACGGCCCGCTGATCGGCGAGAACTGGAACCGCCCGGTCGCCAAGATGGCCGCCTGGCTCGATGAATTCGCCGCTGCCGGAATGCCGCTGGAGCAGACCTGCCTCGCCGCGCTGGGGCCGAAAATGCTGGAACTTGCCGGCCAGCGCACCGCGGGCGCCCACCCCTACCTGGTCGGCCCTTCGCACAGTGCCGAAGCGCGCCGGATCATGGGACCGGGCAAGCTCGTCGCCCCCGAACAGGGCGTGGTGCTGGAAGCAAATCCCGCCCGGGCGAAAGAGCTCGCCCGCGGGGCGCTGACGCATTACGCCCGCCTGCCGAACTACTGCAATTCGTGGAAGCGGCAGGGCTATACCGATGCCGATATCGAAACACAGAGCGACGCCCTGCTCAACGGCATCTTTGCCTGCGGCGATGAAGCGGCGATTGCCGCGCGGGTGGCGGAACACCACGCCGCCGGGGCGGACCACGTCTGCGTGCAGACCATCACCGGGGGCGGGCTTGCCGAATCGCTGGCGGCGTTGAGGCGGCTGGCGCCCGTGCTGCTCTAGGCCTGCGAACAGACCGCGATCAGCGCCTCGGCGAGCGTTTCCAGCGGCAATTCCTTTTGCGCGGCATCGGCGGCGATGGCGGCGGCGGGGGCTTCGCTCACCGTCGCGCTGGCGCGGTCCTGGGCAAAGGTATCGCAGCCGGCATCGCGCATCAGCTTCAGCCCCTTGGCACCGTCCGAGCCGAGCCCCGTGAGCACGGCGGCAGCCGCCGGAACCCCGGCGCGGGCAAGCGTGCCGAACAGGAGGTTGGCACAGGGCCGCGCGCCTTCGATCGGATCACGCTCCACCAGTCGCAGGCGGGGCGGCTGGCCTGGTTCGAAGACCACGTGCTTGCCGGGATCGGCGGTAACGTGGACCGTTCCCTGCGCCAGCTGAGCGCCGTCCTTCACCGTGCGGACATGGCATTTCAGGTCTGCATCGAGCCGGGCGACAAAGGTTTCCACCAGCGCCGCTTCCGCCTGCAGGCAGATCACCGTCGGCGGGCAGTTCGCCGGCCAGTGCGCCAGCAGGATGGACAGGGCATCGATGCCGCCCATCGATGCCGACAGGGCTACGACATGGCCGTTCCAGGCGAATTGCGCGGCCTCTGCCGGGCGCGGCGCGTGGGCGCGCGGCTTGGCGCGCAGGTTCGAATTGGCGGCGGCGAGCACGATCTTGCCCAGCTTGCCCACGGTCTTGGCGAACTGGTCGGGCGTGGCCTTCAGTGGCTTGGGAAAGCATTCGACCGCGCCCAGTTCATAGGCCTTGAGCGAGGTTTCCGTGCCGCTCTGCGTCAGGCCCGAAAGCATGACCACCGGCATCGGCTTTTCCTTCATGATCTCTTCGAGGAATTCGATCCCGCTCATGCCGGGCATCTCGACATCGAGCGTCAGCACGTTGGGCCGCAGCTGGGCAATGGCGGTGCGCGCCTCGTCGGCGCTGGCGGCGGTGCCGACCACCCGGACATCGCGTTGCTGCTCGAGGATGTCGCTGAACAGCGCGCGCATGGCGGCGGAATCGTCGACAACGAGAACCCGGGCTTCGTGCATCGGGGCAAGCCTTCCTGTGTTATCCTGCATGTCCCGCGCGGCGCGGGCTTCCTGCAGGCCTTTACCCGCGAGAGTCCCAGCAATTTGCTGCCGCGTCCTAGGGATATTCCCGATGAGCGGGTTGCACGGCGCCTTCGTCCCGCGCACCTAGGGACGCGCGCTTCCCTTGAAGTGCTGACGAGGCTGATCATGCGTGCCCCCATCCTGCGTTCCCTCCTTTCCGTCGCCGCAGCCATGCCGCTGGCTCTGGCAGGCGCGGCGCAGGCCGAAGAGGCTGGAGACGGCGGCGCCACCGGCGCGATTGCGCTCGAGGCGGAATATGTCAGCGAAGTGATGGGCATTGTCCGGGGTCCGCAGACCGGCGTGCGGCGGGCGGACTATGCCTCGCTGTCGCTCGGCCTCGATCTAGAAGCAGCCGCCGGCTGGCAGGGCGCGCGCTTGCAGGTCCAGGCCATCGCGGCGACGGGTGGCACGCCCAACGCCCTTGCCGGAACCTTGCAGGGGATCAGCAATATCGAGGTGGAGGATGCGCGGCTGCGGGTGTTCCAGCTTTACCTCGAACAGCAGCTTCCCGGCCTTCCGGCCTCGCTGCGCCTGGGCTTTTCCGATCTCAACGAGGAATTCTACGTCACCGACAGTTCGGGCCTGCTGATGGCCCCGGCCTTCGGCATCGGCACCGAATTTTCCGCGACCGGCCCGGGCGGCCCGTCGATCTTTCCTTCCAGCGCCCTTGCCCTGCGGCTGAAGGTGGAGCCGTCTACCGCAAGCTACGTCATGCTTGCCGCCTACAATGCCGAAGCGGGCGTGATCGGCGATGCCGGCGGGGTGCGGCCGCTGCTGCGCGAAGGGGCATTGCTGGTTGGCGAGGTGGGCTGGACCGGGCAGGGCAAGCTGGCGCTTGGCGCGTGGAGCTACAGCCGCCGCCAGCCGGACCTGCGCGATGTGACGCCCGCCGGGGAGCCGGTCGCCCGCCGTGCCTTCGGAGGCTATGTCCTGGCCGAACGGCGCGTGGCCGGAGACGACGAGCGCGGCCTGACGCTGTTCTTTCGTGGCGGGCTGACCGATGGCCGGACCACCCCCTATACCGGCAGCTGGCAGGCAGGGTTCCTGGCCAGCGGAGTGATCGCCGGGCGGCCCGACAGCCAGGTTTCGCTGGGCGTCAACCAGGCCTGGCTTTCGCAACGCTACCGCCTCAATGCCGCCGATGCCGGTGATTCGCTGCGCTCTGCCGAGACGGGTTTGGAGCTCACCTATTCCGACAAGCTGGCCCCCTGGCTGACGGTGCAGCCCGATATCCAGTATGTCCGCAACGTGCTGCGCGGACCGGCGGGACGCGATGCGCTGGTGCTGTCCCTACGGCTGACTGCAGCGATCGACTGAGTTGCCCCTTCGCGGCGCTTGCCTAGGCGAATCTGCCTAGATCGCGGGCAACGGCGCTCTCAATCCTCACGGTTAATGCACACCCCGAAGTGGCTGGAACCCAGCCGCGAATCCGCAAGGTCCGGCCCGGCGCAAGACCGGGTCCAAACAGGGGTTTGGCATGAGCATCAGGAAGAAAAGCAAGATCGGCGGTATCGTTACCGTCGCCACCATCGTCGCCTCGATCGCGGTGACATCATGGTCGATCGACAAGATCCGCATGGGGGGCGACCTGTATAACGAAGACAAGCAGATCAGCGAGTTGGTCGCCGATATCCTGCCGCCGCCGATCTTCATTATCGAACCCTGGCTTGAAGTCACGCTGATCGCCAACAAGCACGGATCGCAGGAACAGCACCTGGCCAATCTCGAACGGATGAAGCGCCAGTTCGAGGAGCGCCACAAGTACTGGCAGCAGCAGGACCTGACGCCTGAGCTCAAGGCACCGCTGGGCGAGGCTATCGAAGATGCCGACCGCTTCTGGTCGATCTACAACAATGCTTTCCTGCCTGCCTTGCGCTCCAATGATTCCACACGGATCGAGGCGGCACATGACCAGCTGAACGATGCCTATGACGATCACCGCAAGCACATTGATGCAATGGTCAAGAAGTCGGAGGCCTATCACGAGGAACTGCTGACCCACGACGATGCGATCCTGTCGTGGACAATCGGCCTGCTCAGCCTGCTGGCTCTCGCGATCATAGGCATGGTCTGCGGCGGGCTGTGGTACATGCTCCAGAAGGTTCTGGTGCCGATCACCGATACGGCCTCCACCATGAGCCGCATGGCGGGCGGGGACCTTGAAGCCGGACGCACCAAGGATCACCGCGCCGACGAGATCGGCGAGATGACCCGCGCGATCGAGGTGTTCCGCGATGCCTCCATCGCCCAGCGCGAGGCCGAACACCGCCAGCGCGCCGTGGTCGAATCGCTGTCGGGCGGGCTGGGAGAGCTGGCCGAGGGCAACCTTGCCTATCGCATCGAAAAGCCGTTGGCCGAGGAATACGAGTCGCTGCGCATCAGCTTCAACCAGACCGTCGCGCAGCTTGCCGACCTGATGCAGCGCGTTTCCGCATCGGCGCAGAGCGTTTCGACCGGCGCCGGCGAAATCCGCGCCGCCTCCGACGACCTTGCCGTGCGCAACGAGCAGCAGGCTGCCAGCCTTGAGGAAACCTCCGCGGCGATGAACCAGGTGACCGGCGGTATGCAGGATACCGCGACCAGCGCGGTCGAGATGCAGAAGTCGATCGTCGAGGCTCACCGCGAGGCGACCGATGGCGGTGCCGTGGTCCAGCGCGCCGTGGCCGCCATGGCCGAGATCGAGCGCGGCGCGCACGAAATCACCCAGATCATCGACGTGATCGACGGCATTGCCTTCCAGACCAACCTGCTGGCGCTCAACGCCGGGGTCGAGGCCGCACGCGCCGGGGATGCCGGCAAGGGCTTTGCCGTGGTTGCCAACGAAGTGCGCGCACTGGCCCAGCGCAGCGCCGATGCCGCGCGCAATATCAAGGAACTGATCAACGCTTCCACCGATCAGGTCGCGGGCGGGGTGAAGCTGGTCGGCGAAACCGGCTCGCTGCTCGAAAAGATCGTCGGCCGCGTGGGCGAGATCAGCGAGCGCATCAGCCAGATCGCCCGCTCGGCAGAGAGCCAGTCGGTCAACCTGCAGCAGGTCAACGCCTCGGTCTCGGAAATGGACCGCATGACCCAGCAGAACGCCGCCATGGTCGAAGAATCGACCGCCGCCGCGCGCAGCCTGGCGGACGAGGCGAAGGAACTGACCTCGCTTGTCGGCCAGTTCCGTACCGGGTCGGATCGTCCCGCCGCCGTGATCCAGCCGGTGTCAAAGCCCGCCGCCCGCAAGAAGGCCGCCTCCGCGCCGCCGCCGGTGCACGGCAACCTGGCGATCAAGCAGCCCGAATTCCACGACGACGACTGGACCGAATTCTGATCCCGGCGAAGCGGAAGGGCATTCACCATGGCGACACTCACGCTACCCCCGCGCTGCGACCGGGCAACGGTCCTCGCATTGCTGCCGGAATTCCGGTCTGCCGCTGGCGAAGGCCCGCTTGAGATCGACGGAACCTCCGTCGTCCAGGCCGGGCAGGCGCTCCTGCAACTGCTGGTCAGCGCCCGGCGGAGCAGCGGCGGCGCCCGCATCACCCCTTCGGCCGAGCTGGCTGAAACCGCCCGGCTGACCGGCCTCCACGGCCTGCTGTTCGATGGAGGCGCGCAGTGACGCCAGAGGAAATCCAGGGAATCTTCTTCGTCGAATGCGAAGAATCGCTCGCCGCAGCCGAAGCTGGCCTCGCCGCCTGCAAGGACGGCACGCAGGATGCCGATACGGTGAACGGCGTGTTCCGCGCGGTTCATTCGATCAAGGGCGGGGCCGGGGCCTTCGGCTTCGACGCGCTGCAGGCCTATACCCATGCCTTCGAGACGCTGCTTTCCGACGTGCGCGAAGGGCTGCTGCCGATCGGCGATGACCTTGTCGACCTGATGCTGCGGGCGCTCGATACGCTGAGCGATCATGTTACCGCTGCCCGCGAGGCGACCACGCCGCCGGAAGACGCGCTGCTGCTCGCCGAGATGGCCGTGGCGCGCGGAGCGGGCGAGGGTGCCGCTGCGCCTGAGCCCCAACCGCAGCCGCAGCCCGTTGCCGAACCGGCGGAGGACGCGCCGGCGGGGGACTTCGATCTCGATCTCGATTTCGATTCGATGCTCGATGACATTGTCGGCACGCTCGGCTCGGATGGCGAAGCCGACAGCGCTCCCGCTCCCGCTGCCGCAGCGCCGGAATGGCAACTGCGCCTGCGGCCCCATGCCCCGGCACTGGCCAATGGCAGCGAGCCGGTGCTGCTGCTGCGCGAACTGGCCCGCATGGGCGGACACTGCCTTGCCTGCGATGCCAGCCTGGTGCCGCCGCTCGACCAGATCGACCCGGCCCAGGGCTATCTCGGCTGGACCTTCGCTCTGCCGCATGACGTGCCCGAGGATACGGTGCGCGACCTGTTCGATTTCATCGGCGAGGGCTGTGCCATCGCCATCGGCAATCACGAGGCGATGCCGCCCGCGCGAATCGAGACGGTGGCAAAGCCTGCGCCAGTTGCCCCGGCCGTCACCGCACCGGCAGCGCCAGCACCGGCTCCGTCCCAACCAAGCGCCGCGACCGGGCAGCCGCCCGCCGCTGCGACGCCGGCCGCTCCGGCTCCCGCTGCCGCCAGCGCTGCTCCGGCTGCTGCGGCGGCACAGGCTGCTGCCGGGCAGTCCATCCGCATCGAACTTGCCAAGCTGGATCGCCTGATCGATTCGGTGGGCGAGCTGGTGATTGCCCAGGCCATGATGGCGCAGCGCCTTTCGGCCGAAACCATCGCAGCGGGCGAGGAACTGGCCCTGCTGGAAGGGCTGACGCGCGAAATCCAGGAATCGGCCATGTCGATCCGCGCCCAGCCCATCGGCCAGGTGTTCAGCCGCGTGCCGCGCATCCTGCGTGAACTGGCCGCCTCCACCGGCAAGGCAGTGAAGCTGGAAGTGTTCGGCGAAGGGACCGAGCTCGACAAGACCGTGGTCGAGCGGCTTGGCGAGCCGATGACGCACCTGATCCGCAATGCCGTGGATCACGGCATCGAAAGCACCGAGGAACGCCTTGCCGCCGGCAAGCCCGCCGAAGGCACCCTGACGCTCAGCGCCGAGCAGCGTTCGGGCCGGATCGTCATCCGCATCGCCGATGACGGCAAGGGGATCGACCGCGCCCGGGTCTTCGCCAAGGCGGTGGAGAAGGGCATCATCGCCGCCGACGCGCAGCTTTCGCCCGAGGAGATCGACGCGCTGATCTTCGCCCCCGGCTTTTCGACCGCGGAGACCATATCCAACGTCTCGGGCCGCGGGGTCGGCATGGATGTCGTGCGGCAGAACGTGAAGGACCTCGGCGGCCGCGTCACCATCGAATCCGAAGCGGGCAAGGGCACGGCCTTCATCCTCACCCTGCCGCTCACGCTCGCCATCTCGGACGGCATGATCGTCAACGTGGGCGACCAGACCCTGGTCGTTCCGCTGACCCATGTCGTCGAAAGCCTGCGCCCGCGCGAGGCCGAGATCCAGGGCTTCGGTGCCAGTCGCCGGATGCTCAACGTGCGCGGCCGCTTCATCCCGGTGGTGCCGCTCAGCGAGGCGATCGGCGGGGCGCGACAGGCACCCGATGCCGATGAAGGCGTACTGATCGTCGTCGATACCGAGGCGGCCGGACAGGCGGCGCTGCTGGTGGACGCCATCTGCGACCAGCGCCAGTTCGTCATCAAGAGCCTCGATACCCATTACCGCGCGGTGAAGGGCGTGGCCGGGGCGACCATCCTTGGCGACGGGCGCGTGGCGCTGATCCTCGATGTCGACGGGCTGGTGGCCGGGGTCATGGCGCAGGGTTCGCCCGTCATGCCGGAAAGGCAGGCTGCGTGACTGTCGCCGCCGCCTTCAAGCAGCCCCTGCCCGGGGTGAGCCCGGACATCTATGGCCCGGCCGATTTCCGCGCCGTGGCGGAGATCGTCTATTCGGTGTCGGGCAATGTCCTGCCCGAGGGCAAGGCCATGCTGGTCTATTCCCGGCTTTCCCCGCTGGTGCGCGAAACCGGCTGCGCGACCTTTGCCAACTATGTCGAGCTTATCCGTTCCGATCCGAAGGAACAGGCCCGCACGGTTGCCGCGCTGACCACCAACCACACCTTCTTCTACCGCGAATCCCACCATTTCGATCACTTCGAACGGGTCGAGCGGCCGGGCATCGTGCGGCGGCTGGAAAGCGGCAAGCGGGTGCGCATCTGGTCTGCCGGCTGCTCCAGCGGCGAGGAAACCTGGTCGCTGGTGCTCACCCTGCTGGGCAGCGACCGGCTGGAGGGCCGGCGCATGTCCGGGCGCGACCTGCGCGTGCTGGCCAGCGATATCGCGCCCCATGCACTGAAGCGGGCGGAGCAGGGGGTCTATCCCACCAAGGACCTCGGCCCCGTGCCCTCGGACCTGGTGCAGCTGTGGACCAGCCAGGAAGGCGACAACACCCGGATCGGCGATGTTGCCCGCTCTATCGTGCGGTTCCGCAGCCTCAACCTGATGGAGGAGTGGCCGATCAAGGGCTGCTTCGACGTGATCTTCTGCCGCAACGTGATGATCTATTTCGACGCGCCAACCAAGGAGCGGCTGGTCGCCCGCTTCGCTGAAAAGCTGGTGCCGGGCGGCCACCTGTACATCGGCCACAGCGAACGGGTCACGGGCCCTGCCGCCAATGTTCTCGAGCCCGTGGGACCCACCATCTATCGCAGGAGGATGTCATGAGCATTCGTGTGCTGATCATCGACGATTCGCCGACCATGCGCGCGATCCTGATGTCGCGGCTTTCGGAAGAACGGGACATTGCCGTCATCGCCACCGCCGCCAATGCCGCCGAGGGGCGCGAACTGATCAAGCAGTTCAACCCCGATGTGGTGACGCTGGATATCGAAATGCCCGGGATGAACGGGCTCGATTTCCTCGAAAGGATCATGACGCTGCGCCCCACGCCGGTGATCGTGGTTTCCGGCTCCACGCAGGAAGGCAACGAGATAACGGCCCGGGCGCTCGCGCTCGGTGCGGTCGATTGCTACGCCAAGGCAGACCGTTCGGGCGGCATGCCGCTGGACGATAACGGCCGGCTTGCCAGCCTGATCCGCCAGGCCGCCGCCGTGCGGTTCAACAACCGCTGGCCGGTTGCGCCTTCGGTTGCCGCGCGCAGCCAGCGGGCAGGGCGCACCAACGCCTCGCTGATCGCCATCGGTTCCTCGACCGGCGGGGTCGAGGCGCTGCAGGTGCTGCTCAAGGACTTCCCGGAGGATTGCCCGCCCACGGTGATCGTCCAGCACGTCAACCCGCGTTTCGCCCCGGCCATTGCCCGCACGCTCGATCTTGCCAGCCCGGCCAAGGTGCAGCTGGCCGAGCCGGACATGCCGCTGATGCGCGGCAACATCTACATGGCGCCCGGTGGCGACCGGCACCTGTCGGTACGTGGCACGGCGCTTTACGCGCGGCTGCGGCCCGGCGATCCGGTGGCTGGCCACATCCCCAGCGTGGACGTGCTGTTCCAGTCGGTCGCCGAAGAGGTTGGCCCGCGCGCCATCGGCATCCTGCTGACGGGCATGGGCAGCGACGGGGCCAACGGCCTGCTCGCCATGGCCCGGGCCGGGGCGCAGACCATTGCCCAGGACGAGGCGACCTGCACCGTGTTCGGCATGCCGCGCGCCGCCATCTCCATCGGCGCCGCCGGGATCATCGCGCCGATCAACCGCATCGCGCAGCACGTGCTGAGGGCCGCCTGATCGCATGGACTCGCTTGCCACCCTTGCTTCCCCGGGAATGACCCGCATCACCGTGATGCAGGGGCAGGCGCGCGTCAGCGCCGGGCCGCGTGTCGAACTGACCACGGTGCTCGGCAGCTGCGTTGCCACCTGCCTTTTCGATCCGCAGGCGCAGGTCGGGGGGATGAACCATTTCCTGCTGGCAGAGCCGCCCGCCAGCCACCGCAAGGGCGAGGTCGACGTGCATTATGGCGTCTACCTGATGGAGCTGCTGATCAACGAGATGCTGGCCAACGGCGGGGCCAAGCCACGCCTGCGCGCGCACCTTTACGGCGGGGCGAACCTGCGCGCCGGCATGCTGCCGATCGGCACGGCCAATGCCAATTTCGCCCGCACCTTCCTGCAGCGCGAAGGCATCCCGCTGATCCATGCCGATCTTGGCGGCAACCACGCCCGCCGCGTCGATTTCCGCCCGGCCGCAGGCAAGGCCCGCTGCCGTATCGTCGAAACCGCGCAGGCTCCCGAGCCCGCACCCCTGACCCGTCCGGTGACCACTGCCGGCGAGGTCGAACTTTTCTAGCAAGAGAGCCTCAAGCACATGACCAGACCCACACGCATCCTTACGGTTGACGACAGCGCGTCGATGCGCGCGCTTCTCTATCACGCGCTGTCCAGCGGCGGCTTCGATGTCGAACAGGCCGACGATGGCCAGGCGGCGCTGGAATGGCTGGCGTTCAACGACGTCGACCTTGTCATCACCGACATCAACATGCCGCGGCTCGACGGTTTCGGCCTGATCGAGCGCCTGCGCGGCGACAGTCGCTATGGCGAACGGCCGATCCTGGTGCTGTCCACCGAAAGCTCCGACGAAAAGAAGGCCCGCGCCCGCAACGCCGGGGCCACCGGCTGGATCGTCAAGCCGTTCGATCCGGAAAAGCTGATCGCCGCGGTCCGCCGCGTCACCCACTGACCCTGCCATTTACGAAGGCCAAGCCCATGCAGCGCGAATTCATCACATTCGAGGTCGAAGGACAGCTCTTCGGCATCGACATCATGGCAATCCGCGAGATCCGCGCCTGGACGCCGGTGACGCGCCTGCCGAGCGTGCCCGATTACGTGGCCGGCGTGGTCAACCTGCGCGGCACGGTGCTGCCGGTGGTCGATCTTGCCGCCCGGCTGGGCTGGAAGGCGACCGACCCGACGTCGCGCCACGCGATCATCGTCGTCCATGTCGACGGGCAGGCGCGCGGCATGATCGTCGATTCGGTCAGTGACATCGTCACCATCGCCGCCGATGCACTGCAGCCGCCGCCGGCAACGTCGGGCGATGCCATCGTCCCCTTCCTTGAAGGGCTGGCGGCGATCGAGGACCGCATGGTCATGGTGCTCGACCTCAAGGCGGTCGGCGCCAGCGAAGACCTGGCGATCGCAGCATGAACCCCGAGGAGGCCCGTATCCACATCGCAGCTGTTGCCGAAATCCTGGCGGAGATCAGCCAGGACATGGAATCGCTTGGCGCCGTGCTGTGCCGGGATCCGGGCTTCGCGCATCGCCACATGCAGGAACTGCAGGCGATCGACCTCATTTCGCAGAAGCAGCGCAGCCTGGCGAAGATCCTTGAAGCCGATTGCCCGGTCAGCGCCCTTACCGATGTCGGGCTGGAAGAGATCGTCCATCGCCTGCGCAGCCTGAGCGGCAAGCCGCAGGCCAACTGATTCCACAGAGAGGACAAGACGCAGTGGGACTTCACGAACTGGATGAGCGCATTGCGTTCTATGAAATCGACAAGCTGAAACCGGCAGACCTGCGCGGCGTAAGACGGGTGCTTGCCCGCCGCCTCGATGGTGCGCTCGCGCGGTTCTATGCCCATGTTGCCAAAGTGCCGGCGCTTGGCGCCTTCTTCAGCGGCGAGGCGCATGTCGAAAAGGCCCGCAGCGCCCAGCGCGCGCACTGGATGGCCGTGTTCAAGGACGGCGTGGACGAGGCCTATTTCCAGCGCGCGGTGCGGATCGGGCAGACCCACGCCCGCATCGGGCTTGAGCCGAAGTGGTACGTTGGCGGCTATACCGTCATCCTTGAAGAGATGATCCGCGCCATCGTCGCGCCGGGGCTGCTGTGGTACCTGCCGTGGAACCGCTCGAAAGCTCGCCGCCTGGTCGCCTTCGTCAAGATCGCCCTGTTCGATATCGATCTTGGCCTGTCCGGCTATTTCGTCGATTCGGAAGAAAAGATGCGCGCGGTGGTGCGCGGCCAGCTGGGTGCGGCGCTGGAAAAGCTGGCCCAGGGCGATCTTTCCGCCCGGGCGAGCGGCCTGCCGGAGGAATTTGCCAAGGTGGAGCAGGATTTCAACGCGGCCATGGCATCGCTGCAGGGTGTGATGAGCAAGGTGATCGTGGGCGTGAACGCGATCTCGAACGGCTCGCGCGAGATCCGCACCGCCTCTGACGATCTTGCCCGCCGGACCGAGGAACAGGCCGCCAGCCTTGAGGAGACCGCCGGTGCCATTGCCGAGCTGACCGAAAAGGTGGGCAATACGGCGCAGACCACATCGGCCGCCCAGACCGCGATCCGCGCCATGCAGGCCGAGGCCACGGACGGGGGATCGGTGGTGCGCCGCGCGATCGATGCCATGGGCATGATCGAGGCCTCGTCCCGGCAGATCAGCCAGATCATCTCGGTGATCGATGGCATTGCCTTCCAGACCAACCTGCTGGCGCTGAACGCGGGCGTGGAAGCCGCGCGGGCGGGCGAGGCGGGCAAGGGCTTCGCCGTGGTCGCCAGCGAGGTCCGCGCGCTGGCGCAGCGCAGCTCGGAAGCCGCCTCCGACATCAAGAAGCTGATTACCGACAGCGCCCAGCAGGTATCCATCGGCGTCGGCCTGGTCGGCGATAGCGGTTCGGTGCTCGATGCCATCGCGGCGCGGATCGAGGAGCTTTACCAGTCCTTTGCCGGGCTCACCTCCACGGCCGAGAACCAGGCGGTGAACATCCGCCAGATCAACGGCGCGGTGGGCGAAATGGACCGCATGACCCAGCAGAACGCCGCCATGGCCGAACAGTGCACCGCCGCTGCGCGCAGCCTGGTGGAGCAGGCGGAAGAGGCCGCATCGGCCATCGCCGCCTTCCGCCTGGGGAAGGGCGAGCCAGGCCCGACGCGGGCGCTGGCCCGTGCCGCCTGACGGCTTTTCCGCCCTGACACGGGCAAACCCCTATGCCGCTTTCGGGCGGATCGTAAGCCTCCCTGGTCCAGAAAAGCCCGGTGCCAACCCCCGCCCAGATCGGTGAGTCCATGCTGAAGCGAATTGCGATTACGGAAGTTGAACTGGGCATGTTCGTCCACAAGCTGGAGGGCAGCTGGTTCAAGCATCCGTTCTGGAAATCGCGGTTCCTGCTGGACGATCCGGCCATGCTCCAGGAACTGCAGCAGTCGGCGCTCGATACCGTCATCATCGATACCTCCAAGGGGCTCGACCTGCGGGCCATGCCGAGCCGCCCGCAGAGCGACACGGCACCGCCGCCGCCGCCGTTCCGCAATGGCCGCCGACCCGCGCCGGTGGCTGCGCGACGCCCGGTGCCGGCCGCGCCGCCCTTGCCCGACCGCCGCTCTACCGCGCCGCAGCCGATGGCGCGCGAATTCGGCCTGGCGCGCAAGGTGGCGGGCGAATCGCGCAAGGTGGTCAGTCGCATCTTCCTTCAGGCGCGGCTGGGCAAGACCATCAAGGTGGCGCAGGTCGAGCCGGTGATCGAGGACATCTTCTCCTCGATCCAGCGCAACCCCCATGCCTTCAACGGGCTGATGCGCTGCAAGCGCGACAACGAATTCGTCTATCGCCACGCCCTGGCGGTAAGCGCGCTGATGATCTCGCTCGCCCGCCAGATGAAGCTTTCGCCGCAGCAGATCCGCGAGGCGGGAATGGCCGGCCTGCTGATGGACGTGGGCATCGGCCACCTGCCGGTGGACCTTGGCACCTATGGCGGCGACTATCGCAACGTGCCGATCAAGGTGTTCCAGCAGCATGTCGAGCTGGGCCACCAGTTCCTGTCTGCCGGTGGCGGGCTGCCGGAAACGGTGCTTTCCGCCTGTCTTGGCCATCACGAGGCGCTGGACGGCTCGGGCTATCCGCGCCGGGCCAAGGGCGACGAGATCGACCTCTTCGCCCGCATGGCCGCCATCTGCGATACCTATGATGCGATGGTCAGCGATACGGCGGACGGCGTGGGCATGAACCCGGCCAGTGCCATCGAACAGCTTAGCTACATGAAGGCCTGGTTCGATGCCGAGGTGTTCAAGCACTTCGTCGACATGCTGGGCATCTACCCCATCGGATCGGTGGTGCGCCTGCGTTCCGAGCGGCTGGCCATGGTGGTGGACCAGGACCCGGCGGACTATGCCCGGCCACGCCTGCGCACCTTCTGGTCGATCCCGCAAGCGCGGCTGATCCGCAGCGAATACCTTGAGCTTGGCGCCTGCTATGGCAGCGACGAGATCGTCGCCTCGGTCGACCCGGAGGATTTCGACATCGCCGATTTCGCCGCCCTGCGCGAAAGGCTGTTCGCCCTGGCCGGGAAGCAGGCCGCCTGACCCGCCTGCGGCGCCTTCCATCCGATCAGCGCCGCGGCGATGCGCTTGCCGCTTGCATAGTCATGCTGCACTGCGTCATTCTCCGCTTCAGGCGAGCGTCATCACGGCGTCAAGTAACCGGGCCAGCGTGCCGCCTGCAAAGGAGCATGGCATGAACGCACGGTCACTGGTTTCGCTCAAACGGCAGGGAGGCAGCGTGGCTCTGGTTCGCAGCAGGATCGATCAGATGCTCAACAGCCGCTTCGGGCGACTGCTTGAGCGCATCGGCATCGGGCGCGGCAAGGGCGAGGCGCAAAGTACGCCGGCGCGGCTGATCGACATTGCCGAATCGCTGCTTTCGGTGAGCGGCAATGCCTCTGGCCCCTCGCTCGCCTCTGCCTTCTTCGACCTTTACGATGCCAGCTCGCTTGAGGAACGCCGCGAATTCCTTGGCGAGGTGCGCGCCCGCTTCCCGCGCAACCGCGCGGCGATCGACAAGGCCATTGCCGAATGGCAGGCCGATCCGGGCGAGGCTGCGGCCCGCACCCTGCACAAGGCGGCAGAAGCGCGCAGCCAGAAGCTGATCCGCAAGCTCAACCTTGCCCCCGGCGGCACCCGCCGCCTGATCCGCATGCGCGAAGACCTGCTCTCCGCCGGCAAGCTGAAGGGCGATGATGCCGCGCTGGACGGTGATTTCGAATATATCTTCGCCGGCTGGTTCAACGCCGGCTTTCTGGAACTGCGCCGGATCGACTGGGATACCTCGGCCTCGGTGCTCGAACGCGTCATCCGCTACGAGGCGGTGCACTCCATCGTCTCGTGGGATGATCTGCGCGCCCGGGTCGAACCGGCGGACCGGCGCTGCTATGCCTTCTTCCACCCGCAGATGCCGGACGATCCGCTGATCTTCGTCGAAGTGGCGCTGACCATGGGCCTGCCCGATGCCATCGGCCAGATCCTCGACGAAAGCCGCGCCGAGATCGATCCCCACGCGGCCAGCCATGCGATCTTCTATTCGATCTCCAACTGCCAGGAAGGGCTGCGCGGGGTGCCTTTCGGCAACTTCCTGATCAAGCGCGTGGTCGGCCTGCTGCGCGAAGAGCTGCCCCAGCTAAGCGGCTTTGCCACCCTTTCGCCGGTGCCGGGCTTTGCCCGCTGGCTGGCCGGGCAGGGCGGGGCCGACGGGCTGGACAATACCGAGCTGCGCCGCAAGGCCGCGGACTATCTCGTCAACGGTCGCGGCGCCAAGGGCGGGCCGCTCGACCCGGTGGCGCGCTTCCACCTTGGCAATGGCGCCCGGCTTGAGGCGGTCCACGCCGATGCCGATCTTTCGGCCAAGGGGCTGAAGCAGGCCCACGGGATCATGGTCAATTACCTCTACGATCTCGATGGCATCGAGGCGAACCTGCTGGCCCTGTCCGAGCTCGACCAGGTGCCGCACTCGCCAGAGGTGGCCGCGCTCGTCGCCGGGGAGTGACATTGCGGGTGCCTGCGGTTCGTCGCAGGAAAGTTTCGCTTTGCAGGCATGAGCCAAAATCTTGTTAGGTGAAGGCAATTTGAATCTCTATCGAATAGGTCGAGATAAGGATTCGTGCCATGGACTTCGCTGCGTTCGATCTTTCGGCCCTGCTGCCCTTCATCCTTGTCGGCTTCGCCGCGCAGACCATTGACGGCGCATTGGGCATGGCCTTCGGGGTGATTTCGAACACCCTGCTGGTCGGCGTGATGGGCGTGCCGCCGGCTCTCGCCTCGCAGCGGGTCCACGTGGTCGAATGCTTCACCACGGCAACCTCGGGCATCAGCCACCTGCTGCACGGCAATATCGACAAGCGGCTGTTCTTCGGCCTGCTGATCCCCGGCGTGATCGGCGGGGTGACGGGTGCCTATGTCCTGTCATCGCTCGATGCCGGCGTGGTGAAGCCCTTTGTCATGCTCTACCTGACCGGCATCGGCCTTTACATCCTGTGGCGCGGCATTGCCTATCCGCCGCAGAAGCGGGAAGCCAAGGTGATCGCGCCGCTCGGGCTGGTCGGCGGCTTCCTCGATGCGGCGGGCGGCGGCGGCTGGGGGCCGGTGGTCACTTCGAACCTGCTGGTCCAGGGCGTCGATCCCCGCAAGGTCGTCGGCTCGGTGAGCGCGGTCGAATTCTTCCTGACCATCGCCGTATCGGCAACCTTCATCTGGCACCTGGGTTTTGCCGACCTTGCCGGGGCGACGCTCGGCCTGCTGATCGGCGGCGTGCTGGCGGCACCGGTCGGTGCCTGGGCGGCCAAGCACTTCCCGGCCAAGACCATGCTGATCCTTGTCGGCGTGGTGCTGACCATCACCAGCCTCTACGGGGTGTGGAAGGCCTGGGGCTGATCCGGGGGCGCCGGTTGTATCCGGCGCGCATTGCGGCAAGAGTGACCGCCGGAGGTTCGCCGTGGACAGCAAGCTGCTGGTAATCTGCCTGCTGACAGCAGGGATCAACCTGATCGGGGCGCTGGCCTATGCCGCGCGCATCGCCGGGGTACGCACCGGGCGGATCGCGATGAGCTTTGCCCTGTTCAACATCCTCGTGCTGGTAAGCCGCACGGCAAACGGCTTTCTCGGGCCCTTCCTGGCCAAGCGGATCGAGGACCGGCTGGCCGATGGCGGGGGAGAGGCCCTGCTCGGCGATTTCCGTCTCGTCCTCGCCAGCGCCAGCATAGCGGTGTTCGTGGGCATCCTGCTGGTGCCGACCGGGCAGCGCCTGTTTGCCGAGGCGATCGGCTATTTCCAGCGCTCGCGTTCCACCGCAAAGCTGCTGATCCACAGCGTCACGCCCGGCGGGCTCAGCGCCATCCGCCATTCGGTGACGCTGCCCAGCCTTGCCAACCTGCGGACCTTCCGCAGCCTGCAAGGCATCGGCTGGGGCGTGCTGCTGGCCAATGTCGTGGCGCAGGCCCTGCTTTCGGTGGGCGTGCTCGCCTCGCTCTATGCGGGCTATCTCAACCCCGAGTTCCGCGTCACCGCATCGCAGCTTTCCGCCGTGATCAACGGCGTGGCGACGATCCTGCTGTTCGCGCTGATCGACCCGCAGATTTCGGTGATGACCGATGACGTGGTCGAAGGCCGGGTCGATGCCGCGCTGTTCCGCCGCGCCATCGTGTGGATTTCGATCAGCCGCCTGGCCGGAACCCTGCTGGCGCAGGCGCTGTTCCTGCCATCGGCCATGGCCATTGCCTGGGTGGCCGCGCGGGTCTGACGCCCGGTTCCGGCGGCGCTCCCGCTGCCGCCGGCCCGTTCCGGCCAGCGACAGCGAAGCGGTGTGCCTAGCCGACGATGCCGCCTGCGGCGAGAACCGCGAGCGTCAGGATGTCGGGGGCGATGGCGGTCATCGGGGCGATCTGCACCGGCTTTTCCATGCCCACCAGCATCGGCCCGATCGTGGCGCCGCCGCCCAGTTCGCGCAGCAGCTTGGCCGAGATGTTGGCCGATTGCAGCCCGGGCATGACCAGCACGTTGGCCGGCGCCGAAAGGCGGCTGAACGGATAGTTGGCCATGACCTTGGGGTTCAGCGCCGCATCGGGAGCCATTTCGCCTTCATATTCGAAGTTGACCCCTTCGGCGTCGAGGATCGCCACGGCATCGCGGATATTGTCCAGCCACTTGCCCTGCGGGTTGCCGAAGGTGGAATAGGACAGGAAGGCAACGCGCGGTTCGTGGCCCAGGCGGCGGGCAACGGCGGCGGTTTCCTTGGCGATGATGGCAAGGTCGGCAGCGCTCGGGCGTTCGTTCACCGTCGTGTCGGCAAGGAACACCGTGTAGTTCTTGTTGACCATCAGGTGCGTGCCGAAGGGCAGGAAGCCGGGCTTGGGGTCCAGCACCTGGCGCACTTCCTTCATGGTCTGGCCGAAGGGCCGCGTCATGCCGGTGATCAGGGCATCGCCGATGCCCAGCTTGAGCAGCAGCGAGGCGAAGACGTTGCGATCCTGGTTGACCATGCGGCGCACGTCGCGTTCCAGGAAGCCGCGGCGCTGCAGGCGCTCGTACAGCATGTCCACCATCTTGCCGACGTGCGGCGAAACCGCGGAATTGTGGATCTCGTAGCTGTCGGGATTGCTGACGCCCAATTCTTCCAGCTTGTCGCGCACCGCCTGGGTGCGGCCGACGAGAACCGGCTCGCCATAGCCGAAATCGCGGAACTGGATGGCGGCGCGCAGCACCACTTCGTGCTCCGCCTCGGCAAAGATCACCCGCTTGGGGTTGGCCTTGACCTGTTCGTAGACGGTGGTCAGCGCCGAGGTCGTCGGGTTGAGCCGCGCCTTGAGGCTGGTGCGATAGACGTCGAAATCCTCGATCGGCTTCTGCGCCACGCCCGAATCCATCGCCGCCTTGGCCACGGCGGACGAAACGACTTCCATCAGGCGCGGGTCGAAGGGGGCGGGGATGATGTATTCCGGGCCGAACTGGTGGTTCTTGCCATAGGCCGCAGCCACTTCCTCGGGCACCTGCTCGCGCGCCAGCTCGGCAATGGCGCGGGCGGCGGCGATCTTCATCTCCTCGTTGATCGCGGTGGCATGAACGTCCAGCGCGCCGCGGAAGATGAAGGGGAAGCCCAGGACGTTGTTGACCTGGTTGGGATAGTCCGACCGCCCGGTGGCGACGATGGCATCGGCGCGCACGGCCTTGGCATCGGGCGGGGTGATTTCCGGGTCCGGGTTGGCCATGGCGAAGATGATCGGGTTGCGGGCCATGGACTTGACCATGTCCTGCGTCATCGCGCCGGCAACCGACAGGCCGAGGAACACGTCTGCCCCGGCGACGGCTTCGGAAAGCGTGCGCTTGTCGGTCTCGATGGCGTGGGCGGACTTGAACTGGTCGATCCCCTCGCGCCCGCGATAGATCACGCCCTTGGAATCGCACACGGTCACGTTCTCGTGCCGCACGCCCATCGACTTGATCAGCGCGGTGCAGGCCAGTGCCGAAGCGCCTGCGCCGTTGACCACCACCTTGATGTCCTCGAACTTGCGGCCCGTCAGGTGGCAGGCGTTGACAAGGCCGGCGGCGGCGATGATCGCCGTGCCGTGCTGGTCGTCATGCATGACCGGGATCTTCATCCGTTCGCGCAGGGTCTGTTCGATGACGAAGCATTCCGGCGCCTTGATGTCTTCAAGGTTGATGCCGCCGAAGCTCGGCTCCATCATGGCGATGGCTTCGATCAGGGCTTCCGGGTCTTCCGAGTTGAGCTCGATGTCGATGGAATCGACGTCGGCGAAGCGCTTGAACAGCACCGCCTTGCCTTCCATCACCGGCTTCGATGCCAGCGCGCCAAGGTTGCCCATGCCCAGGATCGCCGTGCCGTTGGAGATCACCGCAACCAGGTTGCCCTTGGCGGTATAGTCATAGGCGGTCGACGGATCGTCGGCGATGGCCTGGACCGGAACGGCAACGCCCGGCGAATAGGCAAGGCTGAGATCGCGCTGCGTCGCCATCGGCTTGGAGGCGATGATCTCGATCTTACCGGGGCGGATGGTCTTGTGATAGAACAGCGCCTCACGCTCGGTGAACTTGACGTTGCTTTCTTCGGACACGCGCGGAAACTCCCTCTTTGCAAGCGGCCCTAACGGCAAAGTGACGAAGACGATAGGGGAAAGCCTGCGCTTGCCCCGTTTCCGAATCGACTTCGCAAGGTCTAATCATCGCCGCGATGCATGCATCGGCCTCTTCCCCGCCTTCCGGTGGCCCCGCCACTCCGATGATGGCGCAATATCATGCGCTAAAGGCGCAGGCGGCCGATTGCCTGCTGTTCTACCGCATGGGCGACTTTTTCGAGCTGTTCTTCGACGATGCGAAGACGGCCGCGCAGATCCTCGATATCGCGCTGACCAGCCGGGGCGATGGCGTGCCGATGTGCGGCGTTCCGGCCCATTCCGCCGAAGGATACCTTGCCCGCCTGATCAAGGCCGGCTGCCGCGTGGCGATTGCCGAACAGACCGAAACCCCCGAACAGGCAAAGAAGCGCGGCGGATCGAAGGCGCTGGTGGCGCGCGATATCGTGCGCTTCGTCACCGCCGGTACGCTGACCGAGGAAACCCTGCTGGAGCCGCGGCGGGCGAACGTGCTGGCGGCGGTCTGCGAGGTGCGCGGCACGATCGGGCTGGCGGCTTGCGACATTTCCACCGGGCGCATGGAGCTTGAGGAATGCCCTGCCGACCGGATCGGCGCGGCACTGGCGCGGCTGGGAGCAAGCGAGCTGGTCTGCCCCGAGGGCTGGGCCGAGGCGCCGCTCGATGCCATTGCCCGGCCCGGGCGCGATTTCGCCAGCGATGGCGGCGAGGCGCGGCTGCGCAGCCTGCACGGCGTGGCGACGCTGGACGGCTTCGGCCAGTTCAGCCGCGCCATGCTGGCGGCGGCGGGTGGGCTGGTGGCCTATCTCGATCATGTCGGGCGCGGCAACCTGCCGCTGCTGCTGCCGCCCGTTCTGCGCGACGGATCGGCGCACCTGGCGATGGACGAGGCGACCCGCGCGAGCCTGGAAGTGCTGGAAGCGAGCGGTGGCGGACGGCGCGGCAGCCTGTTCGAGGCGGTGGACCGCTGCGTTACCGGGGCAGGGGCGCGCCAGCTGGCGGATGATCTTTCCGCCCCGCTGACCGATATCGCCGCCATCCACGCGCGGCTCGATCTGGTGACCTGGCTGCATGACGATGCCCTGCTGCGCGAAGACCTGCGCGCCGTGCTGCGGGCGCTGCCCGATGTCGGCCGGGCGCTGGGGCGCGTTGTTGCCGGGCGCGGTTCGCCGCGTGACCTTGGCCAGCTGCGCGACGGCCTGGCAGAGGCGCGGCGCATGGGCGATTACCTTTCGCACCGGGCAGACCGGCCGGCGCTGATAGACAGCCTGCTGCCGGACCTTGGCGGGCACGGCGCGCTGGTCGATCTCTATTCGCGGGCGCTGGTGCCCAGCCCGCCGACCGAGCGCGCCCAGGGCGGCTTCATTGCCGAGGGCTATGACCATGCGCTCGATGCCCTGCGCGCCACGGCCGGCAATGCCCGCCGCGCGATTGCCGCGCTTGAGACGAAGTACCGGGAGGACACCGGGGTTGCCGCGCTCAAGATCCGGCACAACGGCGTCCTCGGCTATTTCATCGAGGTTCCGGCAAAGCACGCCGACCGGCTGATGGAGCCCGACAGCGGCTTTACCCATCGCCAGACCATGGCCGGTGCCGTGCGCTTCAACGCGCTTGCCCTGCACGAGGAGGCAAGCCGCATCGGCGAGGCGGGAGGCCATGCGCTCGCCGCCGAAGAGGCCCATTTCGAGCAGCTCGTCGCCGAAGCCGTCTGCAATGCCGAGGCGATTGCCCGCACCGCCGCCGCGCTGGCGCGGATCGACGTTGCCGCCGGGCAGGCGGAACGCGCGGCGGAAGGCGGCTGGTGTCGCCCGGAACTGGTCGAACATCCCTGCCTCGAGATTGCCGGCGGCCGCCATCCGGTGGTGGAAGCGGCGCTGGCGGCCAAGGGCGAGCGCTTTGTCGCCAACGATTGCGCGCTTTCCCCCGATGACCGGCTGTGGCTGGTCGGTGGCCCGAACATGGGCGGCAAGAGCACCTTCCTGCGCCAGAACGCGCTGATCGTGCTGCTGGCGCAGGCGGGCGGCTATGTCCCGGCCGAGCGGGCGACCGTTGGCCTGGTGGACCGCCTGTTCAGCCGCGTCGGCGCTTCCGACAACCTGGCGCGCGGGCGATCGACTTTCATGGTCGAAATGGTCGAAACCGCCGCGATCCTCAGCCAGGCGGGCGAGCGCAGCTTTGTCATCCTGGACGAGGTCGGTCGCGGCACATCGACCTATGATGGCCTTGCGCTGGCCTGGGCCGTGGCCGAGGCGGTCCATTCGAACAACCGCTCGCGCTGCCTGTTCGCCACCCATTATCACGAGCTGTCGCGGCTGGCCGAGAGCTGCGAGGCGCTGTCGCTCCACCACGTCCGCGCGCGCGAGTGGAAGGGCGATCTCGTCCTGCTGCACGAGGTGGCCGATGGCCCGGCCGACCGCTCCTATGGCCTCGCCGTCGCCAAGCTGGCGGGCGTTCCGGCGCAGGTCGTCGCGCGGGCGAAAGCGGTGCTTGAGCGGCTGGAAAAGGGGCGGGCGGAAACCGGCGGTCTGGCCGCCGGCCTTGGCGACCTGCCGCTGTTCGCCGCCGCGCTCGATGGGGCAGAGGAAAAGGTCGATCGCCTGCGCGAGAAGCTGGACGGACTGGATATCGATTCGCTCAGCCCGCGCGAGGCGCTGGACCTGCTCTACGAACTGAAGCGGGACGCGGCGGGCTAGCCGGCGTTCCCCTCAACCCGGCGGAACGGCCTAGACCGAGTCGGGGTCGTGCCCCTCGCCATAGGTCTCGTCCTCGTCGTCCATGTTGGGTTCGCCGCGAAAGGCGCTCATGTCGATGCGCCCGGACTGCTCCATGTCGCGCATATGGTCGATGAGGTCCTGCATGCCGTTGTCGTCCGGCCCGCCGCCGGGCTTGCGGCTTTCCAGCGGGCTGTCGCGATCTTGCGCACCGGCTTCGGCGGCGACCTGCTGGGCCTGCGCCTCCTCGTCCTCCTGCTCGGCGTTGTGCACTTCGGGGGCGAGGCCCTTGGGGTCCTTGTCTGCGGGCATCCCTGTTCTCCTTGCCGGGCTTAACCGGGCAGGCAGGGCATCGTTCCCTAGCGGTTGCCGCCGGGAACCCAGAGGACATCGTCCTTGCCGCCATCGTTAAGCGCGCGGGCGAGGACGAAGAGGTAGTCGGACAGGCGGTTGATATAGCTGAGCGCCGCCGGATTGACCGGCACTTCATGCGCGAGCGCGGCCATCTCGCGCTCGGACCGGCGCACCGCGGCGCGGGCAACGTGGACGCGCGCGGCGCCTTCGCTGCCACCGGGCAGGATGAAGCTGGTCAGCGGATCGAGCCATTCGTTGATCGCATCGATCGCGGCTTCCAGCCATTCGGTCTGGGCCGGGACCATGCGCAGAACCATGTCGGACGGGGTGAAATCGTCACCCGGAGTCGCAAGGTCCGCGCCAAGGTCGAACAGGTCGTTCTGCACGCGCTGCAGTTCGCTTCCCGGTTCCGTCCCGGTCAGCACCACCAGCGCCATGCCGATGGCGCAGTTCGCCTCGTCCACCGCGCCGATGGCGGCAAAGCGCGCATCGTGCTTGGGCAGGCGCGATCCGTCGACCAGGCCTGATGAGCCTGAATCGCCGGTCCGCGTGTAGATCTTGTTGAGCTTGACCAATTACTTGGAGGCAGCGAGCAGGGCCGCCACGACCAGCACCGCCAGGCCCTGGAACAGGATGCGGTTGAACATCATCTTGTTCTGTTTGACCTGCGAGGGCGAGGGGCCCGTGGCGGGATCGTGTTCAAGGTCAAGCCGCGTGCTGTTGAGGAAAGCGGCGATGCCGCGGACAAGGCTGTAGACCGTAAGGCCCATCAGCACGAGCAGGGCGGGGATCAGGATGTAGCTCATGCCGCGCATCCTACGCCTGTGCCAAGCGAAATACCAGCAGGGAAGTTGCCCGCCCGCAGCGAATCCGCCAGCGCGCGGCCATCTTCCCCGGCGCGGCGCAGGTCCGCCAGCGAAGGCGAGCCGCGCCGCTTGGCAAGCTTGCGGCCATCGGCTTCGACCAGCAGGGCATGGTGATGCCAGACCGGCACCGGCAGGCCGAGCAGGGCCTGCAGCAGGCGGTGGACATGGCTGGCGGCGAACAGGTCCAGCCCGCGCGTCACCAGCGTCACCCCGTCAGCAGCATCGTCCAGCGTGGCGGCAAGGTGGTAGGATGCCGGCGCGTCCTTGCGGACCAGCACGACATCGCCAAACCGTTCCGGCGCGGCCTGTTGCGGCCCGGCCAGCTCGTCGGTCCATTCCAGCGGCCCTGCCATCCGAACCGCGCGGGCCATGTCGATCCGCCATGCTGCGCCTTCGGGATCGACGTCCTGACCCCGGCAGGTTCCGGGATAGAGCGGCCCGTCCGGGCCATCGGCGCGCGATGCCGCCAGCACGTCGGCGCGGGTGCAGCGGCAGGGGTAAAGCAGGCCCAGGGCCTTCAGCCGCTCTGCCGCAAGGGCATAGGATTCCAGCCGGGCGGACTGGCGCACCACCGGTCCGTCCCACGAAAGGCCCAGCCAGGAAAGGTCCGCAAGATGTTCCTCGGCCAGTTCCGTCCGGCTGCGCGCGCCGTCGATATCCTCGATCCGCAGCAGGAACTCTCCGCCGCGCGCCCGCGCAAGGTCATGCGCGACGATCGCCGCCCAGGCGTGGCCCAGGTGCAGCGAGCCATTGGGGCTGGGGGCAAAGCGGGTGCGGATCATGCACGCTTAGTCCTGTGGATTTCGTGACAGTGCAAGCCTTGACGCGCAGCCGCCCGCGATGTTCACTGCCGTCATGGAAATGCAACGCGCAACGGGCAGAGAAAGGCCATGCTCAAGTCGGAGCTGATCGAGCGCGCGGCCCGGTTCCGCAGCGCAGAAGGGGATCCGTCCCGCAGCCTGTCCGATTGTCCTGCGCTGGTGCTCAACGCCGATTACACGCCGCTTTCCTACTACCCGCTCAGCCTGTGGCCATGGCAAACGGCGATCAAGGCGGTGTTCCTGGAACGGGTGGATATCGTCGCCAGCTATGACCGGCGCGTCCATTCGCCCACCTGGGACATGCAAGTGCCCTCGGTCATCGCGCTGCGGCAATATGTGAAGCCCAGCGAATTTCCTGCCTTCACCCGCTTCAACCTGTTCCTGCGCGACCGCTTTACCTGCCAGTATTGCGGCAGCCCCCACAACCTGACCTTCGATCATGTCGTGCCGCGCCGCCTGGGCGGCCGCACCAGCTGGGAAAACGTCGCCACCGCCTGCGCGCCCTGCAACATGAAGAAGGGCGGGCGCACGCCCAAGCAGGCACACATGCCCCTGCTGGTGGAGCCGATCCGCCCGACCAGCTGGCAATTGCAGGAGCGTGGCCGGGCCTTTCCGCCCAACCACCTCCACGAAACCTGGCGCGACTGGCTCTACTGGGATGTCGAGCTTGAGGCCTGACCGGGCCTAGCGGGCGCTTTCCACTTTCGGGGCCGGGGCAAAGGGCTTGATCCCCAGCTTGGGATAGATCTCCGCAGGGAAATAGGCCGTGCCGCCCTTCACCACCATGGAGATCGCCTTGATCGCCCGCAGGTCCCTGGTCGGATCGCCGGGGATCAGGAAGAAGTCGGCAAGCTTGCCGCGTTCGATGGAGCCAAGCTGCTGGTCCTGCCCGAGATAGCGGGCAACATCCAGCGTGCCGCGCGCCAGCGCCTCGGCCGGGGTCATGCCCACCTTGGTGAACAGTTCCAGTTCGCGGTGCAGGGTGAAGGCGCCGCCGGTGTCGGTGCCGGGGACAAGGAAGATCCCGCGCCGGTGCATTTCCGAAAGGGTATCCAGCACCTTGCAGTAGGCGGCGACATATTCGGCGCGCTCCTTCTGCGTATCGGCACCGAACAGCGCCTGCTTCAGCGCGCGCTGCTCGGCCACGGGCAGGTGCTCGATATAGTCCACCGCGCCGGGGTTCGGCTCGCCGTCAATCGCGGTAAGGCCGGTCTCATGGATGCCGATGGTCGGCTCGTGCGCCACCTTGCGCGCGACCATGGCGTCCAGCGTGGTGCGGACCTTTTCGGACTTCAGGTCGATCGTCGGGAAGCGGCGCATGGCGGTGAAGCGGAACAGCGTGCGCGTATCTTCGCCGGGGTTGAGCACCCAGCCGAGCATCAGCTGGTTGACGTGGGTCAGCTCGTCATAGCCCGCCGCGATCATGGCATCGGCGCTGGAAAAGGCGGGCACGTGGCCGGCCACGCGCATCCCCAGCTTGTGCGCTTCCTTGGCCATGGGCGGGGCCCACTTGGGATCGATCGAGTTGTAGATCTTCAGCTGGTTGTAGCCGCGCGCGCCGTACCAGCGGACATGATCGAGCGCTTCGCTCTCGCTGGCGGCCAGCAAGCCGGTGGCCGAGCTGTAGGGGCTCTTGCCTTCGACAAAGCCGCTCTTGGTCACGCGCGGCCCGGCGACTTCGCCCCTTTCGATGCGTTCGATCAGCTGGGTGAGCAGCGCATTGTTATTGCCCAGGTCGCGCACCGAGGTGACCCCGGCGAGCACGTTGAGCAGCCCGTCCTGCTGGTCGAGGTGGGCGTGCATGTCATAAAGGCCCGGAACCAGCGTGCCGAGGTTGCCATCAATCACCGTCTCGCCCGGGGTGGCCAGCGATCCGGCGGGGACGACCTCGCTGATGCGGCCTTCGAACCACACGACATCGCGCAGCGGGGTAAGCGCCTTGGCCACCGGATCGAACAGCTTGACGTTGCGCAGCCGCACCGGGCCCGACCAGTTGCGCGCGCCTTCCTTCTGGAGCCCCGCGAGCCGCTCCGATGCCAGCCGTTCGGCCAGCGGCCGCAGCACGGCGTCCGCGCCCTTCTCATAGCCGGCGCGGGCAACGATGAAGTTGGCGCTGGGCGCGGCGAAAAACTCGCCCTTGCTGTCGAGCGTGACGTAGCTCGGCGCGATCGACAGGCCGGACAGCTCGTAAGTCACTACCTCGACCGGGCCGCCCGTGCCGTCGAGCCGGCGGCGGTCCTTTTCGGTAAGCCTGGCCGTGCCCGCAGGGGCGACGGCCATGGTGCGATCGGGCGCGGCGAGCAGGGCCTTCGCCAGCAGCGCCTGGTCTATCGGCGAGCCGTTCTGGCTGACGTAGAAGCGCGGCGCATCCTTGCCCTTGATCGCGCCCGGCCCGGCAAGGTCGCGCCAGGTGACGCCTGCCTTGGTGCGGCGGAAGCTCTCGCTCACGGCATTGCCGAAGGTGGTGCGGCCGTTGGCGGCATAGCTGACCGGCGCGCCATCATCGCCAAGCGTCAGCTTTTCGGCAATCGTCGGGCCGCGGCCGTTCTGCTTGAAATCGTAATCGACGGCCAGTTCCTCGCCGTCGCGGGCGACCTTCATGTGGCCGATGTCGCGCCCTTGCATCAGCACGCGGTATTCGACGGTTTCGGCCCATGCGGGCGAGGCGATGGCGGCAAGCGCGGCGGCAAGCAGGAAACGGGTTTTCAAGGGATATCCTCCGGGTCGGTTGCCGGGGAGATTAGCGAAGCGCGCGCCAAGGCAAAGCAAAAAGCGCCCCGCGTCCGGACAGGGAAGCGGGGCGAGGGGGTGGACGGTTCAGTTCGTGATCTTCCAGCGCAGCATTCCGTAATAGGCGCCGGCAACCCGGGCACCGGCCTCGTCGGTGGCGGGATTGAAGCGGGCGCGCTGGGTCAGCCTGGCGCAGGCGGCGGCATCGAGCCCGGGAAAGCCGCTGGATGCCGTGATGGTGCAGCTTGTCACCCGGCCATCGGCACCAACGCCCAGGCGGAAGCGGACCAGCCCTTCATTGCCTTCGCGCAGGTCCTGCGAAGGATAGTCATTGCGCGTCACCCATTCCCCCGGCCGGCCGCGCGGCGCCGGGCCCTTGACCGCCAGCGCCGCGCGGCTTGGCTCGCTCGTCGGCAGGGGGCTGGGGCCGGCTGTTGCCGTGCCCGGGCCATCGGCTGGCGCGCCGCTGGTGCTGTTGCTGGCGCTTGGCAGCGGGCTGGGCGCCACCGTCGGCTGGACCGCCGGGCCGCGGGACTGCGGCGCATCGGCGGGCGGGGTCTTGCGCTCGCGCTGCACCTCGGTGGGGCTGGGGCTGGGCGGCGGGACGGTGAAGGTCGTCGGGTTTTCCTTGCGCTCGGGCGGGTTCACCACGAACGACAGCCCGGCGATTATCGCGTAGATCGCCGAAGCCTGCAGCAGCGCAACGGCCAGCATCGTCCGGGTTTTGGCAGCACGGGTCTGGCTGGAAACATAGGCCATGACACACCTCCTGTTCGTCACCGCCCCACGGGGCGGTTGATTGGGTCGTGTCCGGACAGCCTGATCGATGTCACATTATCTCATAACAGGCAACGCAATGAAATTATCATGCTAAGGGCCATTAGGATTTTTTGTTGTTGGATTCAGCCTCAACCGCCGTTGAGAACGTCGCGGCCATAGACGTCGGCGTGGAATGCCACCCGCCCCTTTTCGGGCTGCGCCGTCAGGTAGGTGATGTAGATCGGCACGATCACCGGCAGTTCCACCCGCGTTTCCGGCTTGCGCGAGCGGGGCAGCGGCTTGCCCATCAGCCACTTGCCGAAGCGCTGGGCATCCTCAAGCCGCACGCAGCCGTTGCTGTATTGCCGGGCCGGCTTGGCCAGCAGGTTCCTCTCGGGCGTATCGTGCAGATAGATGCCCTGGGGGTTGGGGAACATGAACTTGACCGAGCCCATGAAATTGCCCGCCCCCGGCAGCTGGCGCGCCCGCACGGTGGCCTGTCCGGCAGCTACGGCCTCCCAGTCGACCTGCGTGGGATCGACCACTTCGGCATCCTCCTCCCAGCCATTGAGCACCTGGTAGCGGTGCGTCGCCAGATAGCCCGGGCCGTTCGCCAGCACCTTTTCGGTAATCCGGCTGGGCAGCAGGCTGTCGGGCATGTTCCAGTAGGGATTGACGATGGCATAGCGCAGGAACCCGGCCATCTCCGGCGTCTGCGTCTGCCGCGTGCCGACCACCACCTTCATCGTTCCCGCCACGCGCGGGCCTTCGAACATCCACAGCCGCGCGCTGGCGGCATCGATCAGCACCCACTGGCCGCTGGGGATCGGCGGCAGGGCGCGCAGGCGGGCGAGGTTGAGGATCGCGCTGTCCGCCTGCGCGGGGCTCAGCCTCCGGGCGGCAAGGGCGGATCGCAGGGGGGCGTAAAATGGCGTCATCCAGCCCATGTCACGCACATAGTTTTCCAGCGAGGGCGCGGCGGCCAGAGCGGAAAGCGCGGCGGCAGGCGTCGGCACCACCGGGGCAAGCGCCTGCGTTTCATAGGTCATGTCCGAGCGCGGAGCCTCCCGCACGGCCTGGACATAGCGCACATAGGCGGAAGACAGCGCCAGCTCGGCCTTGGCGCGGTCCTTCACCGAAGCGCCGGGAGCCTTGGCGAGCTGCTTTTCCAGTTTTTCCGGCTTGAACTTGTCCGCATCGAGCCCGTCGAGGCCGGCATCGCGCAGTATTGCGACAAATCGCAGGGCGGCCGCTGAAGGCCGCCCCGCAAAGGTGATCCACAGGGGTCGGTTTCCGCGCGCTGCGTAGAATCCCCGCAGATCCTTGGGTGCACGATCGCCGATCTCGCGGTGCAACGAAGTGTCCCAAGCTTCCGCCGGCTGGGCCGCGCGCAGCGGTGCCATCGGGGGCACCGCCATCATGATCGCTCCAGCCGTCAGCAGCCCTCGCCGCACGTAATCGCCAAGCATCTCCGCCCGTCACCCTTTCCCGTCAGCCGCGCTCGCCGGAGCGGTAGTAGGTCGGCTGGACCACCGGGGCGCCCTGGTAATAGCGCCCGTCACGCATGTAGCCATCGACGCAGCCGTCGTTGTTGGAGTCGGCCCAGATCGCGCCGGCAAGCCCGCCGACAACCGCGCCAACCACCGCGCCTTCGAACAGCGAGGCATCGGTCACCGCGCCGACGCCAAGCCCGGTCGCAGCGCCCACGGCAGCACCGGTTGCCGCGCTGCCGGCCACGGACGGGCAACGGCGCGGAGTGGAATAGGCAACGTTGGAGGAGGGCGTGCCGGAGTAGTACTGGCCGTCACGGGTATAGCCGTCCACCCGGCCGTCGCCGTCACGGTCGGCCCATACGGCACCGGCAATGCCGCCGGCGGCCGCACCGATCACCGCGCCGGTCAGCAGGTCACCGCCGGCAATGGCGGCAACGCCGGTACCGGCAGCAGCGCCCAGTGCCGCACCCGTGCCGACCGTGGCCAGCGTGCGATCATCAGACATGGAATTGCACGCCGCCAGCGGCAGCGTCATCGAGCTGAGGAGAATGAGCATCTTCTTGGTCATGAGCGACTCCTTTGATGCACGCCGCGCAACGCACGGGGCCGGCGTGCCGGGCTTCGTTGATCCCGCAGGAAGGGAACGCGCAGGGCATGGCGGGGTTGCTCACGGGGCACCCCTTCGTCGCGTTTGCGGCGCGGCCTATCGAATCGCGGCGATGGCCTTCTGGCGGCGGCGCTGCACCGACGAGCCCAGGCCGATCGCCTCGCGGTACTTGGCGACGGTGCGCCGGGCGAGGTCGAAGCCCTTGGCTTTCAACAGGTCCACCAGGGTATCGTCAGAAAGGATCGCCTTGGGATCCTCGGCATCGATCAGCGCGCGGATCGCCGCCTTGACCGCCTCGGCCGAAGCTGCGCCTTCGCCATCGGCAGAGGCGATGCCCGAGGTGAAGAAATACTTCAGTTCGAAAGTGCCGCGCGGGCACATCAGGTACTTGTTCGAGGTGACGCGGCTGACGGTCGATTCGTGCATCGAGATCGTCTCGGCAATCGCCCGCAGGGTCAGCGGCTTCAGCTGCGACACGCCATGGCGGAAGAACCCTTCCTGCTGCCGCACGATCTCGCTCGCCACCTTCAGGATGGTCTTCTGACGCTGGTCGAGCGCCTTCACCAGCCAGTTGGCATCGGCCAGCTTTTCGGAAAGCCAGCCCTTGTCGTCACGGCCGCCGCAGGCCCCCTTCATCTCGACATAGTAGCTGCGGTTGACGATCAGGCGCGGCAGGGTTTCCTGGTTGATCGCCACGTCCCAGCCGCCATCGGCGCGGGGGGTGACAAGCACGTCGGGCGTTACCGGCTCGCCCCCGCCAGAGGCAAAGCGCAGGCCGGGCTTGGGATCGTAGCTGCGCAGCTCGGCCAGCATGTCGGCAAAGTCTTCATCGTCGACGCCGCACATCCGCTTCAGCCGCGCCACCTCGCCGCGCGCCAGCAGGTCAAGGTTGTCGAGCAGGCGGGCCATGCAGGGGTCATGGCGGTTGGCCTCGCGCGCCTGGAGGGCAAGGCATTCGCCCAGGCTGCGCGCGCCGACGCCGGTGGGGTCGAAGGACTGCAGCAGGACCAGCGCCGATTCGACCGCGCGCAGCGGCATGCCAAGATCGTCCGCCACCTCGCGCAGGGGCGTGCCGAGGTATCCTGCATCGTCCAGCCGGTCGACCAGCGCCCGGGCAATCGCGGCTTCGCGAGGGGTCGCGCCAGACAGCCCGATCTGCCGGTCAAGGTGTTCGGCAAGCGTCAGCCCGCTGTCGCCGCGCTCGTCGATCCCCGGCAGATCCTCGCCGCCGAAGGAGGAAACGGCGGCGCCCCAGTCCCCGGTGTCGCGGTCGATGTCGAGCGCGGAACTGTCGATGTCGAGCGGCCGGTCCTCGCTGCCCCGCGCCTCGCCGATAAGCTGGTCGACCGGCGAGGTTTCCAGCGTGGTGCGGCGGCCTTCCTCGGGCGCGGCTTCGACCGTCGCGACCTCTGCGGGCGCGCGCTCGCCCACTTCGAGCAGGGGATTGGCTTCCAGCGCCTCGCCGATGAAGGTCTCGACCTCAAGGTTGGACAGCGCCAGCAGCTTGATCGCCTGCTGCAGCTGCGGCGTCATCACCAGCGACTGGCTCTGCCTCAGGTCAAGACGGGGTCCGAGGGCCATATGCGTTTGCCGCCCTCAGCTGTCGCTGAGGGCTCGCACGGCACCAGCCCGCTCCCCCGGCCCGACCACCCGACAGGATACGCTATGGGTGGTCGGGCCGGGGGAGCGGGCTGGTGCCGTGCCCCGCCGTGAGGCGGAAAGGATCACAGCGTGAAATCGCTGCCGAGGTAGAGCAGCTTGACGTTCTCGTCCTCGACCATGCCTTCGGGCGTGCCGGAGAACAGCACCTGGCCGCCGTAGATCACGCAGGTCTTATCGACGATATCCAGCGTTTCGCGGACGTTGTGATCGGTGATCAGCACGCCGATGCCGCGGGTCTTGAGGTCTTTCACCAGGTCGCGGATGTCGCTGATTGACAGCGGGTCGATGCCGGCGAAAGGTTCGTCGAGCAGCATGATCGAGGGCTTGGCGGCAAGGGCGCGGGCGATTTCGCAGCGGCGGCGTTCACCGCCCGAAAGCGCCATGGCCGCGCTGGAACGCAGGCGGGCGAGGCCGAATTCGTCGAGCAGGCGTTCCAGCTCTTCCTCGCGCGTGGCGGCGTCGGGCTCGTTCAGTTCGAGCACGGCGGAGATGTTCTGTTCCACCGTCAGGCCGCGGAAGATCGAGGTTTCCTGTGGCAGGTAGCCCAGGCCAAGGATCGCGCGGCGGTACATCGGCAGCGAGGTGACATCCACGCCGTCCATCAGGATGCGGCCCGAATCGGGCTTTACCAGCCCCATGATCGAATAGAAGCAGGTGGTCTTGCCTGCGCCGTTGGGGCCGAGCAGGCCCAGCACTTCGCCCTTGGCGACCGAGAGCGAAATGTCGGTCAGCACGGCGCGCTTGTCATAGGATTTGGCAATCGAGATCACCTCAAGCCCGCTGCCGGTGCTGCCTTCTCCCTGCGACGAGAGGTCTTTCTGCATCTGGTCCATCGGCTTGGGTTTAGGCAGCGTGCGCGCGCACTTCAAGCCGCGAAAGCACCATGTTGCAGCAATTTGGCAGGCTTCCTGCATGACCCATCGCTGCCGGGGCGTGGGATTTCGTGGTTAACGAGGCTTGATTCCCGCAACAAAGGGTGTTTTGTTGCGTTTATTGAGGGGAAGCAGAAAGGATCGACCAAAATGGTCGAAGGATTCCGGATAGGTCGCAGCGCCGGCGGCGAAAGGCCGATCGATTGGCGCAAGAGCATGAGCGACAATATCGCCTATGCCCTGCTGGTCTATACCGCACTCCAGATCTTCGCCACGCTGGGTGCGCTCAAGGGGCACAAGTCCTCGATCCTGCCCTATTTCGCCCTTGTCATCCTCGTCGCGGCGATCATCCCCGCCTGCCGCCGTTTCGAGCAGCGCTGGAACCGCCTGACCGACGAGCAGGCCGCCGATCCAGGCTATGCCGCCGCCTATCGGCGCGACCGGCTGTGGGTCTGGGCGCTGGCGCTCGGCCTGCCCTTTGCCCTGACGGCGCTGTTCACCCTGCTTTCGCGCATCCTGGGCGTGTGATCGCCACGCGCGATTGATCGGTGGCGCGCGCGGCGCTAAGCCGCCAGCCATGCTGACACCCCAAGCCGCGCAGGAGCGCGCCGCCGCCCTCGTCGATCGCGCCCGCAAGGCTGGCGCCGATGCCGCCGATGTCGTCTATCTCGCCAACAGTTCCGAAAGCATCCAGGTGCGGCTCGGCCTGCTTGAGGATGTCGAGCGTTCGGAGAACGAACACATCGGCCTGCGCGTATTCGTCGGGCAGGCATCGGCCAGCATCGGATCGAGCGACCTTGGCGATGCCGCGCTGGAGGAAATGTCCGTCCGTGCGGTCGCCATGGCGCGCGCCGCCCCCGAGGACCAGTACGCCGGGCTCGCCCCGGAAGACCTGCTCGCCCGCGAACTGCCGCAAGGGCTCGACATGGTCGACGCTGCCGAACCCGGCCCGGCACAGCTGCGCGAAATGGCGCTGGCCGCAGAGGATGCCGCGCGGGCCGTTGCCGGGGTGACCAACAGCGAGGGCGCGGGCGCCAGCTCGGGCCGCGGGGTTTTCGCGCTGGTCACCAGCCACGGCTTTGCCGGTTCCTACGAGACGACCAGCCACGGCCTTTCCGCCAGCGTCATCGCCGGAGAGGGTTCGGGCATGCAGCGCGACTATGCCTGGCGCTCTGCCCGCCACATGGCAGACCTGCTCGCGCCCGCAGAGATCGGCGCCATGGCCGGCGAGCGCGCCGTCGCCCGGCTCGATCCGGGCCGCGTGACGAGCGGAGCCATGCCGGTGGTGTTCGATCCGCGCGTGGGCGGCTCGCTGATCGGCCACCTGCTCGGCGCGATCTCTGGCAGCGCCATTGCGCGCCGTTCCAGCTTCCTTCTCGACAAGGCCGAGGCGCAGCTGTTCGACAGCGCGATCACCGTGCTCGACGATCCGCACCGCCCGCGCGGCCCTGCCTCGCGTCCCTTCGACGGCGAAGGGCTGGCAACCGCGCCGCGCGCACTGGTTGAGGGCGGGCGGCTGACCGGCTGGCTGATGGAAAGCGCCTCTGCCCGCCAGCTCGGCCAGCAGCCGACCGGCCATGCCTCGCGCGGAGCCAGCGGTGCGCCGGGCGTTTCGGCCAGCAACGTCCACCTTGCCGCGGGCGCGCTCACGCCGGCGCAGCTGATGGCCGACATCAAGGATGGCATCTACGTTACCGAACTGATCGGGCAGGGCGTCAACGCGGTAACCGGCGACTACAGCCGGGGCGCCTCGGGCTTCCGCATCGTCAATGGCGAGATCGCCGGGCCGGTGGCGGAATTCACCATCGCCGGCAACCTGGTCGACATGTTCGCCGCACTGACGCCGGCCAACGACCTCGAATGGTATCGCGCGCTCAACGTGCCGACGCTGCGGGTCGACGGGATGATGATAGCCGGGGACTGACGGCGCGGTTTTCTGCGAGAAACCCATAACCCACACTCCGTCCTCCGCAGCAGGCGGATCGGGGCAATCGGGGCTGTGAACACGGGCGGACGGGCTGGCCGGCGCTGGGGTTTTGCCTGAACCGTACAGGCTTGGCTTGCGTTGTCTTTGCTTGCGAACGGCTGGCGGGCGAAACGCTGTGATCCCGACGGCTCGGCCCTGTCGTGCGAGGCTGCGGCAGGGCGGGCTCGCCAAACTGCTGCCGGCATCCGGGGCATACCCCGATGTTGTGCGGCTGAAGAATCGTCAGCCGCTCCTCGCATCCCTGGATTGCGGACGCCTCCGCGATGGGGCGCCGGCCACTGGGCGGGGTGGAGGCGAGAGCTCACCGCCCCGCACCCGTCGCGTGGGGGTTTATAACCAATATGGTTCAAAATGTCAATCAGATAATCCAATATGTGCTGACAGCTTGGTGCGGCCAAGGTGCTGACCACCTGTTCAGCATTTCTCGTTGACAGGCCACGCGCCATTCGCCAACCGGTGTCCAAACCGAAACGGGAGAGTGGAAATGGCTGGAACCCTTCAAGGCAAGGTCGCGCTGGTTACGGGCGCATCATCGGGCATCGGCGCGGCAATTGCCGTGGCCCTCGCAGAGGCGGGGGCGACGGTCGCCTTGTCCGCCCGCCGTGCGGACCGACTTGCCGAAGTCGCCGCGAAGATCGAAGCCAAGGGCGGCAAGGCGATCGCCCTGGTGGGCGACATGTCGGTAGAGGCCGATGCGATCAAGGCGGTGGAAGATACCGTGGCCCAGCTTGGCCGCATCGACATCCTGATCAATTCCGCCGGCATCATGGATTCGGGCGGGATCGAGAACGCCAACCTTGCCCGCTATCGCCAGACCATGGACATCAACCTGATGGGCACGGTCTATACCTGCGCGGCTGCCGTGCCGCACATGCTGAAGCAGGGCGTGGGCGACATCATCAACATCTCCTCGCTCGCCGGGCGCAAGGGCGGCCCGATGACCAGCTCCTATTCCGCCAGCAAGCACGCAGTGAACGCGATGACTGACGGGCTGCGGCAGGAAGTGGGCAACCGCAACATCCGCGTTTCGATCTACATGCCGGGCGCGACCCGCTCCGAAGTTGCCGAATCCATGCCCGATCCGAACTGGCGCGAGGCAATCAAGGCGCACGTCAACAAGGATGGCGTGGTCGAGGCAGAGGAAGCGGCCGCAGTGGTGGTCTTCATGCTTTCGATGCCGCGCAACGTGAACATCGCCGAAATCAGCGTGCGTCCGACCATCGACACGACGGCATAAGCACAAGAAGAGGGAGAAGGAACATGGCAGGACGGCTTGAAGGCAAGGCGTGCATCATCACCGGCGCGGGCTCAGGCATGGGGCGCGCCATGGCGCATCGCTTTGTCCAGGAAGGCGCGCAGGTGCTGCTGGCGGACATTTCCGGCCAGCAGGACGAAGTGGCCAGGGCCGTGGGCAGCGCGGCCACGGCGATTCACTGCGACGTGGCCGACGAGGACCAGGTCCAGGCGATGATCGCCGCAGCCGAGGATCGCTTCGGGCGGATCGACGTGCTGTGCAACAATGCCGGCTTCGGCGGCGGCATGGCTCCGCTGCACAAGCAGAGCGCCGAGCACTGGGACCGCATCCATGCCGTCAACATCCGGGGCGTGTTCCTGGGCATGAAGCACGGCATCACCTCGATGCTCAAGACCGGTGGCGGTGCCATCGTCAACACCGGCTCGGCCTCGGGCGTGATCGGGTGGAAGCACCATTCGGTCTATGGCGCGGCCAAGGCGGGCGTGCACCAGCTGACCAAGATTGCCGCGCTCGATTATTCGGACAAGGGCATCCGCGTGAACGCCATTGCGCCGGGCACGATGTGGACCGGGCTGGTGGCGGGATCGGCGCAGTCCGAAACGCCGCCCGAAGGCTATCCCGTGCTGGCCGGCATTCCGATGAACCGCTGGGGCACGGCGATGGATATCGCCAATGCCGCGCTTTATCTTGCCAGCGACGAAGCGGCCTTCGTGACCGGCGTGATCCTGCCGGTAGATGGCGGATATTGCATCGGATTTTCCGGCATGGGGGCTGAACGTCCGGGGGTTACCACGGCCGATCCGGAAGACCTGTGACCTGCAAAAAGGTTTCAATTTTCGCGCTTCGCGGTTATCGGGCCGGTCCGGATAGGGAGCCCGCCGACGATGCAGAAAACACGGACGGCCACGCGCAAGCGCAACCGCGGTTTTGAAGAGACGCACCAGTCGCTGATCGAAACCGCGGTGCGGTTGCTGTCCGAAAAGGGCGTAGAGGCCCTGTCGGTCTCGGCCCTTGCGCGCGAAGCCGGGCTTAACCGCACCACGGTCTATTACCACTTCCCCAGCCGCGAGGCGATGCTCGTGGCGGTGAAGGAATGGTCGACGCAGCAGATCACGCGGGGGATGGACCTTGATGCGCCGCAGATCGACCGCATGGCGGCGATCAACCACTTCGTCCTGGCCAATCCCGAACTGATCAAGCTGTGGATCGACGATTTCATCGCGCCCGGCGAAATCCGCGAACGCTATCCGCGCTGGGACGAGCTGGTCAGCGGGCTGGAGGCGAGCCTGAAGGCCCGCTACCCGGACGAGGCGGTGGATGCAGAGGTCTATGCCGTGATGATGATGGCTTCGGCGATCATCGGCCCGCGCATCCTGCAGAACTCGGTCGCCCGCGGCGAGGACATCGATCGCATCAGCGAACGCTTTGTTGCCGAACATCGCCGCGTGTTGCGGCGCGACGGGATTATCGGCTAGGTTTTACAACAGGTCTGTTGTAAATTTGCTATGACACCGGTGGGCATGATACTGGATGTCAAAGGAGCCGCCGATGTCGCTTTTGCCTGCCGCTTACGCCGATCTTGAACCCTTCGCCGCGCAATGGTCGCTGCCCACCGCCGCCGAGCGCGCCATGCAGCGTTCCACTTCCACGAAGGAAGAGCGCCAGGCCTTTTACGATGCCATGTGCCCGCGTGCTGCGGCCATGCTCGACGAGCTTGATACCAAGCCGCTGGCCGAGCTCGACGACCAGGAAAAGCGCCTGCTCGACATGCTGCTGGCCTTCAGCCACGTGTCGCTCGCGATCGAGATCCAGGGCGCGGACGAGGAAGAGCATGCCAAGTGGCGCAACCGCATGGTGATCACGCGCGCGCCGGCAGACCTGCCCAACTGATCCCTGTCTTCATCGGGTCCGCAGCGATGGCCTGACGCGCGGCGGCGATCATTGCGCGGCCCTGCTTGCCCCGGCGGCCCGCTCGCGCTTTTCCTTGTTGCAGCAAGGGAGTGCGATGAATGAGCAAGCGTTACGATGGCAAGACAGTGGTGGTTACCGGCGCGGCAGGTGGCCTGGGGCGCGCGCTCGCGCTCGGCTATGCGCGCGAGGGCGGGGAACTGGTGATCCTAGATATCCAGGCCGAAGGGCTTGAGGAAACCGCCGGCATGGTCCGCGCACTGGGGGCCAAGTGCACCACCTTCCAGATCGACCTTTCCAAGGAAGAGCAGATCGAATCGGTCGGCGCGGCGATCCTGGCGCAGTTTCCCAAGATCGACGTGCTCTACAACAATGCCGGCATTGCCTATGGCGAGGTGAACACGCCGATCGACCGCATTCCGCTGGACCGGTTCCAGTTCTTCCTGATGGTCAACACGCTTTCGCCGCTCTACTTCGCCCGCGTGCTGCGCCCGGCGCTGAAGGAAGCCAAGGGCTGCGTCATCAACCAGAGCTCGATGGCCGCCTACCAGCCGGCTGGCGTCTATGGCGTGACCAAGGCCACGCTCAACCAGCTGACCTGGGGCATGGCCCGCATGTTCGGTGCCGATGGTATCCGCGTGGTCGCAGTGGCGCCGGGGCTGATGGAAACCGAGGCGAGCGCAAGTTCGCTCGGGGCCGAAAAGCACGAAGAGATCCGCCGCCTGCAGATGCTCTCCGAAAAGGGAAGCCCGGAAGATATCGTCAACCTGGGCCTGTTCCTCGGTTCGGAGGATGCGCGATTCATCACGGCCGAAGTGATGCATTGCGATGCCGGCCACCCCTTCCGCGCCTGGCGCGATTAAGGCTTGCCGCGGGGCGCGTCCCCTTGCGGGACGCGCTACGCATTGGTCCCTAGGCACCGATCCCTAGGCCATTGCGAATGCGAAACAAACTGGCCGAATCTATGTTTGGCCATGATTGACAGCGATCACGGGGGGGCCATGATCGCCTGCAGACGGCTGAAAGGTCCCCGCTTGTGTACAAAGAGTTAGCTTCGCAGCCCCCCGAGGGCTCATGGTTCGACAGCCTGGGTGAACTGGCGCTGGCCTGTGCCGGTTCCTTCGCCGGGGAAGAGGCGCTGCGGTTGCGCGATGCCTATGTCCTGCTGGGGCGGGCACCGGCCCACGCGCTGCTGGCCGGCACGAAGCTTCCCGATCCGGCGCTGTTCGAAACGCTGGTCCATGCCGGCGCGGGCGAAAGCGCGGCCCTGGCCCTGCTTGGCAGCGATGCGGGCTTCCTGCTCTCGCGCGGGGCGCAGGGGCGCTATCTTGCCTCGGTGATCCTTCCGGGCCGCAATGAGGAGGCAAGCGCCGGGGCGGAAACCGCCGCGCTGGCGATCGTCGGCGCACTGGCGCTGGCCTTGCAGGATCTTGCGCTCAAGCCCGGCGAATGGGGGGAGGCTGCGGACCGCCCGGCGCTGCGCCTCAACTAGGCCCCAGCCGAACCGGGGCAGGGGCCTCAGGCCCGGCCGGTCTGCCCGACCAGCAGGGAGGGGTCTATCCCCTCCGCCCGCCAGGTCGCTTCCCAGCGACCGCGGGCAGGGGTGTGCCACACCACATCGTCATGGCTGTCGGCGGCGTACCAGCCGTGGTGGCGCATCTCGTTATCGAGCTGCCCCGCTGCCCAGCCTGCATAGCCCAGCGCCATCACCCAGCGGCGCGGCCCGCGCCCGTCGGCAATCGCGTGCAGCAGGTCGAGCGAGGCAGAAACGCGGCCCAGCGGCCCGGCATCGAGCGAGGCATCATCGTCCCAGTCCGGCGTGTGCAGCACAAAGCCGCGTTCGGGTTCCACCGGGCCGCCGTTATGCACCGGGGCATCGGGGGCCAGCCCCGGATCGATGTCAAGGTCGGTAAGAATGGCATGCAGGCCAAGGTCCGGGATGACATGGCCGATGCCGATGCCGAATGCGCCTTCCGCATCGTGTCTGGCCAGAGCGATCACCGACCGCTCGAACCGCGGATCACCCATGCCCGGCAAGGCGAGCAGCAATCGGCCGCCCAGGTATTTCGCTTCAGTCATTATCTAAGGTTTACCCGACAAGCCCCAATTTCCAAGGCGCAATCAGATCGCGATCCGATCAATCAGCCACATCGATGACACTGCGCCAATGGCATAGGTTGCGGCCATGACGGCAGGCCGTTGCGCGCGCGGGGCCAGTCGAACGACCAGCGCCAGCGCGGCCATGGTGCCGGCAATGATGACCAGTTGCCCCGCCTCGACGCCCAGGTTGAAGGCCAGCAGCGCCATCGGCACATCGCCGCGCGGCAGGCCGATTTCGCCGAGCGCCCCGGCAAAGCCGAAGCCGTGCAGCAGGCCGAAAGCGAATGCCACCAGCCACGGCAGCCGTTCGGACAGTCGCAGTTCGCCATCCCGCCGCTTGGCAATCTCCTCCGCCAGGAACACGATGGACAGCGCGATGCCCGCTTCCACCGGAGCCTGCGGCAGGCCGATGAAGCCCAGCGTGGCTGCGCCAAGCGTGATCGAATGGGCCAGGGTGAAGGCCGTGGCCGCCTTGAACAGCGTCCAGCCCCGGCGCAGCAGCAGCACCAGCGCGATCACGAACAGCAGGTGATCGTATCCGGACAGGATGTGTTCGATACCGATGACGAGATAGGTCGGGCCCACCTGCCATGTCGATGCCTCGCCGGGAATCGTCGCAACCGGCTCGGCCGCCGTCAGGCGCAGGGCTTCCACCGGCTTGCCCAGAGCGGCGACGCGCACCAGCACATCGGTTTGCGCCGCGTCCAGCCCGCTGAGGCCAATGCGCCCGCCCGCGATGCCGCCCTGGCACTGCACCGGCCAGGCATAGGTGGCGAAGGGCGGTTCTATCCGCGTTTCGCCGATCTCGCCCATCGTGCAGTTCGCGGGCAATCCGGGCCGGGTATCGGGCCTGATCCCGCCGCGCATCGGCGCCTTCCAAACCAGCCTCCACGAGCCGGGGGCCTGCTCGGTGAATTCAAGGTAACCGGGGCGCAGCTCGTCCGCCCGCGCAGGCAGGGCAACAAGGGCCGCAAGCGCGACGCAAAGCAGGGCAAGCCACGCCCTCACGGCTGGTCGATCCGCACCGTATAGTCGCGGCGCAGGGCGGCAAAGGCTTGTTGTTCCAGCTCCTGCGCCCTGGCCGCGCGCCAGTCATTCTCCACCTGCCGGCGCACGTCCGCCAGCGGGGGGAGCCGCCCCGCTGCCATGCCGCGCAGGCGGACAAGGTGGAGCCCGAAGCCCGATTGCACCGGCCCCTGCCATGCGCCGCCCGGCGCTTTCGCCAGCGCCTCGGCGAAGCCTTCGCCGAAATCGGCGGCCACGCGGGCACGCGGCTGGGCTTCGAGCGATGCCGGCAGCGAGATCGCATCGCCCGATCCGCGCCAGTCCGCCCCGCCGTTCAGCCGGGCGAGCACCTGCCGTGCCCGTGCCTCTCCGCCCGTGGCGATATAGACCTGGTCAAAGCTCAGCCGCGCATCGCCGGCATAGCGGGCGGCATTGGCGCGCAGCCAGGCCTCCAGCTCCGCCTCGTCGGGCTGGAGCGCATCGGCCTGCGACTGGGCAAGGAATTCCATCTTCGCGCGCAGGCGGCGGCGGATCACCGTATCGTCGCGATCAAGGCCAAGGCGCAGCGCCTCGCGATAGTAGATCTCCTCGCGGACGTGGTCCTCGATCAACCGGTCCAGTTCGGCCTTGCCTGGCGGACGTTGCCAGGTCTGCTGCCAGTTGGCGGCAAGGCGGGTGACCAGCGCCTTGTCCACGCTGATCGTGCGGCTGGCCGGATCGGCCTCGGTCCCGCGCCAGGCGAACCACGCGAACAGCGCCAGCCCGGCGATCAGGAAATGGACGAGCGGCTCGCGCAGGATGGCCCGCAGGGTCATGCCGCCGCTGCTCCGCCAGACGATTGCCGCTTGCCCATGCCTGCCCTCCCGCTGCCCTGTCGCTTGCGCCCCGGCAGTTTGCACGGCGCGGCGCGGCTGGCAACGCCGCCGGGCGAAATCCGCCGCGGCGGGTTGCAATTCGCCGCATTTGCCCTGATTGCCTCGCAAGCCGGCACGGTGCTGGAAAGCCGGGAAAAGTCCGGTCTCTGTATCGCCGGCGACGAGAGAGAGTGCCCGAATGCCCGATATCTGCACGCTGACCCTTTCCTGCCCCGACCGCGCCGGCATCGTTGCGCGCGTCACCGGCTATCTGGCGCAGGCCGGATGCAACATCATCGAGGCGCAGCAGTTCGACGATCCGGAGGAAAACCGCTTCTTCATGCGGGTAGCCTTCGATCCGGGCGCGGGCGACCGCGAGGAACTGCGCGAGGGGTTCGGCCCAATCGCTCACGAATTCGGCATGGCCTGGTCGCTGCGGCGCAAGAACCGCCCGCGCCGGGTTCTGCTGATGGTCAGCAAGTTCGATCACTGCCTGGCCGACCTGCTCTATCGCCACCGCATCGGCGAGCTTTCTATGGATATTGTCGCCATCGTCAGCAACCACCCGCGCACGGCGCTGAGCGATCATGCCCTGCTGGGCGACATCCCTTTCCACCACCTGCCGGTCAGCCGCGATACCAAGGCGGCGCAGGAAGCGCAGGTTCGCGCGCTGGTGGAAGAAACGCGGGCCGAACTGGTGGTACTGGCGCGCTACATGCAGATCCTTTCGGACGAGATGGCGGCCTTCCTTTCGGGCCGCTGCATCAACATCCACCATTCCTTCCTGCCCGGCTTCAAGGGGGCCAAGCCCTATCACCAGGCCTATGCGCGCGGGGTCAAGATGATCGGCGCGACCGCGCACTACGTGACGGCGGACCTCGATGAAGGGCCGATCATCCACCAGGATGTGGAGCCGGTGTCGCATGCCGACCTGCCCGATGACATGGTCCGCAAGGGCCGCGACATCGAACGCCGCGTGCTGGCAGAGGCCGTGCGCCTGCACCTTGAGGACCGGGTGCTGCTCAACGGCCAGCGCACGGTCGTCTTCCGCAACTGACCTGGCCGGGGCGAGCGCGGCGGCGGGCTTGCCGCCTGAACGCAAAAAGGCGGCCCGGTCGGAGGAAAGTGACCGGGCCGCCCATCCAAGCTGCTGAGGGCAGGCTTAGAACTTCTTCGAAAGCCCGAACTGGACGAGGCGGCCCAGCGTGAAGCCGTTCGCGTAGCCCGGGGTCGAGGTACCGATTGCCTTGTAGAGCGGCGGGTCGGTGTCCAGCAGGTTGTTGACGTTGACCGTGAACTCGAGGTCCTTGAGCAGCCAGCTGTCAGACGGCACCGCATACTTCAGGAACAGGTTCACCGTGTTGTAGGCGCTCACCCGGTCCTGCAGGATGCCGCTGGAGGTCGCGACACCGGTTGCAGACGGATTGCAGGCGGGAGTGGTGGTCGTGTCGCAGCGCAGGACCTTGTACCCGCTCGTGTGGTTGAGCGTTACCTGGGCACGCAGGGCACCCACGGTTGCCCCCGCACTTGCCTGCAGCGTCAGCCTCGGGCTGGCATTGCCGACGATGCGAAGGCCGCTCGGCAGCACCAGGTTCGTGGTCTCAAGCTGATTGACCACCGGCGAACCGGCGCCCGTCTGGGTCTTGCGGCTGAGCTGGTAGTTGCCCGAAACCGCGAAATCCAGTCCGCCGAAGCCGGTCGGCATACGGTAGGAGGTCGCGAAGTCGAGGCCCTGCACGTTCACGCTGCCGTAGTTGCCCTGGCGGAAATCGACCAGTTCGTAGACGTTCGGACAGGCGGCAGTGTTGGTGCAGCCGGTCGTCACCGAAGCGAGGATCGCCGAGGCATTGGGTGCGCCCGACGAATTCAGGAAGTTCTGGATCGTCGAGAGCGGCAGGCCGCCCGGCGCGGAGGTGACGTTGTTCGGGAAGTTCGCGAAGATGCCGGAATTCGGGGTCGGAATGCCGATCACGTCCTTGAACTTGACGTTGTAGTAGTTGACGCTGGCGTGGAAGCCGGAAAGGAACGGCGGGTCGAGATCGACGCCGAGCGACCAGGACTTCGCCGTCTGAGGGACGAGGCCCGGGTTGGACCCCTGCAATGACACGACGCCCACCGCGGTCGGGGTGTCGCCCGGCTTCACGAAGGCATTGATGGCATTGTATTGCGCCGTGTTGCGCAGCGCGCCGAGCTGGTCGTTCGGCGAAGGCGCGTTGAACGAGGTGTTGTAGTTGCCGCGCAGGCCCAGCCACTCGACCGGCTTGAACGTCACGCCGATCTTGGGGTTCGTGGTGCTGCCGAAGTCGCTGTAATGGTCGTAACGGACCGAACCGGCGAGGGTCAGCGAATGGATGAACCCGCCCTGGTTGTCAGGGCCGACGATCGGAACCTGCACTTCGCCGAAGGCCGAATCCACGCTGCGGACGTAGGGGGTGAAGGCAACCGCGTTGATCGAACCGATCGACGTGTTCGCGGGCGCGGTGCGCTGGCGGAACGCGTCGTGGATGTGTTCGTAACCGGCGGCCAGCTTCACCTCACCACCCGGCAGGGTGAAGAGGGTGCCGTCGATGATCGCGCGCAGGTCGAGCAGGCTTTCCTTGCTCTGTCCGGCGTTTTCGGTGTCGATCAGCGCCCGGATGTTCGCAGCGTCGTTGGCGCCTGTGCCCGGGTTGTAGAAGTTGATCGCCGTGGCCGCCGTGGTGCCCTTGCCGAAGCTGTTGAGCAGCGTCGTGTTCAGGCCCTGGATGTGGAAGTCGCTGCGGCTCTCGCTGTAGTTGAAGAGGGTGCGCAGCTGCCAGGAATCGGAAAGCTTGGCGGTGAATTCGGCGCTCGTGCCCCATTCCTCGAACTTGGTGCCGGACTGCATCACGCTTGTCCCGAGCGCATTGTTCAGGTTGAAGAACACGGTCTGCGTGGCAGTTGCGCTCTGGCCGGGCACCTGGGTGTAATAGAACTGGCGCGGGTTGGATGCGCTCGAACCGCCGGTCACGCTGACCGAGCCGGCCGCATCGGCGCGGCCCTGCGTGGCGCGCTGGCCGTAGAAGCTGCGAAGATCGACGGTCAGGCCGGGCGAAAGCTCCTGATGGAGGCCGACAAGCGCGCCGTGGCGGGTCGAAGCGGGAACCACGGTGTTGTTGCCATAGTCGCAGGCATTGGGCGTGGTCGAGGTCAGGTTCGGCAGGGCATACTGGTTAGTGACGCCGCCAGCCGCGATCTGGACGTTGCCCGGCGTGCACGAACGGCCGCGCGGGGTGAGGCTGGCCGAGAACCAGTCCACATCGCGGATGAAGCCGAGATCGTGCGCGAACAGCGAATCGTTGTGCTGGTAGTTGTAGGCCGCGAAGATCGAGCCCGAACCCCAGTCCTTGCCGACGATCGCGCCGGCCTGGACCTGGTAGTAATTGTCGGCAAAGCCATAGGTCGAGGTCACCTTCAGACCATCGAAGCGCTTGCGGGTGATGAAGTTGATCACGCCGCCGACCGCGTCGGAACCGTAAGTCGACGATCCGCCGTCAGTCACAACCTCGACGCGCTCGATCGCGATCGGGGGGATGATGTCGGGATCGACCGCGTTCTGGGTGACGCCAACCGCGCTGATCCGGTGGCCGTCGAACAGAACGAGCGTGGATGCGGACGACCCGGTTTCGGACGCGAGGTTGCGCAGGTTGGGACGCACCACCTGAATGTTGTTAACCGCCACGCCCAGGCGCGCGGTCGGCACGTTGTTGAACAGGTTGGTGACCTGCGGCAGGGTGGCGAGCAGTTCGTTGGCGGTCGTCGAACCGGTCTGCGCGATCTTGTCCTGACCGACGCTGATGAGGTTCGAGCCGACCGGCGGAGCACCGCGAACCAGCGTACCGGTGACGACGATTTCGCTGTCTGCACCGGCGTCCTCTTCGCTCGCGGTATCGTCAGGCGCTGTGGTCTGGGCAAGCGCGGCGGCGGGCAGCATCGCCATCGTCGCGACGCTGGCGAGGATTGCGCGACGGACTGCAAGGTTGCGGATTCTGGTCATTCGTCCCTCCCTGGGTTTTTGCATGGCGTTTCGCTGCCGGCGGTAGCCGCCGGGCGAAGGGCGCCTAAATGGAGTGGTCAGACCGATCTTTGCCAGCGTTTCGCGACCAACGGAGGCCCGCCCGGCGGGTTCAAAAACCGCTTTTGCGTCCGTTCAGGAAAATCATGACGCCTTTGCGGAATTGGGCTTCGTTTTTGCACCCGATCCTGCCGATGTCTGCCTGCGGAACTGATCGGGGGTCGTGCCGGTCGCGCGCCGGAACGCGGTGGTGAAGGTTGACTGCGAGGCAAAGCCCAGCTCGGCCGCGATCGCATCGAGGCTCTCGTCGCTGTAAAGCCGGCGCTTGGCCTTCTCGATCCGGCGCTGGGCGAGATGGTCGCTGACCGACGACCCCTTGCTGATCCTGAAGGCGCGGCTCAACTGGCGCGGGGAAAGCCGGCAGATCCCGGCCAGCTCGGTGACGGTCGGGAACGGCTGGTGGGGATCGGCGATGCGCTCGTCGATCCGCCGCAGCCGCCAGCTGGCGAGACCGCCGCGCTCATCGGGGGCATTGGCATTCGCCAGGTAGCGGGCAAGTTCGATGGCGATCTGCTGCACGATCGCACGGCACAGTTCCTCTGACCCGGCCCCGGGATCGCGCAGCTCGTGATTCAGCCTGAGCATCAGGGGGCGGATCGTGTCGCTGGCGATATCCAGCGTCGCCTCCAGCCGCCGGTCGGTCCATTCGAACGGTTCGGGCAGCCAGCGGTCGACCAGGTCTGCCTGCATCTGGCAGATGATCGACACGTGCCGTCCGCCGCCGGCGCTGATCAGCTCAAGGCTCTTGCGGGGAGGAAAGGCAATCAGCGAGCCCAGTTCGGCGGAGCGATTGCGCCCCCATTCGGCAACGAAACTGGCCGTGGCATTGGGTCGCCGCGGGGTGAGACACAGGTCGATCCAGTAAACCCTGTCGCGCCGGAAGCTGTTGACCTCGCGCTTTTCGTGAAACAGGTCGGCAACAAAGATGTGGGCGCCGGCAACGTCCATCTGCGCCAGGACATCAAGGCTTCGCCCGCGCCTGTGCATCCCTGCGTTGCTGACGACCGGATCAGGCATCAGCCAGGCCCAGATCCCGGATCTGCGCGGCAATCCAGCGCCGTTCCCACAGGTTGCGACCGCCGGTCTGGTGATCGAGCAGGATCAGCGCATCGCGCTTGGCCTGCTTTGCCGGCAGGCAGTCGGGCTCTGCCGCCAGCGCCATGTCGACAAGGTGCAGCGCCTCGAGCGGCTGTCCGGTCTTGAGGAAGGCCTGCGCCCTTTCGGCCAGCCGAGCAGCCCCGCCGGCCAGCTCCGCCAGCGCCGGCCCGATGCTTTCCGGCGGCACGTCGTAAAGCTCGGTGGTGCCGCGCGCCGGATCGAACCAGCCGGTGTATTCGTGCCAGATGGCCCGCACGTTCCACGAAAGCTTGCCATATTCCTCGGTAAGCGTGAGTTCCGGGGGCGTCCTGATCTCGCGCATCAGGGATCGCAGGTCCTTGCCCTGGTTCATGCCCTCAAGCGTGCGGTCGTGAACCCATTGCACGGCATCGGCGATCCGGCCGACCTCCTTGCGGATATGCTCTTCACCGCGAATGTCCTCATGCCCGGTCAGGATCTGCACGGGCCGCAGGTCGCGCAGCTTGCGGATCGAGGCGACGAACTCCATCGCCGAACGCGGCTTGTCGCCGCGCAGCGTGTTGAGATTGGGATGGTTGGCGAACAGCGGGCCGAACAGGTTGCCGACAATCGCGACGCGTTCCTGCGGTAGCCAGACGATCACGGCCGAACGGGTTTCACCACCCGGGGTCCAGATGACCTCGAACCTGCGCCCGCCAAGGGTGAACTGCGTGCCCTCGTCGCCCAGCAGGACATCGGGCGAGACTTCCGCGGTGGGCACCATGTCTTCGGTGCGCCCGGTGATCCCGCCGAATATCCTGCGCGATCCCCGGCGGTAGTGTTCCGACAGCGCCTCGTTCCAGCGCCGCTCCTCCGGGTAGAGGCGGTGCGCGAGCACCTCGTTGCTGCTCGTCTTGAATATCTCCAGCCCGCCATACTGGTTGGCGTGGCTCTGGGTCAGCACGATCTTGCGGATCGGCTGTGATGATACCTTGGCAAACAGGCCCCGGCTGCGGCGGGCATCGGCCAGCGTGCCGGCATTGACCAGTACATCGCCATCGCCGGTCGTCACGAGATAGCTGTTGCCCACGCCCCGGCTTTCCCAGATGCCGTTGCCGCGATCGATCGCTTCCGACTGCCCTTCGCCCGAGCGGATCATCTGGGCGGCGCGCAGGTTCTGGTCTGGCGAATTTGGCTGGTTCACGGGTCGGCGCACTCCTGTTGGCTGCTCGCGAATAGAAGGATGCCCGGCGCGGCGAGGCAATACGGCTGCGGCGTGCCGACCGGCCTGACCGATTGATTGCGTCCTATAGCGCAAATTCCGGCGTGCAAGGCAAATAGAACAATCTTGTCCGCGTTTGTGACCGATGGTTTCTGGACCGTGCAACGCAATTACCGGGCGGTACCCCAATGACACTGACAATGCAGGCCATCATCGACGGAGCCATCGAAAAGACCGGCGGCCTTGGCCTGCCCGACTGCGATTCCTGGAAGGAAGGGCTCGAAATCCTTCTCAAGGACCATGCCCGCGAACAGCGCCTTACCGAACGCGGCTGGGCATCGGTCCGCAACCGCTATGTCGATTGCCTGGCCGCCCGCATGCAGGTGGATGACTGGCACCGCCGCAATCCCGCGCTGGCGCAGCAGCCGGTGGAGCGGCCGGTGTTCATCCTTGGCCTGCCGCGCACCGGCACGACCATGCTCAGCTACATGCTCGAAGCAGACCCGGCGAACCGCTCGATGCTGCGCTGGGAAGCCTACAACGTGGCCCCGCCTGCCGCACCTGGCGCATTGCGCAGCGATCCGCGCTGCCTTGCCGAAGTGGCGAAGGATGAAATGATCCTGAAGCACGCGGGCAAGGTTGCGGCCGCCCACTTCGAGCCCGGCGACAGCCCCACCGAATGCGTGCACCTGGTGGCGCAGGATTTCCGTTCGCTGATGCTGGCGGTGACGACAACGACGCCCGTCTACCATGACTGGATCCTGTTCACCGACATGGAGAGCGCCTTTGCCCATCGCAAGCGCGCGCTGCAGGTGCTGCAATCGACCAATCCCGGACGATGGGTGCTGAAGATGCCGTCCGATGCCCTGTTCATCCGGCAGATCTACAAGACCTTCCCCGATGCGAAGGTGATCTGGACGCATCGCGATCCCTACAAGGCCTTCGCTTCGTCCTTCGCCATGCGGGCCGGTAGCCGCCCGTTCAGCGAGGCTGACGAGAACCGCGACTACATGAAGCACCATTTCCCGCTTCAGCTGGCGCTGCACGCTTCGCGCCCGCTCGAATTCGCGCGGGAGAATCCCGGCCTGATCTACGATCTCTACTACCGCGACCTGGTGAGCGACCCGATCGCCACGGTCCGCAAGATCTATGCCTGGCTGGGTGACGATTGGACCCCCGAAGCAGAGGCGGCCATGCGCGGCTGGCTTGCGGCAAATCCCCAGAACAAGCACGGCAAGCACAGCTATTCGCTGGAGGAATGGGGCTGGTCGAAGGAGGACATCGCCCCCTATTTCGCCGACTACCTGCGCGCGCACCCGGTGGCGGAATGAGCGGGGGCAGCGCGATGACCGGCCCGACCTGCGGTTTCATCGGCATCGGCGATCAGGGCGCACCGATTGCCCGCCGGATGATCGACGCCGGGTTCGAAACCTGGCTGTGGGCGAGGCGCGAAGCCTCGTTCGAACCCTTCCGCGACAGTGCGGCACGCTATGCCGCCACGGTCGAAGAGCTTGGCGCGAAGTGCGACCATGTCGGCATCTGCGTCGTCAACGACAACGATGTGCGGGAGGTCTGCGGCAAGCTGTTCCCGGCCATGCGCGCAGGATCGCGCGTGGCCATCCATTCGACGATCCACCCCGACAATTGTCGTGCCCTTGCCGATCAGGCGCGCGAACATGGCCTGGTCCTTATCGATGCCCCGGTAAGCGGCGGCTCGCCGGCTGCGAAGGCCGGGGCGCTTACGCTGATGCTGGGCGGCGATGCAGAGGCGATCACGCTGGCCATGCCGGTGTTCGAAAGCTTCGGAAAGCACATCGTGCACCTTGGCGATGTAGGCGCCGGGCAAGAGGTGAAGCTGATCAACAACGCGCTGCTGGTCGCCAACATCGGGCTGGCGCACCAGGCGCTGGAAGCCGGGGACCGGCTGGGCGTCGATCGGGGCAAGCTGGTCGAACTGCTGCAATCCAGCAGCGGCCGCAGCTTCGGGCTGGAAGTCCGCGGCCGGATGCAAAGCCCCGCCGGATTCCGTCATGGCGGCGCGCTGCTGCGCAAGGACATCAACCTGCTGCTCGAATTGATCCCGGAAGAAGGCGGCCCGGGTGCGAGCCTCGCCATTGCTGCAAAGCCGTTCCTCGACGCGGCCGCGGAGCCGGACGGGTAAGGCGCGCGTTATAGCGAAAACAAAGGGAGCTGGATGACCATGGGCAAATACCGCGCTTCGATCGCAAGCATGATCGCCCTTGCCGCGATGGCGGGCACGGCCTCAGCGGCCGGTGAGAAGTCCGCGCCGCGCCGGGATCTTGTTCCCGGCCAGATGCCCCGCACCGGCAAGGTCGATGCCCGCTTCCAGTCGTTCAACGTCGAATCGGTGGAAGTCACCGGAGGCAACTTCTGGGCGCCCTATCCCAAGCCGGGGCAGGCGCCTGCCAAGCCCGTGGCGGGTCCGCACGGGACCGAATTCGCCACCAATGCCTACGAAAAGCGCGACCCCATCGATCTTACCGGCAATCGCCGGCTGCGCGTGCTCGCCCGCGCGCTTGCCCCCTCCTACATGCGGATCAGCGGCAGCTGGGCCAACAGCATCTATTTCCAGGATGACGACAAGCCGGCCGGCGCGCCTCCGGCTGGCTACCAGGGCGTGATGACCCGCGCGCAATGGGCCGGGGTCATCCGGTTCGGCAAGGCGGTGGACGCCAGGATCCTGACCTCGTTCCCGGTCAGTGCCGGCGCGCGTAATCCGGCGGACGGCGCCTGGAGCCCTGACGGCGCCCGGCGGTTGTTCAATTATACCCGCCGGCTGGGTGGCCGCATCCACGCGGTGGAGCTGATGAACGAGCCCAACGTCAGCCGCACGGCCTATGCCCCCGATGCCTATGCCCGCGATAATGCCACGCTGCGCCGCCTGATCGACGAGGTTTCGCCCGGCACCCTGCTGGTCGGCCCAAGCTCCACGGGGGAGGCCGGCTTCAAGCTGTTTGCCACCCCTTCGCAGCAGGCAAGTTCGTATCGCCTGCTCAGTGGCAGCGGCGGGCCGCGCTTCGACGTGTTCTCCCACCATTTCTACGGAGCCGTATCGCAGCGGTGCAAATCGCTGGGCGAACGCAACGGCACCGAAGTGACCACCCGGCGAGATGAGGCTCTGTCACCAGGCTGACTGGCGCGGGCCGATCAGGCACAGGGATACTACCGCAAGGTGCGCGACCGTTTCGCCCCGGGCGCGCCGATCTGGATCACGGAAATGGCCCAGACCGCCTGCGGGGGCGATCCCTGGGCCGCCACCTTCCTCGACACCTTCCGCTATGTCGACCAGCTTGGCCGGCTGGCGCGGCAGGACGTATCGATCGTCTTCCACAACACGCTTGCCGCCAGCGACTATGCCCTGATCGACGACCGGACCTGGCAGCCCCGGCCGAACTACTGGGCCGCCCTGCTGTGGCGCCGCCTGATGGGTGAAGTTGTGCTCGACGCCGGCGAGCAGAAGGGCGACCTGCACGTCTATGCCCATTGCCAGAAGGGCAAGCGTGGCGGCGTGACGCTCGTGGCGGTGAACCTGTCCACCACTGCGGCGGCGTACCTTCACCTCCACCGGCCCTCGCAGCGCTATACCCTGACCGCACCCGAACTCGAAAGCACGAGCGTCCGGCTCAATGGCCGTGCGCTCGCGCTGAGTGCGAACGACCGGCTACCCGCCCTGCGCGGCCAGTCAGTCAAGCCCGGAAACATCGCGCTGCCGCCCGCGAGCATCACTTACCTCGCCGTGCCCGGCGCCGCCAATCCTGCCTGCCGATAAGAAAGGATAACGCCGTGTCCCACGCCCTTTCCCGACTCCGCTCCAGCCTGTCCGCCATCGCGCTTGGTAAAATCGGCTGCCCTGCCCTGCGGAAAGACTACCATTCCTGATCTTCGGATCACAACCACGTGTGCATTTGGAGAGGATTGCGAAATGAAAACCTCAAATTTCCCCCGCGCGTTGACGCTCGCCGCCACGCTGGCATTGTCCGGCATCCCGGCCCAGGCCCAGCCGGTCGACGAAACCGGCGGCGGCGAACAAGCCCGGCCCGAGCCGACCGGCCCGGTGAAAAGCCGCAACGCCAGCGTGAAGGTCGAGTTTGCGAATTCGCGCGGGACTTTGCACAGGACCGAGCGCTACAATAACCTGACCCGCGCTTTCCGTTATGTCGACCAGCGCGATGCCGATGTCGCATTCTACAACGCTCAGGGCCTGCACGGCGCGATCTACCGGGTCTGGATCATCGTCGACGACATCTACGACTTCGAAAAGGACAGCTACAATTATGCCGGGATCGACGACTACCTCGCCGATGTCAGCCGGATGTCCGATGAACTGCTGGTTGTGCTGGATACGCGGGCGTCGATGGGCCGGTTCGGCCGTACGCCGGAACAGATCCGCGCGCCGGTCAAGAAAATCCTGCGCTACATCAAGGAGCGGCACCCTCAGATCCGCTATATTGAGCCTTTCAACGAGCCCGATCACAACCTGCGCCAGTACCTGACACCCGAACGGCTGTATGATTACTATCGGGTCTACTACCAGGCGCTGAATGAAGTGAACCGCGAGCTTTCACCCGCCAAGCCGCTGCTTATCGGCGGGCCGGTGACAGGGTCCTGCGGCAGCCCCTGGGCACCTCCGGGGCCCAACAACGTCGGCTGGATTCCCAGGTTTCTCGACGCCTATGCGGCGGATACCGACCCGGGCAAGCGGCTCGATTTCCTGTCCTACCACGCCTATGGTTTCTTCAAGAACCAGAAGACCTGTTCGGACTATCAGCCGATCCGCAACGATCCCAGCGTTCTGGCTCGCCAGCGCGCCCGCACCGACGAGGAATTGCGCAAGCGTGGGCTGGATGTGAACATCCCCAGCTTCATCACGGAAACCGGAGGATATCCGGGACCGTCCTATGACAACAAGGAGGACGCCCGGCCCGATTACCTGCGCCAGGCCGCGACCATGGCCTCCTACATGTACTGGTATCTGGAAAGCCCCAAGGACGTGCCATTCAACTGGGTGCTTCGCCATGCCACGGAGGAGCGCAAGGACCAGCTGATCACGCGCGGCGGAGCCGATCGCAAGACCATGCTGACCCAGACCTTCACTCCTTATGGCAACCAGATGCTGATGTTCTCGAAACTGAAGACGGAACGTGTCGCAGCGGTGTCTTCGGCACTTCGGGAGGGCAAGGGAGTCTATGCGCTGGCGACGAAAGACGGCACCGGCGCGGCCGTGCTCGTGTGGAACTACCAGCAGACAGGGCACCAGCCCTTCCGTGTGACCATCGACATGGGCCGTCTGCCGCCGGAACTTCGCGGAAAACCTCTGCGTCAGCGGATGTACCGGATCGATGACAAGGTCAGCAATTACTGGGCCAACCCAGCCACGGCCAACCTGCAAATGGTAAGTGAACGCCGGATCGGAGTGCGCTCGCGGCACCAGGTCGGCTTTGAACTGACGCCCAACGCCCTGCAGCTGGTAATTCTGGAGCCGGAGGCGAAAAATAACAGGTAAAGCGGCCCATCCCCGACCACCGCTAGTACCGTTAAGCGGCGCAGGCGGTTTGCGCCGGTGAGGTGGACAGACCCGGCGGTTCGGGCCTGCCCTGTCGGGAGAGTCTCGGCGGACGGTCCCGGTCAGCCGATGCCCAGTTCGTCCAGCAGGGCGGATGCCGCTGCTATGCCCGCGCGCAGCTCCGCCTCGTCGGTTTCGGCTGAGAAATCTGCGGGGACGACTACAAGATCGAAGACGCCCGCGTACCCGGCATCAAGCACGTCCTGCATGAAGCGGCGGACCGGCAGTTCGCCCTTGCCGATATGGGCCCGTCCACCCGGACATGCGGACCAGCTTCCGTATCTCGGGTTTATCAGGAAGATCGGGCACGCTGGCGGAGACGGAGGGATTCGAACCCTCGGTACCGGATTTACCAGTACGACGGTTTAGCAAACCGTTGGTTTCAGCCACTCACCCACGTCTCCGGATCGCAGCGGCGAAGCGCGGCCTATAGCGAGGGGGTTGGGGAGCGGCAAGATCGAAAAGTGGCAGGCGGGAATAGTTTTCTTGGGCTGGGGTGCGGACGTTCCGCCGGGGGGACTCGTTCCATCGCAAAACCGACTCGGCTCATCGCCGGTTCATTGCCGCGTGGGCAGGCATCGATTCTGATCGATACGGGTAAGTGCGCCGGTGCATGCCGGTCGCGGCAGATGTGGGAAAGTTCGATGACCAGAAGTTTGCGTGGGATTTGCGGCAAGGTTTTCAGTGCCGTGGCAGGCGCCGTGCTGCTCGCTTCGGCGGGGAGCGCTGCGGCGCAGGTGAAGCCGGTCGATCCCGACAAGGCGATCGACGGTGACTTGGTGCCGCTTTCGCAGCAGACCGTGACACCGGCGCCAGCCCCCGCCCAGCCGGCCGGCCCGACCATTGCCGCCGCCCCCGTGGCGCAGCAGGACCCGACCGCCGCACCCGGCTATGCCAGTGCAGAGGCCGCCGCAGCGAACGCGCAAGGGCCCGCGCCCAAGTCCGGCACCTATCAGGAAAACGACCTTATCGGCGCGGCCGAGGGCGTGTTCGGCAAGGGGGCCAAGGGCCTCGCCGACGTGATCAAGGGCATCCTGAAGAAGCAGGGCGAACCCAATGCCTATATCGTCGGGCGCGAGGGTGGCGGCGCGCTGATCGTCGGCCTGCGCTATGGCTCGGGCACGCTGTATCACAAGGTGGAAGGGCAGAAGCCGGTGTACTGGACCGGGCCTTCGATCGGGCTCGATGCAGGGGCCAATGCCGGCAATACCTTCGTGCTGGTCTATAACCTCTACAACACCGACGATCTCTATCACCGCTTCGGCCAGGGCGAGGGGCAGGCCTATCTGCTCGGCGGGTTCCACGTCAGCTACCTGCGCAAGAACGATGTCGTGCTGATCCCGGTTCGCACCGGCGTGGGGCTGCGGCTGGGGATCAATGCCGGCTACATGAAGATGTCCAAGAAGGCGAAGTGGCTGCCCTTCTGAGGCGTCGCCCAAGCGATAAGCGGGGCCGGCACCCGACTGGGTGCTGGACTTCGTGCGCGGCTTTGCGCAAGCGCTTCAACATCTGAACCAATAGAGGCGATGCAACCATGCCCAAGGGCGAAACCATGCTGGACTGGTGGCTGATTGCCACGATTGCTGTCGGCGCACTGGCGCTGATCGGCGGCATTGCCAGCGGCTATTTCAAGGCGCGCAAGTGCCAGCCCAAGGGCTTCAAGTGGAAGCAGTTCCGCTTCGAGGCGATGATGATGGTCTTCACCTTCGCCTTCGGGGCGCTGGTGCTGGGCAACCTGCAGACCTGGCTGAAGGCGAACGAATGGATCGTCGTGCGCAACGAACCTGCCGCCTGGTGGGTCGTCGCGCTGGAATTCGCGGCCTATTTCATCACTTTCGATACCTGGTTCTACTGGCTGCACCGCTGGATGCACAACGAGCCCTATTACTCGTGGATCCACAAGCTGCATCACCGCTCAACCTCGCCGAACCTGATCACGACCTTTTCGGTCCACCCGTTCGAATCGCTGATCAACGGTGGCTGGATGATCATTTTCGTGACGGTTTACGACGTGCACGCCGCCTCGATGGCGCTGATCGCGCCGACCAACTTCATCATGGGCCTGTGGGTCCACTCGGGCTACGAATTCCTGCCCAAGTGGTGGAACAAGACCTGGCTGACCAAGTGGTTCATCTCGGCCACTTTCCACGATCATCACCACAAGTACTTCACGGCCAACTTCGGCGGCTACACCACGGTGTGGGACCGCCTGTGCGGCACGGTGCACAAGCGCTTCGAAAGCGATTTCGTGAAGATCAAGGAACGCCCCGTCCGCCGCACCCCGGCCGACGAAGCCGAGGCCGTTCCCGCCGAATAGTCGCGGCGCAGTCAGCCGCCGGCCGCGATTTCCACCGGTAGGCCCCGCCGCACGCCGGGGTCTGTCCGGGCAACGAATTGCGCCCCGCCCGATGGCGTGCGGATCCGCACCGGCATATTTCCGCCTAGCGCAGCATGTTGCGGCGCACGGCGGCGATCTGGTTCCGCGTCAGGCCGAGCCGCTTGGTCAGGTACCCGTCAACCGAGCCATAGTCCGCGGTGATCTGGTCGAAGGCGGCATCGATATAGGCACCGTCCACGCCGGCCAGCAGGTCGATCACCTCGGGCGGCATTGCCCCGCCCAGCCGCGCTGCCTGGCTGGCCATGCCCTTGCGAAGCCCATCCATGCCCGGGGCATTGTTGCTCATCAGGAAATCCTGCCGGACCGTGGCATAGGGCACGCCCAGCGCGCTGAGCACCAGCGCCGTGGCAACTCCCGTGCGGTCCTTGCCCGCCGTGCAGTTGACGATCACCGGCCTGTTCCCTTGCGCCAGTTGCAGGAACAGCTGGCGATAGGAAGGTGCCAGTTCCTCGATTGTCTTGCGATAGCCTTGGGCCATCATCGCGCGGACTGTCGCCGGTTCCCTGCCGCCGGGGCCGGACAGCGCCTTGGAGAGATCCCCGAAGGCAAGGTCGTAGTCGCGGGACCAGTAGCCGCGCTGCTGCTTCAGCCAGTCTCCCCGATCGCCCGCGCGTTCGCCGGTGGAGCGCAGGTCTCCGATGGCCGCGATCTTCAGGGCGGCGACCTGGTCGCGGCCCTTGTCGCTGATTTCGCCCAGCGAGCCGGAGCGGTAGAGCCGCTGCCAGCGCACGCGCTTGCCGCTATCGGTGACATAGCCGCCGACATCGCGGAAGTTGCGCCCGCCATCGATCGCAATGAAGCGCCCTTGCGCCGCCTGTTGCGCCGCCGGAGCGGCGGATTTGGCGATGATTGCCTGCGGTGTGGCAAGGGCCAGCGCACCAAGCGCAAGCCGGATGATGGCGGATTGCATGTCCTCTCCCTCGTTGGGTTTCGGCAAGTGTGCAGCATTACCCGGCCACCTGCAATCGCCGGTGGCGCAATTGCGCTTGCCCCTACGGCACTGCCCCGGCTAAGGGCGCGCGCGTCATGTTGAACAATCTCCAGCAGCAGCCCGCCGATGCGCTCCTCGCGCTGATCAAGCTCCACAACGCCGATCCGCGTGCCGACAAGATCGACCTTGGTGTCGGCGTCTATCGCACGGGGCAGGGCGATACGCCCGTGTTCGCGGCGATCAAGGCGGCAGAAAAGAAGCTGCTCGAGACGCAGGATTCGAAAGCCTACCTCGGCCCCGAAGGCGACATGGGCTTTGTCCATGCGCTGATGCCCTACGTGTTCGGCGCGGAAGACCCGACGATGGGCGGCCGCATCGAAGGCATGCAGACCCCGGGCGGCACCGGCGCCGTTCGCCTTGCGCTGGCGCTGGCCAAGCGCGCCGGCGTAAAGCGGATCTGGATGGGCACGCCCAGCTGGCCCAACCACGCGCAGATCGTTGCCGACCTCGGGCTTGAGCTGAAGACCTTCACGCACAACACCAAGGATGGCGTGGCCGATATCGACGCCGTGCTCGGCGCGATTGCCGATGCTACGGCAGAAGACGCGATCCTGCTCCACGGCTGCTGCCACAACCCCACCGGCATCGATTACACCAATGCCGATTGGGACCGCATCGCGCCGGCCATCAAGGCCAGCGGCGTGCTGCCGGTGATCGACTTAGCCTATCAGGGCCTGGGCGATGGCATGGAGGCCGATGCCTATGGCCTGCGCACCGTGCTTGCCGCCGTGCCGGAAGCGCTGATCGCCTATTCGTGCGACAAGAACTTCGGCCTCTATCGCGACCGCGTCGGTGCGGTTTACCTGATGATGGAGAGCGCCGATGCGGTGAACGCCGCGATCTCCAACGGCCACGCGCTGGCGCGTGCCGCCTGGTCGATGCCGCCCGATCACGGCGCCGCTGCCGTGCGCCTGATCCTTGAGGACAAGGCGCTGACCGCGATGTGGCTCGACGAGCTGGACCAGATGCGCACCCGCATGGCGCAGGTTCGCGCCAAGCTGGCGGGAGCGGGCCTTGCCGGTTCGGTCGATCTTTCGCCGCTCGGCGCGCAGAACGGCCTGTTCTCGATCGTGCCGCTGAATGGCGACCAGATCCTCGCCATGCGCGAGAAGCACGGCGTCTACATGGCCGGTTCGGGCCGCATCAACGTGGCCGGCCTGACGATGGGCAACATCGACAAGTTCATCGCCGCCGTCGCGGACGTGAGCGCCTGAAGATGGACCGGACGCCGGCCTGAGATCAGGCCGGCGTGCCGGCGAATGCCTGCATCACTGGAAGCGCCGACCGGGGCCGGGCGGCACCTTGGTGTAATAGAAGCAGGTCATGGAGACATGGCGCGGGCCGGTGCCATATTGGTCAGCCTCCACCATGGCCGCACCGGGGCCCGTGAGATCCCGCCCCGGCGCCGAATACGTCGTGATGTTCACAGCCTGCAGCCAGCGTTCGACGCCGGGCGTGAACAGCATGCAGATCGAACTCTCGCCGCACCGCGAATAGTACGTCTGTTCGACGTGCTTGGAGAATTTGTCGGGGGCGTCCTTGCCACGCGCCACCTTCAGGTCTGTGCGATAGTGGACCGTCCAGCCGTAGGTATCCTTCTCGACGACGGCGTAGACCACTTTCGCGCCAAGCAGCGTCTGCTGCACCGGCTGGTGGATGGACCAGATCTTGCCGCCGCCGACCTTTGGCCCCAGTGACGCTGCATAGCCATCGCTCCACGCGCGCGGGCAGCTGATTTCTGTGGAGGGCGCCGCCGCGCCTGCCAGCGCCGGCAGGGCAATCGTCAGCAGTAACCGCTTCATCCGGTCCTCCCTTCGCAGTTATCCTCTAAGGCTCTGCATCCGTTGCAGGTAGCGCGCCAGCACGTCGATCTCCAGGTTCACCTTGCTGCCGGGAACCAGCGATCCCAGCGTGGTGACTTCGGCCGTGTGGGGAATGATGTTCAGGCTGAAATGGCAGGTGCCGTCGCTCTGGTCGGCCACTTCGTTCACCGTCAGCGAAACGCCATCGACCGTGATCGATCCCTTGGGGGCAAGGTAGGGGGCGAGCGCCTTGGGCGCGGCGATGCCGACCTTGCGCGAATCGCCTTCAGGGCAGACGCCCACGACTTCGCCCACGCCATCGACATGGCCGGTAACGATGTGTCCGCCCAGCTCATCGCCCAGCCGCAACGCCGGTTCGAGGTTCAGCGCGCTGCCCTCGGTCCAGCGGCCGGGGACGGTGCGCGAAACGGTTTCGCCCGAGATATCGACCGCGAACCACGCATCGCCGGCGCTGCCGCCGCGCTCCACAACGGTCAGGCAGGTCCCCGAACAGGCGATCGAAGCGCCGATGGCGATCTGCGCGGGATCGAAGGGGCAGGCGATCACGGCGCGGATATCTCCGCCGCCCTTGACCTCGCGGATGGTGCCGATGGCGGTGACTATTCCGGTGAACATGGGACCGCCTCGTAAACGTCGAGAGTGTCGCTGCCAAGCGGGCGGCTGTCGATCCTGTGCCATTCGGACGAATCGGCCAAGGCATCGGCCGTCATCTCGGGCAGGCGGGGAACCGGGCCGGCAATGGACAGCGGCGCGCGGTAGATCGCCAGCCGGTCGACCAGTCCGGCGCGAAGGAAGCTGCGGGCGGTATGCGCCCCGCCTTCGACCATCAGGTACTGCGCGGGCAGCATGGCCGACAGGTTGGCGGGATCGGCGATGGCGCGCCAGCCGTCAGGTGCCGGGCCGCTGGTCAGCACCCAGCGTTCGGGGCTGCGGTGTTCAAGGCCGGGCAGGCGCACGTCGAGCCGCGGGCTGTCGGCGCGCAGGGTGCCGCTGCCGACAAGGATGGCGTCCATCTGCGCGCGCAGGGCGTGGACGTGGCGGCGGGCCGCCTCGCCGGTGATCCACTGGCTCTCCCCCGCCGGGCGGGCCAGCGCGCCGTCCTGCGACAGGGCGAGTTTGAGGGTTACCTGCGGGCGCCCTCGTCGCCGGACCGAGAGGTATCCGGCAAGGCTCGCCTCGCAGGCGGCATTGTTGGCCAGCGTTACGGCGATTCCGGCCTCGCGCAGGCGTTCCGCGCCCTTGCCGGCGGTGCGCGGATCGGGATCGGCACAGCCGATGACCACCCGCGCCGGTGCCGATGCCGCGACCAGATCGGCGCAGGCAGGGCCGCGCGCGCTGACGTGGGCGCAGGGTTCAAGCGTGACATACAGCGTTGCGCCGCGTGCCCGCTCACCCGCCTGTTGCAGCGCCACGGCTTCGGCATGGGGCCTGCCGCCAGCCTGCGTCCAGCCGCGTCCGACGACGATGCCATCACGCACCAGGATGGCACCGACCGAGGGATTGGGCCGGGAAAGCGGGACGCCGCGCGCGGCAAGGCGCGCGGCCGCTTCCAGCCAGCGGCGGTCCGTTACGGTCAATTCAGCGTTGGCCAACCGGGGCCTGCTGCTTGCGCGCCTGCTCTGCGGCTTCCTGCTCGCGCGCCTCGCGCTCGATCTTCTCGACGTCCATGCCCGAGATGCGGCCAAGCTGGCGGTAAAGCGCCTTGGTCTCTTCCTCGTTGCGCTTGCGGATCGCTTCCTGTTCGTCCTTCATCGCCTGGTTCTTCCGGATGAAGGCCTGCGTTTCCGCCTCGGTCCGGTCAAGCGGCCAGGAATTGATATAGGTGATTTGCGGCCGCGCCGGCGGAATGCGCCACGAATCCTTGGTCAGCGCCCAGAACAGCACCGAGGTGATCGCCAGCGAGGCGGCGGCGATGCGCCAGCGGTTCTTGCCGGCCTGCCGGAACACCTCGCGGAAATCGGCGAGCGCGCCGCGCGGGTTGATGTGCTGCCAGTAGGATCGCTTGCCAAGTCCGAGCATTGCGCCAATCTAGGCCTTCCCGCAGGGGAAAACCAGCCTTTCAGCCAAAATGCACATAGAGCGAGCGGCCCTCGCGCTTCAGCCAGTGGTCGGCCAGCGAGATGTCGGCCTCGTAAAGCTCTGCCAGCGCGGCGTGAAAGGCGGGGGAGTGGTCGAAATGGGCAAGGTGGGTCACTTCATGCGCCACGACCGAACGGCGCACGTGATCGGGTGCCATGATGAGCCGCCAGTTGATGCGGATAACGCCCTTGCTCGAACACGAACCCCAGCGCCGCTGTGCGCCGGAAAGCCCCAGCGCCGGCACGGAACGCGCGGCGCGGGCGCAGTAATAGGCAAGGTCTTCGGCCAGCCTGGCCTGGGCTTCGGCGCGCAGCCACCGTTCAAGCCGGGCGGCAACACTGTCATGCAGTCCGCCCAGCCGGATCGCCCCTTCCTCAAGCATGACGCGGCGCGGCAGGGCGGGATCGTGCCGAACCGCGTGCGGCAGGCCGCGAAAGGGGATCACGCTGCCATCGGCAATCTCTCGTTGCGGCACGATCCGTTCAAGCTGGCGTTCCAGCCAGGGCGCGCCCTGCCGGGCAAAGGCGATGGCTTCGCGCGTCGGGGTCCAGCGCGGCACGGTAAGCTGCACGGCCGTGCCATCTGGGGCCAGCCGCATGGTCAGCCGCCGGGCGCGCGGATTGCGCCGCACCTGCACGGGCAGCAGCTTGCCGGCCACTTCGATGGTGGGGTCCTGCCGGGGATCGTGGCGCAGCCAGTCAAGCATCGACGGGCCTTTGCCGGGCCCTAGCCATTGTAGGCCTCGTCCCAGACGATGTGGTTCTCGATCGGTCCGGCAAAATCCTCGTGCAGCAGCTTGCCGCGAATGCCGTGGCCCTCGCGATGCACCGCCTCGCGGTCGCCGCTGCGCAGATAGTGCCATTCGGGCAGGGGCTTGCCCTCGGCGCGCAGGCGATAGGCGCAGGTGGCGGGCAGCCAAGGCAGGCTGGCGGCAAGCGACGGGGTCAGCTGCACGCAGTCCGGCACATATTTCAGGCGGTTGCGATAGTCCTGGCATTGCCCGGTCTTGAGGTCGAGCAGGCGGCAGCCGACGTTGGTGGGCCAGATGCGGCCGCTGTCCTCGTCTTCAACCTTGTGGCGGCAGCACTGGCCGCAGCCGTCGCACAGGGCTTCCCACTCCTCGCGGTTCAGCGATTCGATGGGCCGCTCCCAGAACGAGGGCCTCAGCGCACCCAAAGCTTGAGTTCCGCTGCCACGGCGGCCGGGCCTTCCTTGATCCCCTTGTCGATGGGCAGCACGGCCACCGGCTTGCCCTGCGGATCGAACAGGTAGGCGACGCGGCTGTGGTCCATCAGGTAGCCGCCGGGAACGGTCTCGCCCCGGGCGTGATAGACGGCAAAGGCCTTGGCCGCGGCGTCGATCTCTGCCCGCGTGCCGGTAAGGCCGACGACCGGCGGCTTGAACGCCCCGGCAAATTCGCCGACCCGCTGCGGGGTATCACGCTCGGGATCGATGGAAACGAACACCGGCTGCAGCTTGGCGGCCAGCGCCGGCTCTGCCTCGGCATATTTCTGCACGCCCTGCATCAGCACGGTCATGTCCAGCGGGCAGGCATCGGGGCAATAGGTGTAGCCGAAATAGACCGTGCGCCACTTGCCGGCGAAATCCGCCCAGGAAACGCGCTTGCCGGTGCTGTCGGTCAGGGTGAAATCGCCGCCGATCCTGGCCCCGGCCAGCGGTGCCTGGCTGAGCGGCGGCTGCGAAGGCCCTCCGCAGGCGGCAGTGGCGGCAACGAGGGCGAGGGCGAAAAGGGGGCGAAGGAGCTGTGTCTTGCGCATGGCGCGGCGGTTCATGCTCTGCTAAAGCCCGCTGCGCAAGACGGCTGACGCGTCTTTTGTCCGGCATGGAGATGAAACAGGTGCGCAACAGGGTGATGGGGCTGGTGCTGGTTCTGGCGGCTGGGCTTTCGCTCGCTGTCCCGGCGCAGGCCCAGATGTCGCAGGGCTACAAGTTCCTCGAAGCGATCAAGAAGAAGGACGGCGAGCAGATCGAGAAGATGCTCGGCTCGTCCGGGTCAAAAACCACGCGCGGCGACATCATCATCAACTCTCAGGACGTTACCTCGGGCGATACGGCGCTGCACATCGTCATCACCCGCAAGGACATGCAGTGGCTGCGCTACCTGGTTTCGCGCAAGCCCAACCTCGATCTGCGCAATTACAGCGGCACGACCCCGCTGTGGCTGGCGGTGAATACCGGCTTCACCGAAGGCGCGCTGGAACTGATCGCACGCGGCGCGAAGGTCAACGATCCGGGCCCGGCGGGCGAAACGGCGCTGATCGCGGCGGTTCACCAGAAGAACCTTGAACTCGCCCGCGCGCTGATCAAGGCCGGGGCAGACCCGAACAAGGCCGACAATTCCGGGCGCAATGCGCTCGACTATGTCAAGCTTTCGGGCAAGAGCTCCATCCTTGGCGACGAGATCGAGGCTGCATCGAAAGCGGCCAAGGCCAAGAAGAAGTCGACTTACGGACCCATGCTCTGAGCGCTGCCATGACCACTGACCTGACCCTGTCCGAAATGCGTGCCGTGCTGGCCCCGGTCGTGGCGCGCGCCGCTGCCTTCGATGGCTGGTCGGCCGAAGCCGTGACCACGGCGGCAGAGGAATGCGGCATCGATGCACAGGTGGCCCCCCTCGCCTTCCCCGGCGGGGCGATGGACATGATCGATGCCTGGACGGCCAGCGTCGATGCCGCGATGGCGCATGCGCTGCCGGCCCAGCAGATTGGCAACCTGCCGATCCGCGAACGGATTCGCCGGCTGGTGCAGTTCCGGCTCGATCATGTCGCAGCGAACCGCGAATCGCTGCGTCGCGCCCTGTCGATCATGGCCATGCCGCAGAACCTTGTCCGCGCCGCGCAGCTTGGCTGGCGTTCGGCCGATGCCATGTGGCGGCTGGCGGGGGATACGGCGGTCGATTACAACCACTATACCAAGCGCGCCACGCTGGGCGGAATCTACGCCGCGACGCTCACCGTCTTCGCCAACGACGAAAGCGAGGATTTTGCCGAGACTCGCGCCTTCCTCGACCGCCGGATCGAAGGGGTGATGAAGTTCGAAAAGGCCAAGGCGCGCCTGCTGGCCAATCGCGACATGCATTTCAGTCCGGCCCGCTTCCTGGGGCGGCTGCGCTATCCGGGGCGATAAAAGCCGATTTGCCCGGACAATTTGATACAGGTCATTTATTGCGAACGACTTGCAATTAGCGTCGTGCCATGCAAGCGAACTCCACTGACATGACGCTCGATCTTCTTCCCGTCGGACAACAGGCCCGCATCACCGCGGTTGACTGGCCATCGCTTGCGCAGGACGAGGGCAAGCGCCTGCGTGCGCTGGGGCTGGATGCCGGGGCCAAGGTATCGGTCGCACACCGCGGCGTTTTCGCCGGGGCCGATCCGCTGGCCGTCACCGTCGGCCGGATGACCGTGGCGTTGCGCCGCGTCCATGCGCGCGCCATGTCGGTAGAGGAGATCGCTCGATGAGCCGCCTGCGCAAGGCCGCGCTGGTCGGCAACCCCAATGCCGGCAAAAGCGCGCTGTTCAACGCGCTGACCGGTGCCCGCCAGAAGATCGCGAACTATCCGGGCGTTACCGTTGAGCGCAAGGCCGGGCGGCTGGTGCTGCCCACGGGCGAGCCGATCGAGCTGGTCGACCTGCCGGGCTCCTACGGGCTCGACGCCACCAGCCCTGACGAGGAAGTGACGCGCAAGGTCATCCTTGGCCAGTTCGCCGGCGAAGACCCGCCCGACGTGCTGGTGGTGGTGCTCGATGCTTCGAACCTCGAACAGCACCTCGTCTTCGCGCAGGAAGTGATCGCGCTTGGCCGGCCGACGGTGGTGGCGCTCAACATGGTCGACCTTGCCGAGCGCGACGGGCTGGTGCTCGATGCGGCGGCGCTGCAATCGGCGCTGGGCATTCCGGTGATTTCCACCGTCGCGGTGCGGCGGCGCGGGCTCGATGCCCTGGCCGAAGCTATCTCCGCTGCCGAACCGCGCCACCCGGCTCCGCAGGCCGCGCATATGTCGCTCACCGAACTGCGCGTCTCCGCCCACGCCATTGCCGAGGCGGCGATCCTTTCGGAAACCGCGCGCCACAAGATGCACGCCAAGCTGGACCGCGTGCTGCTGCACCCGTGGCTGGGCCCGCTGATCCTTTTTGCGCTGCTGTTCGTGGTGTTCCAGGCCGTTTTCGCAGGCGCCACGCCGTTCGCCGATGCCCTGGATGCCGCCGCCGTTGCGCTTGGCGATGCCGTGCGCGGTGCCATGGCGCCCGGCCTGCTGCGAGACCTCGTCACCGATGGCGTGATCGCCGGGGTCGGATCGGTGGTGGTCTTCCTGCCGCAGATCCTGATCCTGTTCTTCTTCATCCTTGCCATGGAAGCATCGGGCTACATGGCGCGCGCGGCCTTCCTGATGGACCGCATGATGGCCGGCGTCGGGCTTTCCGGTCGCAGCTTCATCCCGCTGCTCTCCAGCTTTGCCTGCGCCATTCCCGGCATCATGGCAACGCGCTCCATCGCCGATCCGAAGGACCGGCTGACGACGATCCTGATTGCCCCGCTGATGACCTGTTCGGCGCGCCTGCCGGTCTATGCCGTGATCATCGGCGCGGTCATCCCCGCAAAACCGGTGCTGGGGCCGGTGGGCCTGCAGGGGCTGGTACTCTTCGCGCTCTATGCCCTCGGCATTGTCAGCGCCATGGTCGTCGCGCTCGTGCTGCGCCGCTCGGTAACCAAGGGCGCGGCCAGCGGCTTCATCATGGAGCTGCCCAAGTACCAGATGCCCCGGCCCAAGGATCTGCTGATCGGGCTGTGGCAGCGTGGCTGGATCTTCCTGCGCCGCGCCGGCACGATCATCTTCATGGTCACCGTGGTGCTGTGGCTGCTGCTCAACTTCCCGCGCGCCGGGCAGGGCGAAAGCCAGGTCGACGCTTCCTTCGCGGGCAAGATCTCCAGCGGCCTTGCCGTGGTGGTGGAGCCGATCGGCTTCAACCGCGAGATCGCTCTCTCGCTCGTCCCCGCCATGGCGGCGCGCGAAGTGGCGGTCAGCTCGCTGGCGACCACCTATGCCGTCGATTCGGGTGACGAGGAGCAATCGCAGGCGGCGCTGGGCGAGCAGATTTCCAGCCGCTGGTCGCTGGCCACGGCGCTGGCCTTCCTTGCCTGGTTCGTCTTCGCGCCCCAGTGCATGAGCACCATCGCCGTTACCCGGCGCGAGACCAACGGCTGGAAGTGGCCGCTGTTCATGCTGGGCTACCTGTTCGGCCTGGCCTATCTGTTCGCCGGGCTGACCTACTGGACGGCGGTCTGGCTGGGACTGGGCTAGAAATCCCCGAAACGGGGAAAACACCTTCGGGCAAACTGGCCCCGACCGGTCCGAGCCGCTAGTCCTCATGCCAAAGCACAAAGGGACACGATTCGATGGCAGGTTCAGTCAACAAGGTCATTCTGGTGGGCAATCTGGGTGCAGACCCGGAAGTGAAGTCGTTCCAGAACGGCGGGCGGATTGCCAACCTGCGCATCGCCACCAGCGAATCCTGGAAGGACAAGAACACCGGCGAAAAGAAGGAACGGACCGAATGGCATACGGTCGTCCTCCAGTCCGATGGACTTGTCCGCGTGGCGGAAAACTACCTGCGCAAAGGATCGAAGGTCTACATCGAAGGCCAGCTGCGCACCCGCAAGTGGCAGGACCAGAGCGGCAACGATCGCTACACCACCGAGGTTTCGGTGGGCATGAACGGCGTGCTGACCATGCTTGATGGCGCCCCCGGCAGCGGCGGCGGCCAGCGTTCGGGTGGCGGCGGCGGTGACTGGGGCGGTGGCGGTGGCCAGCGCTCTGGCGGCGGTTCGTCTTCCGGCGGCGGCTGGAACCAGGGCGGCGGCGGCTCGTCCTCGGGCGGTGGCTTCGCCGACGATCTCGACGACGACATTCCGTTCTGATCGGGCGCTGCCCGATCCCGGTCGTTTGCTGATTCCCGCCTGTGGGGCGGGTCAGCCTCAGTCCTTCTTCTTCAGCCCCGCCAGTGCGGCAAATGGTCCGCTGGCGGCCTCGTCGCTGATGCCGGCCTTGCGCCGTGCCTCGTCGGCCTGCGGGCCTTCCGCATAGGGATCGATGGCAAGGGCAAGGCTCTGCGCGATTTCCTCGCCCAGGTCGAACTGGCTGCCGGAATAGGCGATCTCGTCCAGATCGTCCTCGGCCAGCTCCACTTCCTCGTCGGGCCGGTGCGCGCCGCTTTCGGGAACGAAGCGCAGGGTGATCGGCTCGTCGATCGTCACCGGCAGGTCTTCGCCCGAGACCGCGCAGCTCTGCACGATCGCCGCTTTCATGCGGCCGCTGGCGTTGACCGCCGGGCCATCGCTTTCCAGCGCAATGTCCGCCTCCAGCCGCTCGACCGAGACCAGGCCGAAGCGTTGGGCCAGGGCGGCGCATTCCTGCGGGCTGGCCACCAGGTGCAGCGGTGCTGCCGTGATCTGGCGCGGATCGACCATGCGGGTGAACTCGCTCATCACGCGGCCTCCAGCGCGAAGTCACCAGCGAGCAGCGCGGCAGCGTTCCGGCCGGCAAGCGCGGCGTGGAGCGTGCGGAACTTCGCGGCGGCAAGGGCTGCATCAGCCCCTTCGACCAGGGTGACGTTGCGGGTGATGGCTTGCTCCAGCAGCGAGGCGTCGTCACTGGCAAGCGCATCGCGGTAAGCACCGAGCCGGCCGCCCAGCGCGCTCATCAGCTTGCCCATGTGCTTGCCCACGACCATGTCGCCCACGCCCGACTGGCGCAGCTGGCCATCCATGTCGGCCACGAACAGCTCGGTCAGCCGCACCGAAGGCTCGACCAGTTCCTGCTCGCCCTCCATCCGCAGCAGCACGGCGCTGAGCACCAGCGTGATCGCATCGAAGCGCCCGCCGACCGTATCGGCAATGCCCGCATCGCGGTACCAGGCCGGATCGCGCGACAGTTCGACCACGCGGTGCCACAGCGGGCGATAGGGCGAAAGATCATCACCCCGGGGTCGCAGCAGGCGCTTGAGGATGGACATCGGGGCGGGTCCTTTCGTTCACCGGGAATTCAATCGGGGCCGTTAGAGCATTTGCAGCCAAGCGCCATTGCGCAGCGGCGCGCAGGCCTTTAAGGCAGGCGCCGATATAGTAGGCAACCGCGTCATGGCAATGGCGCCGATCGGAGCGAAGGCATGCGGCATTTTCGGCATTTGAGGGCAGGTGTGGCGGCGCTGGTCGCCGTGGCGGCGCTCTCCGGCTGCGCCTCGATCAAGGATCACCGCGGTTACCTTGCAGACAATGCGCTGGTCGATGCCGTCCAGCCGGGGATCGACAACAAGCTGTCGGTCGAACGCGCGCTGGGCCGGCCCACCTTCGTTTCGGAATGGGGCCGCAAGGACTGGTTCTACGTTTCGGTCGATACCAAGCAGGCCGCCTTCACCCGTCCGCGCAGCTATGAGCAGACCATCCTGCGCGTCAGCTTCGATGATACGGGCAATGTCTCGGGCGTAGAGAAGATCGGCATGGACAAGGTTGTCCGGCTCGATCCCGATGGCAACAAGACGCCGACGCTGGGCCGTGAACGCGGCTTCCTGGAAGACCTGTTCGGCAATATCGGCACGGTCGGCACCGGCATGGGCGGACCCGCCGGCGGCGCCCCGGGCACGGGCCCGAACGGAAGCTAGCTTGAACCCGGCGGCACAGGGCATATATCCCGCGGCATGAGCAATTCTCGCGACAGCCACGGACTGGTTCCCTGGCACGGCACCACCATCATCGGCGTCAAGAAGGGCGGCAGGACCGTCATCGCCGGCGATGGCCAGGTTTCCATGGGCAACACGGTGATGAAGCCGAACGCGCGCAAGGTGCGGCGGATCGGCGATGGCAAGGTGATTGCCGGATTTGCCGGGGCCACGGCCGATGCCTTCACCCTGTTCGACCGGCTTGAGCGCAAGCTTGAGGCGCACCGTGGCCAGCTGATGCGCGCGGCGGTGGAACTGGCCAAGGACTGGCGCACCGACAAGTACCTGCGCAACCTTGAAGCGCTGATGATCGTTGCCGATGCCGACGTGCTGCTGGTGCTGACTGGCAATGGCGACGTGCTGGAACCGGAAGGCGGCATCACCGCCATCGGATCGGGCGGCAACTATGCCCTGGCGGCGGCGCGGGCGCTCGATTCCTATGAAGCGGATGCAGAAACGATCGCGCGCAAGGCCATGCAGGTGGCCGCCGACATCTGCGTCTTCACCAATGACCGCGTGACGGTCGAGACGATCTGAACCCCTCCTGCCTGCGGGCGGGAAGAAAGAGCATGATGACCCAGAACCTCACCCCCAAGGCGATCGTCGCTGCGCTCGACGAGCATATCATCGGCCAGGCCGAGGCGAAGAAGGCCGTGGCCGTGGCGCTGCGGAACCGCTGGCGCCGGCAGCGGCTCAGCCCCGAGCTGCGCGACGAGGTGACGCCCAAGAACATCCTGATGATCGGACCGACCGGCTGCGGCAAGACCGAGATCAGCCGCCGCCTGGCCAAGCTGGCCGATGCGCCCTTCGTGAAGGTTGAGGCGACCAAGTTCACCGAGGTCGGCTATGTCGGCCGCGATGTCGAACAGATCGCCCGCGACCTGGCCGAAGAAGCGATCCGCCTCGAAAAGGACCGCCGCCGCGAGGCGGTGCGCGAGGCGGCCAGCAAGGCGGCGATGGACCGCCTGCTGAAGGCCCTTGTCGGCGAGAACGCCAGCGAGGCGACGCGCGAAAGCTTCCGCCAGCGCATCGTCGAAAACGCGATGAACGATGTCGAGGTGGAGATCGAGGTGGAGGATGCACCCTCCATGCCGTTCGAACTGCCCGGCATGGGCGGCAATGTCGGCATGATCAACCTGTCCGACATCATGGGCAAGGCCATGGGCCGCCAGAACCTCAAGCGCCGCAAGCTCAAGGTTCCCGATGCCTGGGACAAGCTGGTGGATGAAGAAGCCGAAAAGCGCATGGACCAGGACGATGTCGCCCGCGTCGCGCTGGCCAATGCCGAAACCAACGGTATCGTCTTCCTTGACGAGATCGACAAGATCGCCGTCTCCGACGTGCGCGGCGGTTCGGTTTCGCGCGAAGGCGTGCAGCGCGATCTGCTGCCGCTGATCGAGGGCACCACCGTCAGCACCAAGTACGGCCCGATGAAGACCGACCACGTGCTGTTCATCGCCAGCGGCGCCTTCCACGTTGCCAAGCCCAGCGACATGCTGCCCGAACTCCAGGGCCGCCTGCCGATCCGGGTGGAGCTTTCGGCGCTGAGCGAGGACGATTTCGTCCGCATCCTTTCCGAAACCCGCGCCAACCTCGTCCAGCAGTACAAGGCCCTGCTGGAGACCGAGAAGGTTACGGTGGAATTCACCCCCGAAGCCATCCGCGAGATCGCTCAGATCGCCGCGCAGGTGAACGAAAGCGTCGAGAACATCGGCGCGCGGCGCTTGCAGACCGTGATGGAAAAGCTGCTTGAGGAACTGAGCTTCGAAGCCGAAGACCGCGAGGGCGAGGTGGTGACGATCGACGCCACCTATGTCAGCGACCGGCTGACCGATCTGGCGCAGGACGCCGACCTGTCGAAGTATATCCTCTAGCCCGCCAGCCTTCGCGAAGCGCAGCAACCGGTTCAGCCGTGGCGGCGCCCCGGGCCTCTCCACAAGCGAGGCTCGGGCTGCTAGGTGCTGCCCATGACCGAAACCGCCTCACTTCCCGCCAGCCCGCCCGATGGCCGGCTTGTCTATCGCTGCCTCACCGGCAAGGACGACCACGCCTTCTGCGAGCGCGTCTCCAAGGCGCTGGAAGAAGGGTGGCGGCTGCACGGATCGCCCAGCATCACCTGGAGCGTGCAGGACAACTGCGGCTACCTTGCCCAGGCCGTGGTCTGGGGCGGGGCGGACGTGGTGAAGCGCTGAGGCGCTGAAGCCTTATTCCGCCGCCTCGTTAAGCTCTTCCTTCTCGCTCGCCTGCCGCGCCCACATTTCGGCATAGAGCCCGTCGCGGCGCAGCAGGTCGGCATGGGTGCCGCTTTCGGCGAGGCGACCTTCGCTCAGCACCAGGATCTGGTCGGCATCGGCAATCGTCGAGAGCCGGTGCGCGATGGAGAGCGAGGTGCGCCCCTCTGCCACGTTGTGCAGCGTGGCGAGGATGTCCTGTTCGGTCCGGGTATCGAGCGCGGAAGTCGCCTCGTCGAGCAGCAGGATCGGCGGGTTCTTCACCAGCGTGCGGGCAATCGCCACGCGCTGCTTCTCGCCACCCGAAAGCTTCAGCCCGCGCTCGCCCACTTCGGTATCGAAGCGCTTGGGCAGGCGGTCGATCAGCGGCATCAGCGCGGCGGCGCGGGCGGCAGCCTCGACATCTTCGGGCCCCGCACCTTCGCGGCCATAGGCGATGTTGTAGCCGATCGATTCGTTGAACAGCACCGAATCCTGCGGCACGATGCCCAGCACCTTGCGCAGCGAATCCTGCGTGACCTCGCGGATGTCCTGCCCGTCGATCAGCACCCGGCCGGACCAGGGATCGTAGAAGCGGAACACCAGCCGGGCGATCGTGCTCTTGCCCGCGCCTGAAGGGCCGACGATGGCCACCTGCGATCCGGCGGGCACCTCGAAGGACAGGCCGTGCAGGATGGTGCGGTCCTTGTCATAGCCGAACACGACATTGTCGAAGGCCAGGCTGGGGCGCGAAACGACCAGCGCCGGCGCGCCGGGGGCGTCCTTCACTTCCACTTCGGTATCCAGCAGCTTGAACATGGCCGCCATGTCGATCAGCCCCTGGTTGATCGTGCGATAGACCATGCCCAGCATGTCGAGCGGGCGGAACAGCTGCAGCAGGTAGGTATTGACGAAGACGAGGTCGCCCACGGTGAAGCGGCCCTCGGACCAGCCCCAGACGGTAAAGCCCATGGCGCCTGCCATCAGCAGGTTGGCAATGGCGGCCTGCGCGATGTTGAGCAGGCCAAGGCTGTTGTTGCTCTGCACCGCGGCCTGGGCATAGGCGCTGGTGGCCTGGGCAAAGCGCGCTTCCTCGCGCCGCTCGGCGGAGAAATACTTCACCGTCTCGTAATTGAGCAGCGAATCGACCGCGCGGGCCATGGCCTGCCCGTCGAGCCGGTTCATCTTTTCGCGCAGGTGGTTGCGCCATTCGGTGATGGTGCGGGTGGCCCATGCGTAGAGCGCCACCGAAAAGGCGGTTGCCGCCACCAGCTCCCAGCCGAACTGCAGCTGGAAGATCACCGCCACGGCCAGCAGCTCGATCACGGTGGGGGCGATGTTGAACAGCATGAAGTAGAGCATCGTGTCGATGCTCTTGGTCCCGCGCTCGATCACCTTGGTCACTTCGCCGGTGCGGCGGGCAAGGTGGAAGCGCAGCGAAAGGCGGTGCAGCCGGGCGAACACGTCTTCCGAGAGGGCGCGGGTGGCGTCCTGTCCGACCCGCTCGAACACCATGTTGCGGACATTGTCGAACAGCACGCTGGAAAAGCGGCCGAGCGCATAGGCCAGCACGAAAGCGAAGGCGATGGTGAACACCGGCCCCGTTCCCGCCGGCAGGCTCATCGTATCGACCGCGCGCTTGTAGGCGAAGGGCAGGGCCAGCGTTACCGCCTTGGCTGCCAGGATCAGCAGCACCGACCAGACGATGCGCGCCTTCAGCCCCGGATTATCCCGCGGCCACAGGTAGGGCAGGAAACGGCTGAGCGTGCTCCAGCCATCATGGCGGGCACCGGGTTCGTTGGCGTGGCGATCTGGCGGCATGGGCCGCTATGTAGGCATGCCGCGCGAAAGGGAAAGCCGAATCACTCGCCCCGGGGGCTTGCCGCACCTTCCGGCGGCAGGCCGAAATAGGCCGGGTCGCCGGCATCGGGCAGGTCGAACAGCACCTTGCGCGCCTTGAAGTCTATGGCGATGCGCGGGAACACCCGCATCTCGCGCATGCCCAGCAGGATCGCGGGCCGCTTGTCGAGCTTGAGGTGTTCGAAGGTGGGCGAATCGGAATAGGCGATGGTCGGGCGGGTGATGGAAATCCCCTGCATGTCGAGCTTGTTGCCATAGGCGACGTCGGCCAGCAGGGTCTGCCCGGTCACGGAATGGAGCAGGGTCTGCTCCACCGCCACGCCGCGCTTGCCCATGGCGCGTTGTAGCGCGCGATTGCCCAGCGTGGTGTCCGAACCGGTATCGATGACCACGTCCACGGTGATGCCGTCGATCTTGGCGTTGGTCATGATCAGCTGGCCGGAACGCTTGCGCGCGGTAACGACGATCTCGAAGCCGATGTTGCCGCCCAGCGAGCGCGCATCGTTGACCGCCATCAGGCCCTTGCGGAAATCGAGCAGGATGCGCTGGTCCTGCAGGCTGTCGATGCCAAGGATGCCTTCGGCGCCGATGTCCTTGCGATCGAGGATCGGGGCCAGGATGCCGTAATAGGAGCGGCGGCCCAGCATCACTTCCTCGATCTCGACCGTATCGACCACCTGCATCCCGGCCACGCCGATCAGCCTGGCGCGCGACTTGGGCACCAGGGCCAGGCGGCTGACCAGCGAATTGGCCACCACCGTGTTCTGGGATCCGGTATCGACAAGGAAGCGGAACGGGCCATGGTCGCCCAGCCTGACGGGAACGGTCAGCCGGTTGCGCGAATCCTTTGCGGTATCGACGATGTCTGTCTCGCTGGCTTCGCCCGCGCCCTGCGCGCTGTGCAGCGAGGGCACGGACATGGCGATCAGCAGGCCTGCGGCTATCGGGTTCATCGCTTTTCTCCCGGCGCGCAGGATACCACGCCCGCGGCGCGCCTGCCATGCCGTTCAGCGGGCGAGGCGGGCGATTGGCAGAATCCGGCTGGCAAAGGGAATGTGCGCGGCAATGCCCAGCAGGTCGTCCAGCGCGGGGTGGCGCAGCAGGGCAAGGCAGCCCAGCCAGAGCAGCACCCCCGCGCCCGCAGCGGCGGCCAGCGTGAAGAAGCCGATCTGCGATGGCGGGACAATGAAGGCATAGGTCAGCGCCAGCGGCACCAGCGCAGCCAGCGTCGCCAGGGCACTGCGGGCATAGATGCCCAGCAGGGCCTTCGCATCGAAACCGATCAGCCGGTGAAGGAAGCGGGCATAAAGCAGCACCCAGGCCGCACCATAGACCAGCCGCGATCCGGCCGCCCCTTCCAGGCCCCAGGCGCACCCGGCCACCAGCACAGCGATGGCCATCAGCGTATCGATCAGGTTGACGCGGATCAGCTGGTTGAGCTTGCCGGTCAGGATCGGCAGGTCGGTATGCAGCGGCAGCGATACAAGCAGGATCTCGGACAGCGCGATCATCGCCAGCAAGGGGGCAACGCCGATCCACGCCTCGCCATAGAGCAGGCGGACGACCGGTTCGGATGCCAGGGCAAGGCCGGCCATCCCCGGCCAGACCACCGCCGAATAGCCGGCGCAGACCCGAAGGTAAGCCGGGCCCAAGGGCTCGCCGCGGTCGCGTATGCGCGCGAAGGCCGGGTAGAACACCGATCCGATGGCTCCGGCGATCAGCATGCGGAACTGGTCGGCCAGGCTTGCTGCCCGGCTGTAGAGCCCGACGGCCAGCAGGCCGAGCGCCTTGCCGACAATCAGGTCTGGCGATCGCGAGCCGGCCGCGCCGATGGCATAGAGCGTCGTCAGGCGCGATCCGGTCGAAACGATCGGCTTCATGCCATCGAGCTGCAGCGGCCAAGGCGATGCCGGGCGGATCCACTGCGCGATTGCTCCGCGCACGAGGGCGAAGGCCAGCGTGCCCCAGGCCAGCGCATAGGCAGAAAAGCCCGCCGCCGCGAAGCCGAGCGAGACGAGCCCCTGCGCCAGCGCACCGCCGACGTTGATCTTGAAGTGCGCGGTAAAGGTCATCGTCCGGCCCAGCAGGGCGAGCGGCACGACGGCGAAGGGAATGAACAGATAGCTCGATGCAATGATCAGCATGATCGGCAGCAGGTCGGGCTGGTCATAGGCCTCGGCCATCGGCCATGCCGAAGCGGCGATCAGCCCGGCGACAACCAGCGAGAAGGCGTGGGCGACCGAGGAGCAGCGCGCGATCTCTGCCTTGTCGATGCGGGGCAGGCCGGCGATGTAGCGGGAAAGCCCGAAGTCCTGCAGCACCGAGGCCAGCAAAGCCGCGGCCATGGCGATCGAGAACAGGCCCACTTCTTCCGGGCTGAGGAAGAAGCGCGAGATCAGCACTGACGTGACGAACTGGATGGCGAAGGACAGGTACTGCCCGCCCATCGCCCAGAGCGCGGCACCGCGCACGCTCATCGTTGCCGGTTCGCGCCCGCCTTCGTCCGGATCGGTCAGGTCATGATCAGCCATGCCGGTCAGCCCGGGACCCGCGCTGTCGCCAGCGTCGATGCCAGGCGCAGGGCGCGGCCCATCTCGCCGATGCGCAT